>JBGCEL010000022.1:0-116399 GCA_045106455.1 Gammaproteobacteria bacterium
TCAGGCGCAGGCCTTGTTACGCAGGCTGGCCAGCAACATCAAATTTCAGCCGCAGACGCCCGATCTAGCGGTGCAAATTCTGCTGCCCGAACAGGCCACCGGTTTGCAGTTTGATCACTTGTGGTGGTGCGGTACGCACGCGAGCAACTTGCCCGCACCGGCACGACCCAATCCGTTTATTCCACGCGAGTGGCAGCACACCAACGGCATGCCTGGTGGTAGCGCCAGAGTGGAGCTGGATCGGGCGCGACGGATGACGACACGCCTGCTGCGTTCGGCTGCGGAAGTGGTCGTCTCGGCGCCCAACACAGTGGATGATCATCCGGTGTCCTGGTCGCCGCTGTTGCGTGAGATCAAGAATGTGCAGGAGGACGACCTTGGTCTTGCTGAGCTGACGCAGTTTCACGAAGCCATTGAGCTTGGCGGACAGCTGCTGCCATTTATTGATGAGCAGGCGCCGGCGCTCGACGACATTGCCCGTCAGGAAACCACCCGTGGCGGCAGTCGCCTGTTGGCGCTGCAGGCCGCCTGTCCGTTTCGGGCGTTTGCCGAGATTCGCCTGCGTGCCGAGCCGTTGGAAGAACCCGTGCCGGGGCTCGGGCCGCGCGAACGCGGTTCATTATTACATGGTGTGCTGGAGCGACTGTGGCGCCGGCTGCGCTCATCAGAGGTGTTGCCGAAGCTGTTGGCCGACCGCGATTTTTTGGAGTCACAACTGTGGGAGATTACCGATGAGGTGCTCACCCAACTCGACGAGCAACGCGTGTTGCCATTGCCAGCGCGCTTTCGTGCACTGGAACAAAGCCGACTGACGGCGCGTGCCACGCAGTGGCTGAGTGTTGAGAGCCAACGCGCACCGTTCGAGGTCGTGGGTACCGAAGTACGACACCGTGTGGCCGTAGGGGGCTTAACGCTTAACCTGACGATCGATCGGGTGGATCGTTTGGATAACGGTCATCTTGCCGTCATCGATTACAAAACCGGTCAGGCGAGTATCGGCGAATGGTTTGGCGAACGTCCCACGCAGCCGCAGCTGCCGCTCTATGCATTGGTGCAAAAAGAACCGGTGGATGCGGTGGCCTACGCGTTTGTGCGGCCACGTGAGCCTGCCTTTAAGGGTGTGAGCCGCGACGGCGCGGAAATACCGGGCGTGCAACCCATTATCAAGCAGCGCAGCGCGCGTGCGCTTGAAATCGAATGGGATGGATTGCTCGAGTACTGGCGCGTGCAGCTCAACGCTTTAGGCGAACGCTTTGCCAGCGGCGCCGCGCAGGTTGATCCGGAAAAAGGCGCCTGTGATTTTTGTCATTTAGCCTCATTGTGTCGCATCAATACCTCAGACGCGCTTTCGCACGGCGAGGACGCCAGCGATGACTGATTTTCAGCCCAACGACGCCAAAGCACGTCAGGCTGCGCTGAACCCGCAGACAAGCTTTGTGGTGCAGGCGCCGGCCGGGTCGGGCAAAACGGGTCTGTTGATTCAACGCACGCTCGCGCTTTTGGCGCGCGTGAAGCAACCGGAGGAGGTGGTGGCGATCACCTTCACACGCAAAGCGGCCGCAGAAATGCGCGAGCGCTTGCTCGAAGCCCTTGCGGCGGCCGCGCAACCCGCGCCCGAGGCCGCGTACGAAAAAGTCACGTGGACACTGGCACGCGCTGTGCTGGCGCACGATGAGCAACACGAGTGGTTTCTAACGCTGAACCCGGCGCGCCTGCGCATCATGACCATCGATGCATTTTGCGCATCGTTGGTGGGGCAGATGCCGATACTGTCGCGTTTTGGTGCAAGCCACGAGGTCCTGCAGAGTCCGTTTGCGCTGTATCGGCGGGCGGCTCGGCGACTGCTCGGTTCGCTTGAAGACGACGGCATCATGGGCGAGTCACTGAACACATTGCTCAGGCATCTTGATAATCATCAGGAGCGGGTTGAGGACTTGCTGGTGGACATGCTGGCGCATCGTGATCGCTGGCTGCCGTTGGTCAGCGGCGCCGCGCGGCCCGATCTCACGCGCGAAGCGCTTGAGGCTACGCTGCAGCTGTGTGTGGAGCAGGGCCTGGAGCGCGCGGCGGCCACGTTACCGGCTGCGGCCACCGATGCGTTTATTGATGTGCTTAGAAACGCGGCGCAAGCGCTCGACCCGGATCACGCACTGGCGCCGTGCCGTACGCTGGATGCGATTCCCGTCGCGCGTCTGGAACACCTGGCAGTGTGGCGTGCGATTGCCGGCTTTTTCCTGACCAAAAACAGCGGCGAGGTGCGCAAAAAACTCACGGCGAAAGACGGCATTCTGGCGCCAAGCTCGACGCGCGACAAAGACGAAAAAGCGCGCCGACAGCAACGCAAGGAAGAGGCGCTGGCGCTGTTCGCTACTGTGCGCGAAACGCCGGCATTTTGTGCCGCGCTGCGTGCGTTGCTCGAGTTGCCACCCATCCGTTACGACAACAAGGACTGGCAGATTCTCGAGGTGCTGCAGCCGGTGCTGCCGATGGCGGCGGCTGAACTCAAAGTCCTGTTTCAGGAACGCGGCCAGATAGATTTTACGGAGCAGGCGCATCGCGCGCTCATGGCGCTTGGCACGGAGGAGGCGCCGACCGATTTGGCTCTGGCGCTGGACTATCGCATCGGTCATTTGTTGGTGGATGAATTTCAGGATACGTCCCGCACGCAGTTTGAGATGCTCGAGCGATTGGTCAGCGGTTGGGCTCCCGGCGACGGACGCTCGTTGTTTTTGGTGGGCGATCCAATGCAGTCCATCTATCGTTTCCGAGACGCCGAGGTGGGATTGTTTCTGCAGGCGCAACAACACGGTTTGGGTGACGTTAAACTCGAAGCGCTGTCGCTAAGCGCTAATTTTCGTACCCGTAGCACGCTGGTTGAGCGAAGTAACACGGTGTTCGATCAGTTGTTTCCGCCGCAGGGCGACGCAACCAACGGCACCGTGACGTTCGCCCCGGCGCAGGCGGCGCGGTCGGCCGGTGGTGACGGTCTGGTGTGCCATGCATTTGTTGATGACGACGGCACACAGCAGGCCGAGCGCGTTGTAGATCGCGTGCGCGATGCGCTGGCGCAGGACACGCAGTCGAGCGTGGCGATTTTGGTGCGCAGCCGATCCCATTTGCGCGACATATTGCCGCGCCTCAGCGACGCCGGCATTCCGTTTCACGCCGTGGATATTCTGCCGCTGGCCAATTCGCCCGTGGTCATCGATTTGTGGTCGCTGACCCGCGCCATGCTGCATTTGGGTGATCGCACGGCGTGGCTGTCCATTTTGCGAGCGCCGTGGTGCGGACTCACCCTGGAGGATTTGCACGCCTTGGCCGGCGCCTCGGTGCGCTTCTCGCTGTGGGAGCTCATCATCAATGACGAGCGCCATGCGCCGTTGAGCGACGATGGCAAAGTGCGGCTTGCCCGTGTGAAGGCCGTGCTCGCTCAGGCGATGGGCGCGCGCGGTCGGCAGGATCTGCGGCGCTGGGTGGAGGGTGCGTGGACGGCTCTGGGTGGCCCGGCGTGCCTGACATCCGCCAATGAGATGAACAACGCGCTGAGCTACTTTGATTTGTTAGAGACACTTGACGAGGCCGGCGGGCTCGAAAATCTGGATGATCTGACCAAAGGCGTCGAGCGACTGTACGCCGATGCCGCCAGCGACATTGACGCACGTCTGCAGATCATGACCATTCACAAGGCCAAAGGACTGGAGTTTGACACCGTGATCGTGCCGTCACTTGAGCGACGCACGCCGCCCAATGCGCGGGCGCTGTTGCAGTGGGTGGAATTTAGCGACCGCGACGGCGCGCCAAGACGATTGCTGGCGCCCATCCAGGCGGCGGGCAATGACGGCGAAATTGGGAAGTACGTGGGAAGAATTCAAGCGGCGCGGGATCACGCTGAAGCACTGCGCCTGTTGTATGTCGCCACCACCCGCGCGCGCGAGTCGCTGCATCTGATGATCTCGGTAAAACAAACCGACGATGACGAACTCAAGGCGCCATCAGGCAGCGCACTGGGGGCGCTGCTGTGGCCAGCACTGGACGCCGACTTTGCCGCCGCGCGTGTTGAGGCGCCCACATCGTCGGCGCAGGATGATCCGGATGCGACGAATGTGCATCATCTAAAGCGGGTGCCTTCGCAGTGGCTCCTGCCGCGTGCACCGCAACCCAAACCGTGGGTGGGCAGTGAAATGGTGCTGCCGGCTGAGACGCAGCGCGAAGCGAATTGGGCCGGCGATAGCGCGCGCCATGTTGGCACCACTGTGCATCGTATTTTGCAGCAGATTGCGCAGGAGGGGATCGATCCGTGGATTGGGCGCTGGATGGACATCCTCGACCCGTACGCGACCCGCATGCTGGCGAATTTAGGTGTGCGCAATGAAGAACTGCCCGGCGCGTCGGAGCGCGTCTCGCGCGCCATCCGTCTGTGCCTTGAAGACGAACGTGGGCGCTGGCTATTGGGCCCGCATAAAAAAGATCGCGCCGAAATGCCGATGTCGGCGTGGGTCGACGGCCGCGTACGCAACGTCGTACTGGATCGCACGTTCGTGGATATCGGCGGCACGCGCTGGATTGTCGATTACAAAACCTCGCAGCACGATGTGGGCTCCGACGAGGCGTTTATGGATGCACAGTGCGAGGTCTATCGTGAGCAGTTGGAGATGTACGCGCGCGTGATGCAGCGTATCGACACCTCACCCATTAAGCTGGCGCTGTATTTCCCGTTACTGCAGGGCTGGCGGGAATGGGATTTTAGAGGCTAACCGGCGTTATTCCACCGTGCCGGAAAAACTCAATGCGACGGTGCCATCGGTATTGATCGGGCCGAGAAATTGCAGTGCCTCAGCCACGGCGCTGTCGGCTTCGGGTGTGGCCAACGCATTGCCTTCAAATAAATAGGATTGGTCTGTGGCAAGCGCAAGTGTGCCGTCAATGTTCAGGCCACTGCGCGTGTCGCTCACCGTGCCGGTCAATGGATCGCTGGATTGGCCATCAAAGACAATTTCGAAGCTGCCGAGGTCGATGGCACGGGGGCGGGCGACTTTAAGGTTGACCAGATCGACCGATCCTTGTGCGGCGGCCGGCCACATTTTGTCCAGCGTTAGGGATTCGAACGACAGTCCAACGTTGCCATTGACCTGATTCGGTCGCATGGCCACGGGCAACGCGTCGAGTTTCAAAATGCCCTGAATGTCGGTTAGGTGCAGCTTGCTGCCAAAAAAGGGTTTGCTGAAGCCGGCCTCGACACGGCTCGATTCGCTTAAATCTGTGGACAAAGTGCCCTTAGCGCGTGCGGTCAAAAGCCACCACGGACTGATGGTCCACTGCGTATCACCCAGCACAATGTCAGCGGCACCCGGATCTACCGCGTCCGCGCTGCCGTTCCAGATTGAGCCGCGAATGCCGTAAACCTTCACGGTATCGGGTAGCACCCAGCCGGCCACCACGTCGGCCGGAAACTGACGTGCGATGAACAGCGCATAGAGCACCACGCCCAAAATAATGAGACGACGCATTACGGGTTTTCGCGGCTGAGCGTCAGACTGGCCGTGGTGGTGCCACGCACGCCGGTCTGGTTCACACTGGCGGTCTCGATCGCGATGCCGTATTGGCTGCGTAGATCGCCAAGCCACTTCACTACGTCATCGAAGCGTGCATCTTCAAGTCGCACGCGTAATTTTTGTGGGCCCACTTGCTGGGTATTGGTGGCCGCGAGGCTGTAGGCCGTGCGCGTGCGATCCACGATCACGTTGAGCGATGCGTTCGGGTCGACGACATTGCGCTGACGTCGGCCCGCGCCGCTATTGCTGGTTTGGAGCTCGACCACGGCCTGTTGCAAATAGGCCAGATCACGTTCAGCGCGATCAGTTTTTTCTTTGTAGTCGGCCGCGTTCGCATACAGCGGTTCGAGCAGAAACATATAAAAGAAAAAGACCACCATGAAAATGCCCAGACCACCTACCATGAGGCGCTCTCTTTTCTCGAGGGACTCCCACCACTGATTCATGGTGCGCTCCTTTGCAGCTGCAGGCGACCTTCTACAACGTTGTCTTTATCGCGGGTTTGCGTGAGCTTGGCCTCCCAGCCATCCACATCCGAGATCGCGATGCGCAGCGTGTCGAGTGTGGGCACGTTGGGTGCAATGATCTCAATGTTCATGAGGCCATTGGAAAAGCTGATGCCCTCAAGATAGGTTTTATCGCTTTTTTTCGATTTGGCTAGCACGCTCAAGCCGTCCAGGAAGTCTGAGGCCGCACCCTGAGCGCCACCGCCGCGCAGACGTCGTCGCACGTCGCCCACCGGATCGGCTTGACCCACCACGGCATCCGGTACTTTCGATTGATACAGCTCGTTTATCTCCGCACGCAGCGCTTTATAGCGACTCTTGTAGGTCATAAGCTCGGCGGCTTTGAACGACACGGACGTGAACAGCAGCACCAGTGCAAGAATGCCGACGGTTTTCCACGGCTTCCACAACTTGTCGAGCTGACCGCGCGGCGAAAAGTCGCCTTGCAGCAGACTGGGTGACGGTCGTTCAAGAATCTCTGCCGCCAAACGGGGCAGGGTACCGGCCGGCAAGCGCCGAAATTCTGCGTGTGAAATTTTGCCTTTGATGTTTTCGAGCAACGAGTCCGGGTCTTGGCTGTCTTCGAAAAAGACCACCACCGGTGCATCTCCGGGCATATCGTCGGTATCGCCTTCGTCGGCGGCTTCGGGCGCCGCGCTCATCAATTCGAGCAAGTCTGGCAGCGATTCGAGATCGACGTAGCAGGCGACTCCCTCGGGATCACGGATGCACGCTTCGTTCTCGCCGAGCAATACCGTATAGCCGTTGTCGATGCGCGGCATTCCCGCCACATCGGGAACCATCATCGTGGGCATCAGATCGGCGGCATGCAACGCGTCCACCCAGCCCTGCATGCGATCTTTGCGCACGGCCGTGACGGCCACTTCGCCATCGTCGTTGCGCTCGCCAATCGCAAAATGCATGCGCGTGACGTCGCCAGCCAGATGTTCTTCCAGCGCAAACGGCACGACCTGCAGCATTTTGCTGGCACTTTTGACCGGCAGCTGCGCGTGCGTGGAGACCGTTTGTGTGCCCGGCACCAGCGCCAGCACGTCGCGTGTGAGGCGTTGATTGGCGGCATCGCTGAGCGTGCCGGCGCCGACCGCGCCAATGCGTGTGCCGGCATCGTCGATCACGGTCCAATGAACCGGCTGTTCGAGATCTTCTGGGAGTCTGATGACTAACGTTTCAGGCATGGGGCAGGGCTTATTCGTTGCTAAGGTTACGCAGGCGCGCGACGGTCGTGCCCGCTTGAGGATTGCGCTCGAGCACGGAAAACATAGTGTAGCGACTGATGTCCAGCGACACCACCGTGGTGACGAGGAAGAATTCGGTGGAAAATGTGACCAACGGCAACCCGTCCGGGTCAACATAACCATCCAGATCGGCCACTTCGGCAAACGGCTGGTCGGTGCGCACCTCGATGATCGCTTCGGCATCAAACACCGACAGCGATTCTGATAGAGCGGCAATCACCGGTCCCGTGGCGGTATTGATGTTGACCAGCGTGCCCGGCGGCAGGGCCGTGACGTGCGGCAACAACAGCTGATACACCTCGCCGGTGATGGCCTCGACCGCCAGCAGTTCACTGGCGTGGGTAATAAAACTGTTGGGCGTGCGGTACGCGGGCTCGATGCCCGTATAGACGTCGTCCTCAGCGCCGTTGGGGAATTCGACGTCCTGATTCGGATCCAGCCAATCGACCACCTGATCGGCGACGCGCGCTTCGATATTCAGTGATTCAAGCAGGCGCTGAAAGACCAGAAACCACGCCTCGTCTTTCTCGCCGTTGGCGCCAATCAGATTGTTCAGATTAAAGCGGCCCTGAAGATCTTCGATCTGGCCAATAATCTGACCGCCTTCAATGGGAAACGCCGGCGGCGTTGCAGCCCACAGTTCTTCCAGTGAATCGATTTCCGATTCACGGCGATCCATGTTCAGAATTTCGGCCGCCCAGGCCTCGCCGGCAAGTGCGTACTGCGCGCCTTGCTCCATAGCAAGGATGCTGCGCGTACGGCGTACCTCAAGATGATTGGTCCACAGCAGATTGCTCACAAATGTGGTGGCCAGCACGATCAAAAACATGGCCGCCAGCAGCATGATGCCGGCCTGCTGTCCGGGCACTTTGGGGCCGATGCGGCCGTGTGAGGCAAAGCGGCTCACTGGGGCACCTCGACCAGTCGCGAGATGACGCCATAGTCTTCAAGCTCAAACGTAAACTCCACCGCTCGCGGACGCGCGGCAAAGCCGATCGAATTGCCACCACCGCCGAGCGGCGGCCAGTCTTCGCTGTCGTCGCCGCGCTCGTCGAAAAAGCGCATCTGCAAAGCCAGAATGCCCTCCAGTACCGGACGCCGCAGAGGGATGGTGCCCTGTGTGCGATCGAGCACGGGCCAGCGCACGCGATACAGCGTGTCATCTTCAATTTGATAGCCGACACGTTGCAAAACACTGCGGCGCAGATTCGCCGGGTTGTTCCAACCACCGGTGGTCATTTCAATGCCGCCGCCGTCACCGCCGGTGGTCAAAGCGGGCACACGATCGTTGCCGATAATGTCGCGCACGGAGCGTGGCTGAATCTGTGACAGGTCGCGCGTCATGAGCTGCACTGCGCGTTGTATTTCTTTAAACCGATCAAGGTTTTCTTCCAGCCGGCCGGTGTTCTCAAACGCGGCCCGAATTGCCAGCACGGTAATCGTCATGATGATGGCGAAAATGGCGGACGCCACCAGCACCTCCAGCAGTGTAAAACCACGCTGTCGACGAGCCCGCAGCATCAGGTGCCTTCACCGCGTGGATTGAGTCGGCCGCCCGGCGGGCTGTCAGGTTCGATATTGCCTGGGGTGGGCCGGCCGGGTGTGTTGCCGCCGGGGCCTGCATCGATACGCGTATCGAACGGTCGCCCGTTGGCGCCGCTGCCACCGCGACCAACGAAGCCGATGGCATCGGCGATGACCTGGTCCGGTTCGTCGGCGAGGGACACTTGCACCTCGATACGCATGAAATTTTCAACCTGATCGGAAGGCGGTTTGATTTCGCTCTCCCATATCCAATCACGGCCGGCGAACTCGATTTCGCCGTCATCGCGATTGGCGCTGGGCACGCCCTCGACCAGACGCAGCTCGGTGATTTTGTTCATGGCGATCCAGGTTGCAAACGTCTTGGCCTGAATCCGACGCGTGTTGCGCGCCGTTTGGCCCACCTGACTGGAGATGGCGAGCGTGCCCATGGTCACGATGACCAACGCCACCAGTACTTCGACCAGCGTCAGACCGTGTTGCCTGGCGTGCGTGGGGCTGTTTTTAGAAACCACGATCGTGCTCAATGAGTTCGCTGTCGCCGAGTACGTCGACGACCAGTTCGTAGGCGATATCCGAGGTGTCGCTTTCTACGTATAAATTGAACGGCGTGGCTTCACCGCTGGAGAGCAACAGCACCTGCGGCGAGATGTCGATGTCGGTGTCGTCGTCATCGTTGGTTTGCAGTTCGATGTCTTTATCTTCCATGCGCAAATCGAAATAAATGCCGTCGGGCAATTCGCGCGTTTTAAAAAACTCGTCGTTTTCCATGCCCACCCACTGTCTTTGCAGCGGGTCGTAGGAATAAAACGAAAAGCTCGATTGATCGATCTCAATGCCCACGCTGCGTCCTTCGATTTGCGCCTGTTCCCACGCCATCTGAAACAGACGCTCGAAACGACGCACTTCCTCACGCACCTCTTTGGGCCCGAGATTGAAATCAAACTTTACGACAATGGTGGTCACGGCAATGCCGATGAGCACCACGACCACCATGATCTCGATCAGAGTGAATCCGCGCTGATCGAGACGCCGGGTCATTTTAGTTCTTCATCCAGTGGCCGATATCCGAGTCTTGCTCTTCGCCACCGATCTGGCCGTCGCGACCCAGACTCACGATGTCGTATTCACCGTGTTCGCCGGGACGGCGATACAGATAAGGGTTGCCCCATGGATCTTCAAAGCTGTCGACGTAACCGCCTTTGGGGTATTTGCGCATGTCCGGGCGCGGCGCTGTGACCAGCGCCTGCAGGCCCTGATCGACCGATGGCAAATCAAAATTATCCAACTGATACAACTCAAGCGCGGTACGCAGTGATTTCATGTCCGTGAGGGCCTTGGCGCGCTGTGCGTCGTAAGGACGACTCAAGACTTTGGGCAGTACAAACGTGGCCATGATTCCGATGATGACCACCACGACCATGATCTCGAGCAGGGTGAAGCCACGCTGGCGGGCTGATAAGGTGGCGCTCTTCGCGGACAGGCGCGGCGTACGATGGTTTTCGGACTTCATGCAGTGGGCCTCATGCTGATGCTCATGTGTTGTAAAGGTAGGATGCCTGCGGCATCAAAAAATTCCCGCGATTGTAGCAAAATTCTGACTGAGGACAGACTTCAATGAGCGAACATAAGTCACCGTTTTGGTGGTTTTTTGTCCCTTTACTTGCCTTGATCCTGCTGCTCGCAGCAGGTGGTGAATCGATTCGCGAGGCGCTGCGCTACGAGCGCGCGCCGCTGGCGGCGCTGGAGCTGTGGCGACTGCTGGGCGCGCACGTGGTGCATTTGTCGTGGTCACACACGCTTTTGAACGCGGTGGCCGTGGTGCTGATCGGCGTTATTTTTAACGCTCGGGCCACGCTTGAGTGGTGGTGGGTTGCACTGATTTTGAGCATCGCCGCGATCAATGTGGGTTTGTGGTTGGTCTCGACAGATGTGGGCTGGTACGTCGGACTATCCGGTGCGTTACATGGACTTTTTGCCATGGGTGCGTGGCTTGAGTGGCGTCAGGGGCAGCGCAGCGGACTGTATTTGCTACTGGGTCTGGCAGCGAAACTGGTGTTCGAGCAACTTGCCGGGGCGCTGCCAATGACGGCGAATGCCGCGGGCGGTCCGGTGGTCGTTGACGCCCATCTGTACGGTGCGTTGGGCGGCGCGCTGGCCTGTGTTTTAATGCGCGCTTTGCAGGGCGCCCCTTCCGAGGCGCGCGGAGACTGAAGATGACAGACGCATTTTTATTCCCCGGTCAGGGATCGCAATCGGTCGGCATGATGGACGAACTGCGCGAAGCCCATCCGCTGATCGACGCCACGTTCGAGGAAGCCTCGGACGCCATCGGCACCGATCTGGCCGCGCTGGTCAAGGACGGACCGGTGGACAAGCTCAATCAAACGGTTTGGACCCAGCCGGTCATGTTGGCCGCCGGTGTGGCGACGTTCCGCGCATGGCGCGCCAAAGGCGGGGCCCAGCCAGACACCATGGCAGGCCATAGCCTGGGCGAGTACAGCGCGCTGGTGTGCGCGGGTGCGGTGGGCCTGGCCGACGCGACGCGTCTGGTCGCACGGCGCGCGCAGCTGATGCAGTCGGCGGTGGCCGCCGGCGAGGGCGCGATGGTCGCCATCATCGGTCTGAAAGATGAGCAGGTGGCCGCAGCGTGTGCCGCGGTGGCCAACGGCGATGTCGTTGAGCCAGTCAATTTTAACGCCCCCGGTCAGGTCGTGGTCGCGGGTAGCGCAGCCGCCGTTGCGCGTCTGGCCGAAAAGGCTGAAGCCGAAGGCGCGCGCCGCGTGCTGCCGTTGCCCGTTAGCGTACCGTCGCATTGCGCGCTCATGCGACCCGCGGCCGAGACATTTGCCACCGATCTGGCGGCAATAGAATTCACCGCACCGGAGGTTGAGATTATTCACAACGCCGGCCCGGTGGCGCCGGGCAGCGTCGACGGGCTGCGTGATGCACTGGCGCGCCAGCTGTATTCGCCCGTGCCCTGGAGCGGCACGGTGCAGTCGTTGTTGGACAACGGCACGGCGCGTTTCTACGAATGCGGGCCCGGCCGTGTGCTCACGGGGCTGGTGAAACGCATCCATCGACGCGCGAAAATTTGGTCACTGCATGATGCGGCCTCCATGGATGAAGCGCTTTTGCACGCCGCCGAAATCGAAAAACCGTAATTGACAAGAGAACTCACTATGACCGAAGTAACGACACGAACGGCCCTGGTTACGGGCGCCAGTCGCGGTATTGGCGCGGCCATCGCCGATCATTTGGCGGCCAGCGGCTATCGGGTAATTGGTACCGCGACGAGCACGGGCGGCGCCGCAGCGATCGGCGAGCGTCTTGGTGAAGGCGGGCGCGGCGCGGTCCTGAACGTGACGGACGCCGAGAGCATCGATGCCTTAATTGCAGACGTGCAGGGCAACGAAGGCCCCGTGCACGCGCTGGTGAACAATGCCGGCGTCACGCGCGACGGCCTGCTGCTGCGCATGAAGCCCGAAGACTGGCAGGCCATTATGGATACCAATCTGACGGCCGTGTATCGCCTCAGCCGTGGCGTGCTGCGCGGCATGATGAAAGCGCGATTTGGACGCATTATTAATATCGGCTCGGTCGTGGCCAGTATGGGCAACCCGGGTCAGGCCAATTATGCGGCGGCCAAAGCCGGCATTATCGGCTTTTCCAAGGCGCTGGCCCACGAGGTGGGTTCGCGCGGCGTGACCGTAAATACCGTGTCTCCGGGGTTTATCGACACCGATATGACCCGGGCGCTCAGCGACGATCAGCGCGCCACGTTGATCGAACAGGTGCCCGCGGGGCGCCTCGGGGCCGTGGACGATATCGCTCAGGCGGTGGGGTTTTTGGTCTCTGAGGGTGCCGGTTACATCACTGGCGAGACCTTGCATGTCAATGGCGGCATGTATATGTCTTGAAAACGGGCAGTTAGGCCCCAGATAGCGCCGTGTCGGGTTATGGCCTGAGGCGTTCGATTCACATACAATGGCGGCGCCGTCGGGCACGCCGACGTCTTTTTTGTGTACGAGGAACGAACTAATGAGTATTGAAGAGCGGGTCAAAAAGATCGTCGCTGACCAACTGGGTGTTAAAGAAGACACCGTCGCAAACGATTCATCGTTTGTGGATGATCTGGGCGCTGATTCTTTGGATACCGTTGAACTGGTAATGGCACTCGAAGATGAATTCGAATGCGAAATTCCGGATGAAGAAGCCGAGAAAATTACCAACGTTCAACAGGCCATCGATTACATCAATAATCACCAGTCTTAAGCGGCTACCCGCTCCACCGGTGCGTCATGCACCGGTGGCATTAAATCGAGAACTACTGTGACCAGACGCCGCATTGCGATTACCGGAATGGGCCTGATTTCGCCGGTGGGCAACACCGTCGAACAGGCGTGGAAAAATGTTCGCGAGGGCATTAGCGGCGTCGGGCCGGTCACTCGATTTGATACCAGCGAGTTGAACACGCATTTTGCGGCGGAGGTGAAAGACTTCGAGCCTACCGACTACATGGATCGGAAGCTCATTCGTCGCTGCGATGTGTTCATGCACTACGGTATCGCCGCCAGCAAGATTGCGTTTGCCGATTCCGGGCTGTCGGTGGACACCACGCCGCCGGAACGCATCGGCATTGCGATTGGTTCTGGCATCGGTGGCATCACAACCATCGAACAAAACTACGAGAAATACCGCAGCAGTGGCACGCCGCGGAAAATTTCTCCCTTTTTCGTGCCGGGCAGCATCATCAATATGGTGGCCGGGCAGGTATCAATCGACCTGGGACTCACCGGGCCGAATTTCTCGATTGTGACCGCCTGTACAACGGCGGCGCACAACATTGGCTTTGGCGCGCGCTGCATTGCTTATGGTGATGCAGACGTCATGCTGACCGGTGGTGCCGAAATGGCGACGTCGGTGTTAGGCATGGGCGGCTTTAATTCAGCCAAAGCACTCTCGACGCGTAACGATGCACCGGCGGAGGCGAGTCGTCCCTGGGACGCCGATCGCGACGGCTTCGTGCTGGCAGACGGTGCCGGGTCGCTGGTGCTTGAAGAATGGGAGCACGCCAAGGCGCGCGGCGCCACCATTTATGCGGAGCTTCTGGGCTTTGGCATGAGCGGCGATGCCTATCACATCACCGCACCGGAAGAGAACGGCGCGGGCGCCGCCTCCAGTATGGCCAGCGCATTGCGCGATGCCGGTTGTGCGCCATCGGACGTCGGTTACATTAATGCCCATGCCACCTCAACCATGCTCGGCGACCGCGCCGAAGTGAAAGCGATTCGCAGTGTGTTTGGTGCGTCGGCGGACCAACTTGCGGTGAGTTCCACCAAGTCGGTGACGGGACACATGTTGGGTGCGGCCGGAGCGGCGGAAGCGATCTTCTCGATCATGGCCCTGCGTGAACAGGTCCTGCCGCCCACCATCAATCTTCACTCGCCGGACCCGGAATGCAATCTGGACTTTGTGCCACTGACCGCACGCGACGCGTCGTTTGATAAAGCCGTTTCCAACTCCTTTGGTTTTGGCGGTACCAACGGCACGCTTGTGCTGGGGCGCGCGTAAGTAAAGGCGGCTGCCCGCATGGCGTCAGAGGCGTCCAACACTCCGATCAACGTGACGGCGCTTACTGAGGTGCCGGACTTGCTGGCGCTGCATGAAGCAGATCGCGAGCGTTTTCCTTTTCTGCTAGAAAGCGCGGCACAGGGCGGTTCGGCGTTGCGTACACTGGGCCAGTTCGACATTTTGTTTTGCGAGCCCGAGCAGGTCATTTGTGCCGATGCCGACACGGACTTCTTTGCCAGGCTCGATACGCTGGCACCCACGTCCCACCACCTAGACGACGAAACACCGGACTTGCCATTTCGTGGCGGCTGGTTTGTGTTTGCAAGTTATGAGTTGGCCGGACAGGTCGAATCCGTTCTCGATTTGCCGCCAGAGCCATCGCTGCCGCTGGCGTTTGCTGCACGTGTGCGTTCGGCCGTCATTGTTTGTCGGCAGCGTGAACGTGCGTGGCTGGTGAGCGAACACGCCGGCAACAGCGAACTGCTCGAAATTTTACGCGCGAGTACGACGTGGGCCGGCCGGCGCGAGAGCAGTGACGCACTGGTCACGCAAATTGAAGAGGACGCACCTGCGACCTATCTTGAGGCCGTGGTGCAGGCCAAAGAGTACATCGCCGCCGGCGATGTTTTTCAGGCTAATTTGTCACGTGAGTGGCGAGCATCACTGGCGCCGCACATTCAGGGGCATGATGTTTATCGACGTCTGCGTGAGACCAATCCCGCACCGTTCGCGGGTTTGATGTATTGGCAGGGACAGTATGTGTTGAGTTCCTCGCCAGAACGTTTGGCGCGTCTGGGCGAGGGGCGCATTGACACGCGCCCGATCGCCGGTACGCGGCCGCGTGGACACAATGCGCAGCATGATGAAGCACTGAGTGAACAATTGATTGAGCACCCCAAAGAGCGCGCCGAGCATGTGATGCTGATCGATCTTGAGCGCAATGATCTGGGTCGCGTGGCCCGCGCCGGCAGTGTGCGTGTGGATGAGTTTATGGTGATCGAGAGTTATGCCCACGTGCATCATATTGTGTCGAACGTCAGCGGCGAACTGGATGAACACGTCGGCCCCGGCCAGGCGCTGCGTGCCGTGTATCCGGGCGGCACCATTACCGGCTGCCCGAAAGTGCGCTGCATGGAAATTATTGCCGAACTTGAGCGAGCGCCCCGTGGCGCGTACACCGGCGCCATGGGTTATTTGAATCACGACGGCAGCGGCGATTTCAATATTCTGATTCGCACGGCAGTGTGCGACGATACGACGGTACGCTTCCGTGCCGGAGCGGGCATTGTAGCCGACTCGATACCGGAAGCAGAATTGCAGGAAACGCGCGCCAAAGCACGCGGCCTGCGTTTGGCGCTGTTGGCTTCGTAAAGGATCTGCGCATGACCACACGTTATTGGATTGATGGCGAACCGGGCGGCGACTGGCCGATCGATGATCGGGGCCTGCGCTACGCCGACGGTGTGTTTGAAACGATGCGCGTGGCGCACGGCGAGATCGCCCATTTCGCACGGCACTATCGGCGCCTTGAGCGCGGCTGTGGTGTGCTGGGTCTGGACGTCCCCAATCAGGAACGTCTGGAGCGCGACATCTCGCTCATGGATCTGCCGCAGGACGCAGTGGTTAGGCTCACGGTGACGCGGGCCGGTGGCGGGCGCGGTTACACGCCCGAGGCCGCCAGCGGATCCAGGCGTCTGTGGGAGTTGCATGAGCACTCGGCCGCCCTCGCACAGTGGCAAGAGAACGGTATTGTTTTGCAGTGGCTCACCACAACACTTGGGGAGCAGCCGCTGCTGGCCGGCATCAAACATTTGGGCCGACTGGAGCAGGTCATGGCCGCGCGTGAGCTCGCGACGATGGACGCTGATGAAGGCTTGCTGTGCGACACCAGCGGCCACGTCGTTGAGGCGGTCAGTTCTAACGTCTTTGTGCGCAGCGGGCCGTTGCTTTTCACACCGCCGCTTGATCGCTGCGGGGTGGCGGGTATCGCGCGCGGACTCATTTTGGACAGTGGCGCCGCACTGGGTTTTGACATTCAGGAGAAGCGCTTGCGCCGCTCGGATATTGCACTGGCCGATGAGGTTTTTCTGACCAACAGCGTGCGTGGCGCCCAGCCGGTGCGGCAGCTGGCCAGTGTCGCGTTCTCCGATTTCTCGGCGGCACAAGCCGTGCACGATATTTTGAGCGGGAGTGTACTGCTGCCGTGATGGGTGCACGATTGAAAACACTGTTGCGCGCGCTTGGGGTGATCATCGTCCTGGCGGCTGTCGCCGTGACCGTTGCCGCGTGGCAAATCCAACAGCGCCTGGCACTCCCGGCCGTGCCCGGTGAGGCGCCGATAAGATTGGTGATTGAGCCGGGCATGAGTTTTCGCGCCATGGCCCGGCGTTTGGCGGAGCAGGGTGGCTATGCGCATCCACGTTTGCTGGCCTATTACGCGCGCTACAAACAACTCGCTGCCCGCGTTCAGGCGGGGGAATACGAATTGTCGCCGGGACTGTCGCTGGACCATTTGCTGGCGCAAGTCACCTCGGGCGAAGTGGTCACCTACTCTCTAACCGTGGTGGAAGGGTGGACGTTTCGTGAGTTTCGCGCGGCACTTGCCGCCACACCCACGGTGGACCAGACCCTCGATCCGCAGATGACCGCGGCGGCCGTCATGACGCAGCTGGGCATGAGCGGCATTCATCCGGAGGGGCGTTTTTTTCCGGATACTTACGTGTTTGCGCGGGACACGGCCGATACGGTGATACTGAAGCAGGCGGCGCAGGCCATGCAGACCAGACTCGACGACATCTGGACGCAGCGCAGTCAGGATTGCCCGCTGGCATCGATGGACGAGGCGCTAATATTGGCGTCGATTATCGAGAAAGAAACGGGTCGGGCGGATGAGCGGCCACACATCGCCGGGGTGTTTTGCCGCCGACTCAAAAAAGGCATGCGTTTGCAAACGGATCCCACTGTGATCTACGGCTTGGGACCGACCTTCAACGGCGACATCACGCGCCGCGATTTGCGCACCGACACACCTTACAATACCTACACCCGATCCGGACTACCGCCAACGCCGATTGCGTTGCCCGGCCAGGGCTCGCTGTCTGCGGCGGTCAATCCGCTGGAGGGCGAAACGCTGTATTTTGTCGCCACGGGTAAAGGTGATGGCAGCCATTATTTTTCGCGCACGCTGGCCGAACACGAGCAAGCGGTAGCACGGTATTTGAAAACACTACGGGCAAACTAGTGAGTCACGAAGACAAGCATTCGCGCGGTCGCTTTATTACCCTCGAGGGCATCGAGGGTGCGGGCAAGAGCACCGTGATTGCGGAAATAGAACAGCAGCTGCATAAGCGTGACATCCAAACGCTGTGCACACGTGAACCCGGCGGCACCGGCATAGCCGAAGCCATACGCGAATTGGTGCTGGCACCGCGTGAGCACGAGGTGCTGCACCCACGTGCCGAACTGCTGCTGGTGTTTGCAGCGCGCGAACAGCATTTGGTGGAGGTCATACGTCCGGCGCTTGAGGCCGGCAATTGGGTGATCTGCGATCGTTTCACGGATGCGTCTTTCGCGTATCAGGGCGCGGGGCGTGGCATCGAAACCGAGCGCATTGAAGCGCTCGGTGAGTGGATACACGGCGATTTGTGGCCGGACCTGACCCTGCTTTTGGATGTGGATGTAGAGGTAGGTCTTGCGCGCGCGAAAAAGCGCTCCGAACCCGATCGCTTTGAGCGTGAAAAAAATGCCTTTTTTGATCGCGCTCGCGCCTGTTACAACGCGCGGGCGCAGGCCAATCCAGCGCGCTTTCGCCGCATCGATGCGTCCGCGACTTTGCCCGCGGTACGGGCGGCAACGCGCGACGCTATCAGCGAGTTTTGCGCGGAGATAGCGCGTTGATCAGCGCAACGATGCCATGGCATGAAACGCCACTGTCGACCATCACAAGCGCGCTTGGCGAAGGACGTCTTGCGCATGGGTTGTTACTGCACGGCATGGCGGGTCTGGGCAAACGTACATTGGCGCGCCAGGTCGCGGCGGTGTGCTTGTGCGCCAACAGCACGGCTTGTGGCGACTGCCCGGCCTGTCACTGGGTGGCGGCCGATAACCATCCGGACTACTACCGCATTGAACCCGAAGAAGACAAACGCACCATTTCGGTCGATCAAATTCGTGCGCTGATTGGCAAGCTCACGCTGTCGAGTCTCGCAACCGGCCGCAAGGTCGCATTAATTCAGCCCGCGGATGCGATGACGGAGGGCGCGGCCAACGCGCTGCTCAAAACGCTGGAAGAGCCCTCTGGCGATAGCGTGCTGATCCTCGTGGCGGATCGACTCTCGGCGCTGCCGGCCACGATATTGAGCCGCTGTCAGGGTGTGGCCGTCCCGCGGCCGGACACCGATGTCGGGATGGCGTGGCTGCGTTCAAAAGATAGCGCGAATCCGCACTGGCCCGGACTGCTGCGTTTAGCCAATGGCGCTCCGCTTGCCGCTCTGGCTCTGCACGAAGATGACTTTGGCAAGACCATCGAGTCGCTGTCGGCGGATCTGCGCGCGCTCAGCAGTTCGCAGGCCAACCCGGCAAGCATTGCGGCACGCTGGGTAAAGGCGAACCCGGCACGTTGCCTCGAATGGCTGGCCAGACGCGTGTCCGATGTCATCCGAGTACGTTTTGGTGTCGCCGGCCGCGACGTGGCTCACAATTTGCGCCCTGAAGACTTGCCTGATGACCTGAATCAAATTAAGTTGAGTCGGCTATTCGACTACCTCGATCAGTTGCGTCGAGCTCAGCGACAGTTAGATACGTCGTTGAATGCACAGCAACTGCTGGAGGCCGTTCTGGTGCCTTGGGCACTGCGTTTTCGATCTACACCACCACGACGTCGAGCAACATGAGTAAACCTGGCCTTCTGACGCTAACCATCAAGGACAAAAGTGCGCTGTATCTGGCGTACATGCCGTTTGTGAACAACGGCGGTCTTTTTATCCCGACGGGCAGCACCTACCGACTTGGCGACGAGGTCTTCATGTTGCTGAATCTGATGGATGAGAACGAGAAGCTGCCTGTCGCGGGCCGCGTGGTCTGGATGACGCCCAAAGGGGCTCAGGGCAAGCGTACGGCCGGTATTGGCGTACAGTTCAGCGAACAGGACGGCGGCAATACGCAGCGCAAAATCGAGAATTATCTGGCCGGTGCGCTCTCAGGCGATAAGCCCACTCACACCATGTAAGCCCTTGGCTTGCGGCTACTTGCCGTGATCCTGGGCCATCGTGAGCCCGCCTTCAAGCACATGCGTGGTGAAACCACGCTCGCTCAAGATATAAGCCCCTGCCGAGCTACGTCGGCCCGTATCGCAGCACACCACATACGGCGTATTCTTATCCAGTGTCTTGAGCTTCAGGCGAATGAAGTAAAGCGGAATGTTTACCGCATCCGGCTGGTGGAAATTGTCGTATTCGCTTGGCAGACGCACGTCCAGCCAGCGGCCACCGGCCGCAATAATCTGATTGGCCTGACTTAGGTTTACCCAATCGAGCATGGGTTCATTGAGCAGTTTGTTGAAGTGCTCCTTGGCCAGGCGCATCAGAACACCGTCGGTCAGCATAGTGACCGTCGCATTGCGTTTGGCCTCTGAAATCAGAGCTTCTTCGCCGAAGGTATCACCCGTACGCAGCTCGGCCAGCTTGATACCGTCTTTGTTCAACGGGGTCTCGCGCGTCACGGCGCACTTGCCTTCCGTGATTACGTAGAAAAAGTCGCCTTCATCGCCTTGTTTGATGACCAAGTCGCCGGCTTTGTAGGACACCCGCTGCATACGCATGAAGATGGCCTGAATATTGGCGGGCGGAATCTTGTGAAACGCTTTGGTCTGGAGGAGGGTGGTCATCCAGTCATCGCTTTCGTTGGATTCCTCGTCCTGCAGCTCGCTGACCTCGTAAGACCCGGTCTGATCCCACGTGAGCATCACATCGAGCAGATCACTGTCGATGGCGATGTATTCAATGTCCGTACGCGCTCGGGCGTTCACTTTACGCGGCAGCATAGGGGCAAGCGGGTGGCGTGCTTCTTCGCTACCGCCAGCGATGACCCGTACCACTTTGGTTTCGGTGCGCAGCTCCACCTGGCCGGAGATCAAATAAATCGTGCGCTTTTCGCTGTCGCCTTCTTTGAACAAGAAGCGCCCACTACTCAGTGACTCCACCGACGTCTTTTTGACAAGCGCCTGCAGGTTTTCCGCCTTGAGGCCGTCGAGCGGCGTCAGGGTTTTAAGCAAATTTGGGTCGACCGGTTTATTTGACATAATTTTTTTAAGACGCGGAAAACCTCGGAAATTCGGGGCCTTCAGCGCGATATCGCCGCGAGTCTAACATAGTACGCCGCGGCTCCCTATGATCTGTATCACACTGGTTTAACGTACAAATGTTGATGCTCGAAGATGACCTGTTGCTCAGGACGACGGCGCTTCCGGCAAGGCCTTCTTCTGGCGATGTTCATCCACATGCACGTAAATGAAATTCGCCGTTGCCACCTCGATATGCTGGCCCGGTTCGTTACCTGGCCTTTCGGCGTACACATTGACACGCACTTTAATAGACGTGGTCCCGGTGTGCTCGATGTTGGTGAAAAAGGTGACCACATCACCGATGTAGACCGGGGCAACAAAGTCGAAGTCCTTTACCGCCACGGTGACCACTTTGCCCTGCGCGCGGCGATAGGCGTGCGTGGCGCCGGCGATATCCGCATGGGACATTAACCAGCCGCCAAAGATGTCGCCCAACCAATTGGCATCAGCTGGCATCGCCATCGTGCGCACGGACGGCTCACCGTGGCGTGATTGTAGAAGTCGCGAAGGCAAGGTTAGTGCTCGCGGTTTTCGCTGGCCAGCAGATGCGACCAGTAATCGTCGGGTGCAAAGCGTTCGCCGTAGCGCCCGGCCAAATCATTCAGACGCGTCATGATGTTTTCAATGCCACGGTCGCGGGCGTACTGAATAGGACCGCCCGTGAAAGGTGCGAAGCCGGTGCCAAAGATCACGCCGCCATCGAGCAAATCGGCATCCTCAACAATGCCTTCGCGCAAACAAGCGGCCGCTTCATTCACAAACGGCAGTAGCATTCGATCGGTCAGATCCGCTGGCGCTGAATCAGACGGCGCTTTGGGTTTAACGGCTTTGCCTTTTTTCCATTCGTAGAAGCCACGACCGGTTTTCTTGCCCAATTCCTTGCGCTCAACCATTTCTGCCAGACGGTTAGGAATTTCCATTCCAAATTCTTTCGCAAACACGTTCGCCACGTGCAGGCATACGTCCAGTCCCACAGTGTCGGCCAGTTCGACCGGCCCCATGGGCATGCCGAATTTCACGGCCGCTTTATCGATGGAGGCCAGCGGTATGCCCTCGCCACCAATGCGCATCGCCTCAATCATGTAGGGAAACAAAATGCGATTGACGACAAAACCCGGTGCACTACGACACGGCAGCGGTAGCCGTCCGATTTTTTTCGCAAACGCCAGGCCTTTCTCTACTTCCACAGGATCGGTGCTGTCGCCGTGAATCACTTCCACTAGCGGCATTTTGGCCACCGGATTGAAGAAATGCAGTCCGATCAGTCGTTCCGGGCGGTACAGTGCGGTCGCGAGCTCTTCGAGCCGAATGCTTGAAGTATTGGTGGCAAGAATGGCATCGGGCTTCATGCGCGGCTCAAGCGTTTTATACAGCGCCTGCTTTGCTTCCGTGTTTTCGTAAATCGCCTCGATGACGACATCAGCATTGTCGACACCTTCGCCCGCCACGTCCGGCATCAGCCGATCTGCGGCCGCTTGTGTCAGGTGCGAGCGGCGCAGCTTTTTCTTGAACAAAGCGTGCGCGCGTTTGATTGCAGGACCTATGTATTTGGGTTCGCGATCCTGCAGCGTGACGGTCATACCGCGCAGCGCACACCATGCGGCGATATCGCCGCCCATGACGCCGGCGCCAATAACGTGCACGTGTCTGGGTTTGAAGTCGCGATTCGTGGCCAGACCCTTGAGTCGATCCTGCAGCTGGAACACACGCACGAGATTGCGCGATGCCGGCGTCATCATGAGCCGAGCGATAGACCGCGCTTCTTTTTCGTACATGAGCTGCGGATCCCACGCGTATTCTTTCCACAGATCGATAATGGCGTAGGGCGCAGGGTAGTGTTCTTTGCGCGCTTTTTTCGCGACTTCCCGCTGCGACATTTTGGCCACCAGCGGGCGCATGACGCCGCTGTTCATGGCTTTTTCTTTGGTGCCGAGTTTTTTGCGCGCCGGGGGCTTAAGCGCCATCTGCGTGGCGGCACGATGCAAATGTCGACGCGCGACCACCTGATCCACCAGACCGATTTTTTTCGCTGACCGCGGGCGCAGCCCACGACCGGTGAGCATCATGTCCAGCGCTGCCTGTGGTCCCACAAGGCGAGTACTGCGCACGGTGCCACCAAAGCCCGGGTGAATGCCGAGTTTTACTTCCGGCAGGCCAAGGCGCGCCGAGTCTTCGTCCACGACAATGCGATGATCGCAGGCAAGCGCCAGTTCCAAACCGCCGCCAAGACAAAAGCCGTTGATCAGTGCGATGGTGGGGATCTTCAGCGCCTCGAGGCGATCGAACACGCGCTGACCGTTGCGGATCATTTCGTAGGCTTGGTCTTCATCATCCAGCTGCGTGAATTCATTGATGTCCGCGCCGGCAATGAAACCCGATTTTTTCATCGAGTGAATAATCAGAGCGCGCGGCGGGTTGGCCTCAATCTCGGCCAGCTGGTCGTTAAGCTGGGACATGACGTCCGCCGACAGCACGTTGGCTGAGCTGTCCGCTTTGTCGAAACCCAGCCAGCCGATGTTGTGGTCGTCGGAGGTCAGGTGCCAGTGATTGGCCGCGTCGTTCATGGCTTGGTTCTCGTCCATTGGTTACTCCCGCTCCAGCAGCATGGCGCCGCCCTGACCGCCGCCGATGCACAGCGTGGCGATAGCGCGTCGTCCGTCATTGCGTTTCAGTGCATTCAGCGCGTGCAATACGATGCGCGCACCGGATGCGCCCACTGGATGGCCAATACTAATTGCGCCGCCGTCGACATTCAGTTTGTCGTGGTCGATCGTGCCCAACGCACCGGGTAGCCCCAGTTCGTTTTGACAAAAAGCGTCGTCTTCCCAAGCCGCGGTACATGACAGTACCTGACCGGCGAACGCCTCGTTGATTTCGAAGATATCGATGTCGTCCACCGCCAAGTGCTGACGGGTGAGCAACGGTGCGGCCGAATAGGCCGGCCCTAAACCCATTTGCGCCGGATCAAGACCTGACCACTCGGTATCCACCAGTCGGCCGAGTACCGGCAAATTGTAGCGCTCTACAGCGTCGCGGCTGGCCATCAGTAGCAGGGCGGCGCCATCGGTAATTTGCGAGCTATTGCCCGCGGTGACAATGCCGCCATGGCGATCAAAAACCGGTCTGAGCTTGGCGAGTTTCTCCGTGCTCGAATCGCGTCGCAGCCCGGTGTCCTCGTCGTATACCGTGCCATCCGGCGCATACACCGGCACCACTTCTTCCATCAGGCCTTGCTCGAATGCCGCGGCGAGTCGCAGATGACTTTGCACTGCGTATTCGTCCATGGCCGCACGATCAATGCCAAAGCGATGCGAAATAATCTCGCAGGTCTGGCCCATATCCAGATCCACCGTGCTGTCGCGCAGGCCGCGGAGCAGGGCGATCACGGGCTTCATGAACTGCGCTACCGGAATTTTGCCGAAGGTTTTAATTTTGTCTGCCGGCTTGCGTGCTTTGGCGCTGCTGCGAAACCAAGACACGGCCTTGTCGTTATAGATGAGCGGCGCGCGGCTCATGGCCTCCGTGCCGCCCGCCAGCACTAAATCCGCACGTCCGATCGCAATGTCCTTGGCGGCTGAATCGAGGGCCTGCATGGCGGATGCGCAGTTACGCATGACCGTCCAGCCCGTGGTTTTGTGCCCGCAATTGAGACGCAGCGCCGTCACCCGGCCAATGTTCGCCTCGTCGGGACTCGGCATGGCGCAACCAATGATCACCTCATCGAGGTCCGACGCTTTGATCGGCAAGCGCGAAATCAGTGAGCGACCCGCCGCAACGGCCAGATCCGAGGCGCTAAACGGCCCTTGCCGGCCGCTGTCGCGTAGAAATGGCGTTCGAGCGCCATCCACAAAGAAAATCTCGCGCGCGTAATCGCTGGAGGCCATCGGCAAATCTCCCGTCCGGTCAGAGTCTTAAATACACCAAGGTGCGAGCTGACGCGGCTCAATAGTGCGTTGCAAAAGAGCTTGATAATAAGAGTGCTGTTGCACTGAAGCAACCGGCCTGCTGTGAATTTTTGCGCGACTGGGTACCTAGCCCGGTACGTGGAAATCACACAGAAGCGGCAGGTGATCGGACAGTGATACCTGCGGGATCTCGAAATTCTCAATCTCGATACCTTGGCCGTGAAGGACAAAATCCAGCTCTTTACGCGGCGATCGGCTCGGATACGACGGCCAGCCGTGGGTATTTGCGCTGGTAAGGCCCGCCGCTTTCATGAACAAATACATTTCGTGGCCGCCCCAAAACGTATTGAAGTCGCCGGCGACGATCACCGGTTTCTCGGCATTGACGACCAAGTCATGCAGGTGCCTGAGTTGGTACTGACGATGGCGATATTTGAGCGACAGATGAACCAGAAACACCGCAACGTCATCGAGCTCAAGCTCGATAATCAAACGCTTGATGCCGGTATCGAAGTAGTGAAAGCGTTCGCCGTGAACGCGCGGGGCCGCCAAAAACGCGTTGCCTTGATTGCGCAGAACCGGCACGCGCTGGTTCAACGATGATTCCCCGTACTTGCACTGATAGGTGGAGTAGTGGCCCAAGGCTTCGGCGATTTTCTCGGCCTGGTTCACGCGCGAACGAATCGAACCGGTATCCACTTCAATAAGTCCCACGATGTCCGGATCGTTGCTCTGAATAAACTCGGTAATGTTATCGAGATTTCGGCGGTTGCTGCGCAGATAGCCGGCACCCGGCACCGGCAGGTGAAACGCTGCGCCATAACCCGCTGCATAACGAATATTCCAGACAAGCAAACGCATAAGGCTATAGACCGATTCCGTGTGCCCAATAGCGGGCGCGAAGCGCGTACGCTAGCACGTTCTCGATGACCGTCTCACCTAAGTTGCGTGCTGAAATTGAAGTTCGGCCAATTCCGCGTACAAACCGCCCTGTGCCAAAAGGGCATCATGGTTGCCCTCTGACACCACCCGGCCGCCTTCGAGCACGATGATGCGATCCACCTGCTTTACGGTGGCCAGGCGATGCGCAATGACCAGCGTAGTGCGATTTTCCATCAGACGTTCCAAAGCTTGCTGCACCAGATCTTCGCTGATGGCATCCAGCGAACTGGTGGCCTCATCGAGCAGCAGAATCGGCGGGTCTTTGAGCAGCGCTCGGGCAATCGCAATGCGTTGGCGTTGCCCGCCCGATAAACGCACGCCACGTTCGCCCAGATGGCTGTCGTAGCCCTCGGGCAACGTTTCAATGAATTCATGGGCATGTGCCGCGCGGGCGGCCGCGCGCACGTCTGCATCGCTTGCGGATGGCTTGCCGTAGCGAATGTTCTCCATGGCCGTGGTCGAAAAGATCACGCTTTCTTGCGCCACCAATCCAAAGCGTTGCCGCAGTGCCACCAGATTAACCTCGCGTACATCGACGCCGTCCACGCAGATGCTGCCCTCGGTCACGTCATAAAAGCGCAACAACAACTGCATGACGGTGGTCTTGCCTGCGCCCGATGGGCCCACCAGAGCCACGGTCTCGCCAGGCGCTACGTCCAGCGATAATCCGTTAAACACCGGCTGCGTGGGCCGACTTGGATAATGAAACGTGACGTCCTGCAGTGTCAGCGCGCCACGCGGCGGTTCTGGCAACGGTTGTGGCGAGATCGGATTCGCGACCACAGGTTCAGCATCGAGCAGCTCGGCGATGCGCTCGGTTGCGCCGGCGGCACGCTGCACTTCGCCCCAAACTTCCGACAGCGCCGCGGTGGAGCTCGCGGTGAACACGGCGTAGAGCACGAACTGACTTAGCGTGCCGGCGCTCATGGTGCCCGCAACGACGCTGATCGCACCTTGGTAAAGCACGAAAGAAATCGCACCAAACACGAGTAGCACAATGCTCACGGTAAGCAACGAGCGGTAGCCAATGCGACGGCGTGCGGCGCGAAAGGCGCTTTCGACATTGTCGGCGAAGCGTTTTGACTCCAGACGCTGCGCGGTGAACGCCTGAACGGTCTGTATGGCACCAATGGTTTCGCTGGCCACGGCGGAAAAATCGGCGACGCGATCCTGACTTTGTCTGGACATCGTGCGCACTTTGCGCCCGAAAACAAGAATTGGCACCAGTACCAGCGGAATCACAAACGCCATCATGAGCGCCAAGCGGGGGCTGGTAATGACAAGCAAGCTGGCGGCACCAATCAGCATTAGCGTGCTGCGCAGCGCGATGGAGGCGCTGGAGCCCACCACGGTCTGAATCAGCGTGGTGTCGGTATTCAAGCGCGATAACACTTCACCGGTGCGCGTGCGCTCGAAAAACTCGGGGCTCATCTCAACGATATGAGCGTACACCGCGGAACGCACGTCGGCCACCACGCGCTCACCCAGCCAGGACACCCAGTAAAAGCGCGCGGCCGACGAGATGCCCATGACCATGGCGACCGCAAACAGGCGCACAAAGTGCTGATCAATATCGGCCGTGTTGGCGGCATCAAAGCCGTTATCGATCATGCCGCGTACGGCCACCGGCAATGACAGCGTGGCGGCAGCGGCCACGAGCATGGCAAGCAAGGCCAGAACGATGTGGCCTTTGTGCTGCAACACATAGGGCAACAGGCGACGCAACGGGCGCATGCCGTCGCTCGAACGTTCAGGCCGCGCGGATTCGTCCGTATCAGCCACGTTTGCGTGCCTTGGCCCGGCGCCACAGCACGATGCGGTAGCCCAGCAATATGGCCAGGACGCCTGCAAAAATCATTGGCTCCACCGCATCCTTTTTCACTTGCCACCAAAAGTGCCAGACACCGAGCACGGCAATGACGTACGTGAGCTTGTGCAGTTTTTTCCAGCGCTGTTTGAGACGGCGCTGACTAAAGCTATTCGAGGTAATGGCCAGAGGTAACAACAAAAGTAGTCCCGCAATCCCCACCGTGATGTAAGGACGTTTGAAAATGTCTTCAATGATCGGACGTATCGCCAGCCCCTGATCGAGCACGGCGTACACCGTAAAATGCAGAGCAATGTAGGTGAATGCAAAGAGTCCGAGCATGCGACGCACGCGCACCAAAGAGGTCATGCCGGTCAGATTGCGCAGCGGGGTCACGGTGAGTGTGACCAGCATGAAAAACAAACCCCACCAGCCCATGCGATGCAGGAGCGCCTCCACCGGGTTTGCCCCAAGCGACCCGCCGAATAGTTCGAAGACATCGGTGGCGACTTTTGCCAGTGGCACGCAGGCAAGGGCGAAAATCGCCGTTTTCAGAGCGGTCACGTTCATAGGCCCGGGATCATACCGGCGCGCTCGGAAGCATGCGATGCCAAACGGCTAGAAATTACGCCGCAGATCCAGGTCTTTGTACAGGTGGGCCACCTGCTCAGCGTAGCCGTTGAACATTTGCGTGGGGACTTTGTCGGCGAACAAACCAGCCCCAATTTCACGGTGCCGTGCCTGCGACCAGCGCGGATGATCCACCTCCGGGTTCACGTTGGCGTAGAAGCCGTATTCGCTGGAGGCCGCTTCTTCCCAGCTGGTGAGCGGGCGTTTTTCTGAGAAGGCGATGGCCACAATGCTCTTCACGCTCTTAAAGCCGTACTTCCACGGCACGATGAGTCGCAGCGGCGCGCCATTTTGATTGGGCAGCTCGCGGCCATACACACCGGTGACCATCATGGTCAGAGGGTTCATGGCCTCGTCGATGGTCAGGCCTTCGGTGTAGGGCCACGGCAATACGGCGCGGCGCTGGCCAGGCATGCGTTCCGGATCGAGCAGTGTTTGGAACGCAACGTAGCGCGCCTTCGACGTGGGCTTGAAGCGTTTGAGCAAATCGGCCATGGGAATACCCACCCACGGCACGACCATCGACCAGGCTTCGACGCAGCGTAATCGATAAATGCGTTCTTCGAAGGCGTGCGGGGCGATGATGTCTTCGTAATTAAACTGCCCCGGATTTTCGCATTCACCCGAGACTGTGACCGTCCACGGCGCCGTCTCGAAGTCGCGAGCGTTGCGTGAGGGATCATCCTTGCCGGTGCCAAATTCATAGAAATTGTTGTAGGTCGTGACGTCTTCGTAGTCGTTGGGCTTGGCGTCGGTGCTGAAAGGGCCTTTCACCAGCTGTGCGAACTTGCCGCTCATATCGGCGGGCGGCGGCGCGCTGGCCGCGGCGTTTGCAGCGCCGGATTCATCCCCGGCACAGGCGGCGCCCGCAGCAATAGCGCCCACGGTCAGGCCGGCCGCGCGCAGCAGGGCGCGCCGATTTATGTAAACCGATTCATCCGTAATTTCAGAGGGTTTTATATCGGCAGGGCGTCGAATCAGCATCATCAATCTCCGCAGGTCAGGCGCTACATTCTGGAACGAGTCGAGTATGCCATGAGGAAGTCACGTCGACATCACCCATCAGGCCCTCGCTTTAACGTGTTTTCGATGCCATTGGTCGCACTTAAGACAAACTTTTTGGCCTTCAGCGCAACTAAGTACCTGTCGTTACAGATCATTGCGACGTCTGCTTCGAAAAATCGACCGAAATATACAGGTTCTTACGTGAACATAACTCGAATCAGCACCCAAAATCCCGCCGCCGTTGCTGTGCTGCTGGCCTTGCTGGCGCTCTTTGGCATGCTGGCGATCTTATCTCGCCCCGTGCAGCTGCTGCCTGAACTCACGCGACCGCAGATTTCGGTGTTCAACAACTGGCGCGAGGCCGCGCCGTCGGAGATGGAGTCGTACATCGTTGAGCCGATGGAGGCCGTGCTGCGCAGAACGCCGGGCGTGCAGGAAATATCCAGCAGCATCAATCGTGGGTTTGGCCGCACAACGCTCACGTTCGATCTCGATACGGACATGCAAACCGCGCTGATTAACGTGATCAATAACGTGAATCAGGCGCCACCGCTGCCGGTCGATGCGGGTGAACCGTTTATCGCCAGTGGTGCGCAGGGTGGTGGCGCCAACGTGGCCACGATGCAGGTGTATCCGACACCCGGCAATCCCAACGATGACATGTACTCCCCGGAATATTCGCGGGTATTTGACGAACAGGTCGAGCCACGACTGGCTCGGATTCCGGGCGTCAGTCGCGTGGATATGGCCGGACGCCGCCCGTTCGAGGTACGTATTACGTTCGACCCGTACCGTGCGGCGGCGGCTGGCGTCAGCATCAATGCGCTGGTGAACACCGTGTCGCAGGCTAACGATGTCTCGGGCGGCTTTGCGAACGTTGGTCGTCGGCAATACACCGTGCGTTTTATCGGCAAAGACGAGCTCGACAAAATCGAGAATCTGATTGTCGACTACAGCGGGCAGACGCCGATTCGGCTGCGCGATATTGCCACGGTAGAAAAACGACTCTCTGATCCATTTGGCGTGAACAAACGCAATGGTTACTCCGCCTTCTACATTTCACTGGAGGGCAGCAACGACGCTAACAACGTTGAAATTCTGGATGAGGTGAATCGGGCGATCGCGGAGCTCAATGACGGTCCGTTGCGCGATGTGAGTCTGACCATGGAGCTGAGCTTTGACTCCTCCGTGTACATCCGGCGCGCGATCGCATTGGTGAATAACAACATCGGACTCGGCGTTCTGCTGGCCGTTGGCGTGCTGTGGATATTCTTACGTAACGCTCGCGCCACATTGTTGATTGCCGCATCCATCCCCGTGTCGCTGATGGCCGCCTTCGTGGCGCTGCGTGTGTTTGATATCAGTTTGAACGTGATTTCACTGGCGGGTCTGGCGTTTGCCGTGGGGCTGGTGCTCGATGCGGCCATTATTGTGCAGGAAAATATTGTGCGGTTTGGCCAAAGCGGTCTATCGCGCGACGAGGCCGTGCAGCAGGGCACCGATCAGGTTAAGGGTGCACTGTTTGCCTCCACCGTGACCACGGTCGCCATTTTCTTGCCGGTGTTGTTTATGGGGGGGCAGGCCGGGCAAATGTTTTCCGATCTCGCGCTGACGTTGTCAGTGGCGGTGATGGCGTCGATGGTGGCGGCGCTTACCGTGATTCCGGTCGCGAACCGGCTGTTCCTGGCCGGTGCCGTACGCCCCGACAACATGGCCGGGCTGTGGGATCGAATCACGTCTTTGGTTATGCGGCTCACGGCCACGGGTCCGCGTCGCGCGGCGTGGTTGGTGCTGTTGGTGCTCGCTCCCATTGCGGCGGTGGTAGCGCTCAAGCCCAAAGCCGATTTTCTGCCATCCGCTGCCGCGGATGCGGTCAACGTGGTGTTCAGCGTGCCGCCGGGTGTGAACAACGAGTTGTTTGAAGATGAGATTGCCGCGGAAATTGTGGAGCGTCTGCGCCCGTACATGGAGCACACTAAGGAGCCTTACATTCGCGGCTACAACCTCAGTATGTTCGGGTCGTTCAATATCCTCTACCTCTATCCTCTGGACCCCGAAGAAACCGACACCTTCATCGACCTGCTGCGAGGCGGTCTGCTAAACGGTATTCCGGACACGCAGCCGTACGTGAATCGGGCGTCGCTGCTGGGAATGGGGTTCGATTCAAGTCGCACCATTAGCGTGGATTTGCAGGGGGCGGATGTGATTGGGCTGATGGACGGCGCCGCTGTGGGTATGAGCAAGATTCAGGAAATCCTGCCCGGTGCGACGGCACGCCCCGTGCCGGGCTTGTCGCTATCGGAGCCTGAGCTACAGGTTATTCCCAACGAGCAGCTGCTTACGCAGGCAGGCTTAACGCGCACCGAACTGGCGCGCGCTGTGCGCGCCGTGACCGGTGGCTTGTTTGTGAATGAGTATTTTGATGGCAATGAGCGCTACAACGTGATCTTACGCGCAGGCGAGTGGGATACACCGGAGCAGTTGGCCGCGATGCCCATCATCACGCCACGCGCCGGTGTGCAGACGATTGGCGCACTGGCGGATATTGAGCGCACGGTGGGTCCGACGTCGCTGAATCGGTTTGACGGTCAGCGCACCATTAGTTTGCAGGTGATTCCACCCGAGACCACGACGCTGGAGGAGGCTTTGGCGACGCTACGCAATGAACTTGGGCCGGTCTTAAAAGAGGCATTGCCGGCGGGCTCCAGTATCAGCTATCGCGGCAACGCAGACGAACTTACGTCCGTGCTGACCGACATGCTGACCAATTTTCTGTTGGCCATTCTGATTCTATTTTTGATGATGGCGGCTATCTTTAAATCGATTCGCGACAGTCTGTTGGTCTTAAGCGTGATGCCGCTGGCCGTATTCGGTGGCGTGGGCGCGCTGCGTCTGCTGAACGTATTTAGCTATCAGTCGCTGGACATGCTGACTATGATTGGCTTCATTATTTTGCTGGGTCTGGTGGTCAATAATGCCATTCTCCTGGTCAGTCAGACGCGCGACGGCGAGCGCGCCGGACTGGCGCGTATCGATGCCGTGCGTCAGGCGGTTCGCCTGCGAGTGCGCCCGGTCTACATGAGTACGCTGACCAGCATCTTTGGCATGCTGCCACTGGCCTTCGTGCCCGGCGTAGGCTCGGATATTTATCGCGGGTTGGCCATTGTGATTGTGGGCGGCATGCTGGTGTGTTTATTTTTTACCCTCGTGCTGATGCCGTGTTTGCTTCGTTTGGGCGAAGGCAGATCTCGCGCTATTAGCGCCATTGATCCGATTTCGGACGTTCAGGGAGTCTCAGGATGAACAAATTTATTCACAGCGTCGGCGGCACGACGTTGCTACTGGCGGCGGCGTTTTCGTTCGCACAGGTGCAACCCAGTGCGGTCGTCGTGGCGACGGTGGAGGAGGCGAGCCTTACGCCTACCCAGCCGATCGCAGGCACGGTTTTCTCGCGCCACGACGTGCAAATAACGGCCGGTGTCGACGGTCAGCTGACGTTTGTGGCCGAACCCGGCACCGTGGTCACGACCGGTGATGTGATCGCCAGTCTCGACGTGGTCCCGCTGCAGTTGCAGCGTGCAGAACAAAAGGCGCAGCTCGAGCGCGCGCGAGCGCAGGTGAGATACCTGTCGTCGCAGGTGAGTCGCCAACGCGATCTGCCGAGTATCGCCGCCAATGCGCGCGAGCAAACCGTATCGGACCGTGACGTTGCCGCAAGTGACGTGAAAATTGCGGAACTGCGCATTGCTCAGATCGATCAACAGTTGGAGCGTGCGAGCATTAAGGCGCCGTTCACGGGTGTCATGGTGGCGCGTGAACGGCGTGAGGGCGAGGACATTGCGCGCGGCACCGTGTTGGGCCGCCTGGTCGATTTATCGCGAATTGAAGTGCGGGTCATGGTGCCGCTGCGATTTTACGGTCGTGTGGCGACCGGCGATTCACTGACGTTATACGGCTTTGAAAAAGAACGCTCCGGTGTCGTGCGCAGCATGATTCCGGCCGTGGATGCGCGTGCGCAGGCGTTTGAACTGCGCATTGATCCGGTTGAGGACGGCGGGCAATCCCTCACCATTGGTGAGTTGGTGAGCGTCGCCGTGCCAATGCGCAGCGCGAGCGAGTCGCTCGTCGTGCCGCGTGATGCGCTGATTTTGCGCCGCGATGGTGCCTTCGTATTCCGCGTCAATGACGATCAAACCGCCACGCGGATTGCCGTGACCACGGGCGACAGCCGCGGCGACGTAGTCGCGGTCAGTGGCGAATTACTGGCCGGTGATCAGGTGGTGATACGCGGCGCCGAGTCGCTGCGCGACGGTGCGACCATCAATGTGGTGTCGGCAGGCAGTGGCACCCAGTCTCTGGCCCGGCCTGCAAGCTAGGGCTTGGGGACAACCTTGACGATTTTTGCCCCCAGTTTCATGAGTTTCAGAATCACGGGCTTTGGCACCTGACGCATTTGTTCGTACCAGGTGGTGGTTTGCTCAACGAAATCGAGCATGTCGTGAATACGCGCCTTGGTTTGCGCGTCCGTTTTTTCATCGTTCTCAGCATCCTCTGAACACTGCCGCAGCACGGCCAGCGTAGGGTCAATTTCGCGCCGCTTGCGCTGATCCAGAATCACGGCGAATAACTCCCAGACATCCGTCAGTGCTTCAAAATGATCGCGTCGATCACCAAGACGATGGGTCACTTTAATGAGTCCATAACTGTGCAATTCACGGAGCGACGTCGATACGTTAGAACGTGCGACGGACAGGATGCGTGCGATATCTTCGGCGGGAAGTGCCGCGGGCGATAGATAGAGCAATGCATGGATTTGGGCGATCGTGCGATTGACGCCCCAGCGCGAACCCATTTCACCCCAGTGAAGGATGTACTTTTGCACCGTTGGCGAGAGTTCCATTGCGTTTCTTCTGTAGTTTCAGATGCATCTGATGATAGCGAGCCGCGGACACCGCCCGCAACCTCGTGACGAGCTGTCCGCCCATGTGTCCGTTGGGTGTACGCCAGCGGACACATCGGACACTCTTGGGCCGCCGCAGTTCTCCCCAAGACATGAATAAAAACAATACGTTAGGAGAAATGAAAAAGTTGGCACGCTTCATGCTTTGTATCCACTGAGGCGCACAAATTGTCCGCTTCACACTTTCAAAACGCAGGATATGTGACATGAATACTTCGCCAGCTCTACACGCCAAACGACTCGCCTTTGTTCTGGGCGGCTGCAGTGTGCTGCTCGAAATGGCCTTTCTCATTGCGGTGAGTCACGCCCGGGCGCCAGAGGGACAGTTTCTGGCCGGGCAAGATCACACGGTGGCCGCCCACGTCGTGCCGGCACCGCCGGTTGTACTGCTGCCACGTTTTGAGCTGTCACTGTGACGGCGCCGGTGCGCAACATCGGACCCCGCGGCAATACGAGTATCCGCGAACCCTCCGCACAGGACACCGTTCGCAGAGACACGACGCCACGCTGGCGTAAACCCGCCGCGCTGGGCCTCGTAGCGCTGTTGGTGCTCGGCGGACTGTGGTGGCTACTGCAGAATTTCTTATTGGCCGGTTCCGCTATCAATGCCGAGCGGTTGCGTTTCGCTACGGTGGAACGCGGCTCGTTTTCGCGCGATATATCAGCCCCTGGCCTCGTCATCGCGGCCGTAAGTCCCACGGTTTACGCACAAACGGCCGGCACCGTTACGTTAATGGTGAAAGCCGGTGATTTGGTGGAAGCCGGCGACACGCTTGCCAGCATCGACAGCCCCGAGTTGTCCAACACGCTGGCCCAGGAGCGCGCCACGTTGCAGTCTCTTGAGACCAATCTGAAACGCCGGCTGATCGAACACAAACAACAGTCGCTGCGCTCGCAGGAAGTCGCTGACGTTGCGCGCATGGACCGTACCGCGGCTGAGCGGGAACTTCGCCGCGCATCAGCGGCCTGGGAGATCCAGGTCATTAGCCGTCAGGACTTTGAAAAAGCACGCGACGACGTGGAGCGCGCAGGCGTGCGTTTTGAACATGCCAATGCCGGGATGAAACTCGAGCGCGAGAGTCTCGATTTCGAGCTGCAAACCCTGCGACTCGAGCGTGACCGGCAGTCACTGCGCGTCGATGATTTGGCGCGGCAGGTGACAGGGTTGAGAATTGTCGCGCCCGTTAGCGGCATGGTGGGTACGCTCAATGTGGCGCAGAAAGAAGCGGTCAGCGCGAATCAGGCGCTTCTGTCGGTGGTCGACTTAACCGCATTCGAGATAGAAGCTCGTATTGCCCAAAGCTACGCCGAACGACTGGCGCCCGGCATGAGCGCAAAAATTCGCTATGGCAACGAAGAGCACGACGGCCAGTTGCGCGCGATTTCCCCTGAGGTGACCAACAACACGGTGCTGGCGCGCATTCGCTTTAACGAGACCCCCGCGGGTCTGCGTCAGAACCAGCGCGTGACCACCGAGCTTACGCTGGAGTCGGTCGCCGACGCACTGACGCTGCCACGGGGCGCCTTCATCGACAGCGGTGGCGGTCGGGTGGTTTACGTCGTGGAAGATGACCTGGCCACGCGACGCAGTATTCGCCTGGGCGCCACCAGCAACGGCCGGGTTGAGGTCCTTGAGGGCCTCGCTCAGGGCGAACGTGTCATTACCTCATCCGTCGATCCGATGCGCGGTGCACAAACCGTGTTCATCAAGCGCTAATTATTTAACTGCTAGCCAAGATTAAGAGAAAAAATCATGCTCAAAATGGACGACATCAGCCGTGTTTATCAAACCGACCTGGTCGAAACGCACGCTTTGCGTGGCCTGAGTCTGAACGTAGGCGACGGAGAATTTGTCGCAGTGACCGGACCCTCCGGTTCGGGTAAGACAACGTTCCTGAATATTGCCGGACTGCTTGAAGTGCCCAGTAGCGGGCTCTACGAACTCGACGGCGAAGCGGTCAGCGGACTGTCGGACAACCAGCGCTCGCGGATTCGCAATGAAAAAATTGGCTTTATCTTTCAAAGCTTCAATTTGATTCCGGATCTGAGTCTTTTCGATAACGTGGATGTACCGCTGCGCTATCGCCGTATGCCCGCAAAGGAACGTGCCGAACGCATCGAATCTGCGCTTGGTCGGGTAGGGCTGCAATCGCGCATGAAGCATCTGCCGTCGCAGCTGTCTGGCGGTCAGCAGCAGCGCGTTGCGATCGCGCGGGCACTGGCCGGTGAGCCGCGCTTCTTGTTGGCCGATGAGCCCACCGGCAATCTTGATTCACTAATGGCCCGTCAGGTGATGGATATCCTCGAGGAAATTAACGCCCAGGGCACAACGGTGGTGATGGTGACCCACGACGCGGAGCTGGCGCGTCGCGCACATCGCACCATTTGTTTGCTGGACGGCCAGGTGACGGACTTCAATCCCTTTGGTGGTCAGCCTGACGATCAAACTGATGTCGCAGTGGGTCAGTAAGATGTTTGCCTATCATTTGAGACTCGCCCTGCAGAGCTTGCGCAAAAGCCCCATCTTGACCGCGCTGGTCGTGGGCTTGATTGCGCTTGGCGTCGGCATGTCGATGGTGACACTCACGATTCATTCAGCGATGTCCGGCGACCCTATCCCCGCCAAGAGCGACGTGCTGTTTAATGTGCAGATCGATAGCTGGAGTGATGAAAACCCGTGGGACGAGGACAAGCCCGACGCAGCCCCACCGCAACTCACGCACATCGATGCCATGGCGATTCGTGAATTGCCCGGTGTGAAACGTCGCGCCGCCATGTTCAAAGCGGTTTACACCGTGGTGCCGGACGACCCGGAACTCAAGCCATTTTTCGCCGGTGCGCGCATGACCGACAGTGATTTTTTCGACATGTTCCAGGTGCCGTTTGTCTACGGCGGCGGCTGGTCGGCAAGCGTAGATCAGCAGGCGGAGCGGGTCGTTGTGCTCACGCATCGCATTAACGAGAAGTTCTTTGGCGGTGAAAACAGCGTTGGCAAAACCATTGCGCTTGGCACGGAACGTTTCAAAGTGGTGGGTGTGATAGATCACTGGGAGCCAACTCCGACGTTCTATGATCTTAATAACGGTTTTTTCGACGACACGCAGGATGTGTTCTTGCCGTTCTCGATGTTGCAGTTTGGGCAGCTGGATCGTGCGGGCAATACCAACTGCTGGGGACCGGGTGATAACACGAAATGGGAAGACTTCCTGCTCAGTACCTGCAACTGGATTCAGCTGTGGGTGGAGTTTGATTCAGCCTCCGACGTCCCGGCGTTCCAGCGCGAGCTGGATGCGTACGCCAACGGACAAAAAGAACTGGGGCGCTTGCCGCGCGATCTGAACAATCCGCTGATGAATGTGAACGATTGGCTTGCTCACAATGAAGTGGTGGGCGAAGACAATACGGTACTGGTCGGGCTGTCGTTCTTGTTTTTGGCGGTGTGTTTGTTTAACGCCGTGGGCATTCTGCTGGCACGCTTCCAGGGCAAGGCCGGTGTGATTGGCGTGCGGCGTGCGCTTGGCGCAAGCAAAGGCGCCATCTTTCGCCAGCATTTAGTGGAAGTGGCGATGATCGGGGTGTTCGGTGGGTTGGTCGGGCTCGCCTTGAGCTGGCTAGGTCTCTATGCGGTGCGCAAACTGATGCGCGGCTACGAACATTTGGTGCACCTGGATATGAGCCTCGTGCTCACAGCCGTGGGCATCGCCGTGATCTCTGCCGTACTGGCCGGTTTGTACCCAACATGGCGCGTGTGTCAGGTGACACCGGCCAGCTACCTCAAAACACAATAGGACATCATCATGTTTGGACCCATCCTGCGTGCCATGTCACGCAACAAGACCGGCGCCGTTCTGGTGGCGTTTCAGATCGCCATTGCCCTGGCGGTGACCGTTAATGCGGTGTTCATCATGCAGCAGCGCATTGCCTTCATGCAGCGTGACAGCGGCCTCGCGATCGATAACATTATTGCGGTCGGTAGTTTCGGCTTTGCCTCGGACTACGATCACCACGCGACGGTCAATGCCGACCTCGATTTGCTGCGCAGTTTGCCGGGCGTGCGCTCTGCAACACCGAGCGATTCCGTGCCCTTAAGTGGCAGCGGCAGTGCCAACGGCTTCGAATCTGAGCCTGGCGACCTTGGCAATGAAGCCACCGCCAATTATTACGGTATCGATGAGCAGGGCGTTGAGACGCTTGGTATCACCCTTCGAGAAGGGCGCGGGTTTCGAGCCGAAGAGATTTATCGCGTAGCACTCGGTGAGCAGCATTCATCGACGCAGGCCATTGTTACCGCGCGCTTTGCCAGCCAGCTATTTCCAGATGAAACCAGCTATTTGGGCAAGGTGTTTTACGACGGTGCCGATTCGCCCATGGAGATCATTGGCGTGATTGAGAAAATGCAGGGTGCGTGGCTTGGCTGGGACGAGGTCGAAAACGTTGTCCTGATGCCGTTTATCCGCGGCGGACCGATGGTGCGCTATATGCTGAACGTGGAAGAAGATCAGTTGGAAACACTCATCCCCATGGTGGAAGAGACGCTCGCTTCGAGTAGCTCCACACGGCTGATCAATCAAGTGATGAGTTTGCGCGAAATATCCGATAAGTCGTACTCAGGCGATCGCGGCATGGCGGTGGCGCTCATGGTTGTGATTGCACTGTTGGTGACCGTCACGGCGCTGGGCATTGTGGGGTTGGCCTCCTTCAACGTGCGCCAGCGCACCAAACAGATCGGCACGCGGCGTGCGGTGGGTGCCAAACGATCCGACATTCTGCGTTATTTTCTGGCTGAGAATTGGCTCATGACCACGGCCGGTGTGATTCTGGGTATCGTCCTGACGTTGTTACTCAACTACTATTTGGCCAGCGAATATTCACTGGACCTCATTGACCCGGTGTACTTGCCGGTGGGTGTTCTCACGATGTGGGCGCTGGGCTTGCTGGCGGTACTCGGTCCGGCCCGGCGCGCCTCGGTTATTTCTCCTGCAGTTGCCACACGGACGGTTTAAACCTCTTGAGCACCGATCACGTCAAATCTTATATGCAAACTGTACTTGTCGTTGACGACAACGCGGCCGTCAGAACCGCGCTTGAACTGCTGTTTTCGTTGCACGACCTGGCCGTGGTTTCGGCGGCGAATGCGGATGAAGGTCTTGCCGCCCTCGACGCTCACAGCATCGATCTGGTGGTACAGGACATGAACTTCTCAAAAGACACGACGTCTGGCGAGGAGGGCATTGAGCTGTTCCGTCGTGTGCGCGAAAAAGAACCGGATTTGCCGGTGATTTTGCTCACCGCCTGGACCGATCTGGAAACCGCCATCGAGTTGGTCAAAGCAGGCGCGGCAGACTATCTGGCCAAGCCGTGGGACGATTTGAAACTGGTGACGACCGCGCGCAACTTGCTCGAGCTGCGCGAGGCCTCTTTGCGGTCGCGCCAGCTGCTGGCGTCGCGTTCGGCGTCACGGCGCAATCTGGCGCAGAAGTTTGATCTGTGCGGCATCGTGTATGAAAGCGAAGCAATGCACGAATTGGTGACACTGGCCACACGCATTGCGCACGCGGATGTGCCGGTGCTGATCACAGGCCCCAACGGTGCAGGCAAGGAAAAGCTGGCAGAAATTGTGCAGGCCAATTCGGACCGCAGCGATAAACCGTTCGTGAAGGTGAACGTCGGCGCTCTGCCCGCCGACCTGATGGAAAGCGAACTGTTTGGCGCGGAAGCGGGTGCGTATACCGGGGCCAAAACGGCCAGAGAAGGACGTTTTGAAGCGGCGGACGGCGGCACATTATTTTTGGACGAAATCGGCAACTTGAGTCTGGATGGCCAGGCGAAACTCCTGCGCGTTCTGCAAACCGGCGAGTTTGAACGATTGGGCAGCAGCCAAACTCGTCACGTTGAGGTGCGCGTGATTAGCGCCACCAATGCCGACTTGCCTGCCGCCGTGCGCGAAGGCACCTTTCGTGAAGATTTGTTCTACCGACTTAACGTCATTCAGCTCGAGCTACCGCCATTGATCGAGCGACCTGACGATGTTCTGCCATTGGCCTTACATTTTTTGGAGGCGTCGAGTTCATTGTCGGTGGAGGCGGAGGCGGCATTGATGCGCCACAACTGGCCCGGCAACGTGCGCGAACTGCAAAACAGTCTGCGGCGGGCGTGCTTGTTGGCGGGCTCAGAGCGTATCGGCGCTGAAGACCTGCAGCTGGCATCAACGGTTGTGCAAGAGGCGCGTATCGGCCATGAGCCAGACAAAGCGCAGGTGCTAGCGGCGCTCGAACAGGCACGCGGTGTGGTGGCGCGCGCGGCCAGAGCACTCGGGATGAGTCGTCAGGCGTTATATCGACGCATGGAGAAATTTGGCATCAGCAAGTAGTTGCGTTTGCGTTCGCCGGGTAACAACATGCGTTTCATGGGTCGATACTCGTTAGGCGGAAAAGTGGCGTTTGCGCTGTCGGTGGTCGTGGTGATCACGGTGGCCGTTACCGTGCTGTTGATGCGTTCTCTCACCAGTCCTTGGCTGGCATTCGTGATTGCACTGACTCTTGGCATCACGCTTGCCGCGCTGGCAGGCAACGCCCTGATGCGCCCGGTTCGACGCTTAATTCTGGCCCTCAGCGACGGCGTCTCGGGCCTCAAAGATGGCGACTTCAGCACCGGCATCGCGACGCGCAGGCGCGATGAAATTGGGCAGCTGGTTGAGGTGTATAACGATCTGGGCGATGTCTTGCGCCGTGAACGCCAAAGTTTGTTTCAACGCGAGTTGCTCCTCGATACCGTCATTCAAACGACGCCGCTGGCGCTCGTGCTAACCAATCGCAATGATCGAGTGGTGTACAGCAACGGCGCCGCGCGGCATTTGTTTCGTGGCGGCAAGCCGCTCAACGGCTGCGATTTTGGCACCACGCTGACACCGCTTGACGACGGCTTTTCACGAGCGGTGTCGGCGCGTCGTGATGGCTTGTTTAGCGTCGGAGATGATGACGATCCGCAGACCTATCATTTGTCGTGCCGCCACTTTGAACTCAATGCGCAACCGCACCGTTTGTATTTGTTCAAGCGGCTAACCCACGAGCTGAATCGGCAGGAAGTGGCGACCTGGAAAAAGGTCATTCGCGTGATCAGTCACGAACTCAATAACTCATTGGCACCGATTTCCTCGCTGGCCCATTCGGGCGGACTGGTATTGCAAAAAGCGGATCAGAGCCGTCTCGGTGAGATATTTGAGACCATTGAAGAACGCGCCAGTCATTTGAAAGATTTTATTGAAGGCTACGCGCGCTTCGCAAGATTGCCCGCACCACGTATCGAATCGGTGGGTATAGCCGAACTGCTATCGGGCCTGCGCAACACGATGACATTTCGTGCCACGCCTGAAGCGCCGGAGGGCCGCATTGATGTGGATCCGGGGCAGTTTGAACAAGTGATGATCAACCTGCTCAAAAACGCGCAGGAGGCGGGTGGTGAAGCGGACGCTATTGAGCTGCGTGTGACCGTCAATGGAGCCGTTACTCGTTTTGAAGTGTGCGATCGTGGTAGCGGTATGTCGGAGCAGGTGCTCAAAAATGCGCTGCTGCCGTTTTATTCCACAAAGCAAAGTGGCACCGGATTAGGTTTGCCACTGTGCCGCGAAATTGTGGAAGCGCACGGCGGCCGCCTGAGCCTGACCAATCGGGTCGGCGGGGGTCTAAAAGTCACCATAACGCTCGGCCGCACCGACGGTTGAGGCCGTTTTCATTCGCTTTGGGAAGGCCTTCCCACAAACGGCGCACATGGCTGTGGTAGGCGCGCCAGTCATGCTCTATTCTCTAGACTTACGGCAAACATCGCTCAAAAACATAATACAAACAGATATTTGCTTGGGTGCTAATTAGTGAGAGTCGGTCAGAATAATAATGACCAGTGCACGACAACGCGTGTCCGAAATATTTTTCGCCGTGTGCGATCTTTCGGCCATCGAGCGCAATGCTGCGCTCGATAACCTGTGTGGAGACGATGCGTCTTTGCGGGCAGATGTGCTCGCGATGCTTGGGGTCGCAAGTGAGGCGGCGACAGGCAACTTAACCAACATTGTTGAGCGCGGTGCACGTGATGCGAGCGTCAATATCGCACGCGAATTTGAAGACATGCCAACGCAGATTGGTGCGTATGAAATTTTGCGCGAAATTGGCGAAGGCGGTATGAGCGTTGTCTATGAAGCGCAGCAGTCCGAACCGGTGCGCCGTATCGTAGCGCTAAAAGTCATTCGTCCCGGCATGGACACGCGTGAGGTGATCGCGCGCTTTGAGTCGGAGCGTCAGGCTCTGGCGGTCATGGATCATCCCAATATTGCACAGATATTCGATGCCGGCACCGCCGACAACGGGCGCCCGTATTTTGTGATGGAGCGGGTACATGGCGTACCGCTCACCGAGTACTGTGACGGGCGCAAGCTGTCGGTGAACGATCGGCTCGGCGTGTTTTTAAGCGTGTGTGATGCCATTGCGCATGCGCATCAAAAAGGCGTCGTACATCGTGACCTCAAGCCGTCCAACATTTTGGTCGCCGAGCACGATGGGAAACCCCAGGTCAAAGTGATCGACTTCGGTATCGCCAAAGCCGTTGATGCATCGCTCGCCGATGATCCTTTGGTCACGCGTATTGGGCAGCTGATCGGTACACCGGGATATATGAGCCCGGAACAGGCTGGCGGCAAGGTGGAGCAGATCGATACGCGCACCGACGTCTATGCTCTGGGCGTCGTGCTTTACCAACTGCTTGTGGGCGTGCTGCCGCACGACATGGCCAGTCGCTCGCCTGAAGAGCTGCGCACGCTCGCTCAGGACGGGGTTACGCCGCGGCCGAGCGCTCGGCTGAATCGTTTGGGGGAGAGCAAAACGCAGGCCGCGGCCCAGCGTGCCACTGACGCATCAACGTTGCGCTCGGCGCTCGCCACGTCGCTGGATTGGGTGGTCCTCAAAGCCATGGCGCGTGAGCGCTCGCGGCGCTATCAATCGGTATTCGAATTCAAAGCCGACGTGCGCAACTATCTTGCCCATCGACCCGTGGATGCCAGGCCGCCCAGCCGGCGCTATGCCATGGGCCAGTTCGTACGTCGAAACCGCAGTGTTGTCACGGTGGCAGGCATCGTGCTCGTAGCGCTGATCGCCGGGGTAACGACGGCCACGATCGGTCTGGTCAAGGCCACCAAAGCTGAACAGCTCGCGCGCAAAGAGGCACAGACCGCTACGCGCGTGACCGAGCTGATTAGTGATTTTTTTCGCAGCGAAGATCCATCAGTTGCGCTGGGTAACGACGTCAAAGTGATTGACGTGCTCGACGACAATGTGGCGCGTATTGCCGATACGCTCGTGGACGAGCCCGAAGTGCAGGCCCGCCTGCTCATGACCATAGGCACGCTCTACAACAACATGGCCGAACCGGCGAAGGCCAAACCGGTTCTGCAGCAAGCGCTGGCGCAGCAGGAACGCGTTGATCGAGGTGACACGAATCAGACGACCCGAGCCGAGCTGGCAGAAATTCTGGCGCAACTCGGTGAATCGCATCGTCAGACCGATGCCATGGACGATGCCCTAGTGACTCACGAGCGCGCGCTTGACTTGCGGCGTCAACATTACGGCGAACGTAGTTTGCCCGTGGCAGCGTCACTCAACGATTTGGGTCAGGTGCATCTGGGTCTGGGCGACTATGGCCCAGCGCAAGAGCGGATATCGCAAGCCATCGACATGGCTCGCCCGTTCAGTCCCGAGCCCGAGGCGTTGGAGCTTCTGAGTTACTCGCTCAATTCGCGCGCCGTGGTCGCAAGCCTGAACAGCAACCTCGAGGCGGCCGAGTTGGCCCATCGCGAAGCACTTGAGATAAAAACACAACTCTACGGCGAGGTTCACCCATCAATTGCCACAACCTTGAGCAATCTGGGCTCGGTGTTGGCGAAGCAACAAAAATACGTGGAGGCCGAAGCGGTCTATCGGCATGCGCTTGCCATGCGCGAAACCGTGTTCAAGTCGGACAACGGCCCGGTGGGCACCACGATCAACAATTTGGCGCTGCTGCTATATAGGCAAGGAAACCTTGATGAGGCCGAGACGTTGTATCGCCGTTCGTTGGTTATTCGTAAACAGGAAGCGTACCCAAGCGCCGCCGTCGCCACTACGTTGAACAACCTTGCCGGACTGTTAAGGAAAAAGGGCAACGCCGTGCAGGCCGAAGCCGCGTACGTCGAATCGGTCGACGTGCGCACGGCGGTACAAGGCGCCACGCATCCCAATACCGCGATAACCCGGATGAACCTAACGGAACACCGATTGAGCATGGGCAACGAAGCGGCGGCTTGCGCCGATATTGGGGAAATTGTGGGGCTTCTCACCGCGGGCTTGCGCGCGGGGCATTGGCGTCTGGCGCAAGCGCAGAGTATTGCCGGTGCCTGCGCCATTCACGCCGGGGAGGTGGAGCGGGCCGAAGAATTGCTGAACGGCAGTTATGTTGCTTTGAAGGAAAAGCGGGGCGGGGATGCGGAACCTACGCGCAGAGCGCTGGCGTACCTTGTCGAGCTGTATACGTTACTGGACCGGCCGAAGCGTCGCGCTGAATTTGAGCTACTTTTAGACCAAACACTCTAGTGGAGCGCAGGCTCCGGTAGGACAACGACCCTGGCTGGGTAGATAAAAATTGAGATCCGAGGGGATATATGGGTATGGAAATTCAACATTTGAGAGCGATGATCACGTCGGGCTTGTTCGTGGCGTTTGGTTTAACGACGCCGAACGCTTTGGCCGCGGGCGGCGATTTTTGCGGTGATTTATTCATTGGTCCAACGGAGCAGTGCGAGGATGGTAACGACGTTAGTGGTGACGGCTGCTCGTCCGACTGTCTGATCGAGAACAACTACACATGCACAGCACCGGATATCCCGACCGCAAATAATGTGGTCCCTGATCCGGGTTTCGAAGCGGGCATCGACGGTACGCCGTGGAATCGTTTTACGACCGTCAATGAAGACGTGCTGTGCAATCCTGAAATTTGCGAAATGTCTTTTGCACGCAGCGGCGCCTGGTGGGCTCGATTCGGCTCGCTTGAAACCACCGAGGACGCCAGTATTTTGGAGCAGCGTTTCGAAATTCCGGTTAGCCATCGATGGCTGGAGTTTGATCTTGCCATTCCAGATTGTGATTTTTTTGGCAACACTTTCTCGGTTGTTATTAATCAAGAGACGGTGCGCACCTATACCGGCAACAGTCCAGGGTGCGGCATTCGCGGCTACCAAACGCAGCGCATCGATTTGGAAACGGCACTCGGTGGGCCCTATAACAACGGCGACCTGAATCTGCTCACGTTTGTTTCAACCAGTGTTTCGGCCGCGAACGGCCCGACCGTGTTTTGGGTCGACAATGTCCGCGTCGTGGAACAAATTGATGACACGACTCCCGGTTCCTGCGAGCTGGATAGTTTTGTGTTGTCCAATGACTCTTTCGATCCACCGTCAGGTGGCGATCTGTCCGTGTTTGGATTGACCACGTTTGAGCTGGGTGATCCGATTCCATGGGGCTCCACGGACGACGGTGTGTGCGGCAGTGGTGACGTGCCACCCGGCAACTTCACTGGCGGCATGGGTGAAGCGGCTTGCCTGGATGCGTCGACGGCGCCGGGCGCCTCCATTGTCTCGTTCCTGTGTCTGGACGCAATAGATTTCACGAACGCCGACAACACGCAGCTGTCCTTCCTGCTTAACCTGCAGCTGAATCCGACGACGCAAGCCAACTCCTTCCAGGTACTGGTTGGTGACACGCCGCCCGATGCCGGTTCCATCAACGGCTTTTTGCCGGTCTTGGCATTGTTCAATTCCGTTGGTGAATTTGGCTCCGTGCCGGGGCAGGAAATTACCGTAAATCTGGATTTGCTTAATGGAACGGAAGAGGGCTATATCTGTTTTGCGTTTGTCTCTGTCTCAGCGTTTTATGCGCAGGTGGATAACGTGAGCATCTCGGCCGAATGCACCGACGAGGTGGATGAGGACAAGCTGCTCAACTGCTTCGACAACTGCATCAACGTCGACAATGCGGATCAAACCGATAGCGATGGCGACGGCTATGGCAACGCCTGCGACGCGGATATCAGTCGCGAATTAAATTCGCGTCTCGTGCCGTCGGGCAACGGCAACGATTGCGTTGTCAATTTCGCGGATCTGGGCGTGCTGCGCCAAGCCTTCTTTGCCTCACCTCTGGACGAGCAGTGGAATCCGGATGCGGATTTCAACAACGATCAGAAGATCAATTTTGAGGACCTGGGTATTATGCGTTCGCTGTTTTTCAGCAACCCCGGACCCAGCGGCAGTACCAGTCAGTGCAGTCCTTAATTGGAAGCGGCACTGCCCGTTTGCACTTGCCACAGGCTCGCGTAGAGGCCGTTGTGAGCTAACAGTTGCTCGTGGGTGCCTTGCTCAACAAGGCGCCCACGGTCAATCACAACAATATTATCGGCGTGCACCACCGTCGATAAACGATGCGCGACGATTAAGGTCGTGCGTCCTTCCTCGATGCGCAAAATCGAACGGGCGATCGCCGCCTCCGTCTCGCTGTCGACGGCAGACGTGGCTTCATCAAGAATCAATATCGGCGGGTCTTTGAGCAACGCTCGCGCGATGGACAGTCGCTGACGCTGGCCGCCACTCAGTTTTTGACCGCGCTCACCCACGAGTGCGTCAAAGCCGCCGCTTAGCCGCTCCACAAATTCGGTGGCTTCGGCCGCGTCGGCCGCCGCGCGTACGGACGCAAGGTTAATGTCGTCCTGACCGTAGGCGATGTTCTGCGCCACGCTGCCTTGGAATAAAAACACGTCTTGGCTCACCAGTCCGATTTGACGGCGCAGATCCTCAACCCGGTAATCAGTGAGGTTTTGCCCATCCAGTGTCACGTGGCCAGAGGTGGGTTCATAGAAACGCAACAGCAGCTTAATGATCGTGCTCTTGCCCGAACCGGTAGGTCCCACAAACCCGATGGTTTGGCCCGCCTCGATGCGCAGATTCAAATCGTGCAAGACCGTGTCGCCGGTGGCATAGGCGAACGATACGTCGCGAAACTCGACGCCGCCCTTTGCCTTGTTGAGTGCGACCGTGGCGGCGTCATCATCAATCAACACCGGCGCATTTAATAGTTCCAGAATGCGTCGTGATGCGGCCATAGCACGCTCGTACAAATCGACTGTGTGGGCTAAATCGGTGAGCGGCCACAGCAGACGCTGAGTCAAAAACACGAGGATGCCGAAGGCACCCACAGCGAGCTTGCCTTGTAGCGTGAGCCAGCCGCCGAGCAGCAATGTGGCCATGAAACCGGCCAAAATGGCCATTCGTATAAGAGGGATAAACGCCGAGCTGACGGCAATAGCGGCACGATTGGCGGCCACGTAGTCATCGCTCGCGGCGCGGATTCGGCGTGCTTCCTGAGCCTCGGAGACAAAGCTTTTGATGGTGGCGATGCCGGCGATATTGGCGGCCAATCGATTGCTCAAACGGCCAACTTTGTCGCGCACCTGCGTGTACAACGGTTGTGCCCGACGTTGAAAGTAAAATGCCCCAATGACAATGACCGGGATGGGTGTGAACGCAAGCGTCGCGACGATTGGCGAGATCGCAAAGAACACACCGCCCACGGCCACAATGGTGGTCGCCACCTGTAGTAGAGTGTTGGCACCGCCGTTGAAAAATTGCTCAAGCTGGTTGACGTCGTCGTTAAGAATGGACACCAGGTTGCCCGTGCTGGCATCTTCGAAATAGGCCATGTCCAGTCGCTGCACGTGCTCGTAGGTATCTGTACGCAGTCCGTGTTGTAAATCCTGCGCCAGTTCACGCCAACCAATCAGGTGCAAATATTCGAACAACGATTCGCCGGCCCAGATCACAAACGTGAGCGCCCCGAGCGCCATCAACTGATGTAATGGTTCCACAATGCCAAGCGTCGCGACGAACGAGTCTTGCTGACGTACGACGACGTCGATGGCCACGCCGATCAAAATTTCCGGCATGACATCAAAGAGCTTATTGACCACCGAGTAGATCGACGACTTGATAAGACGTTTGCGATACGGCCGCGCGTAGCCCAGCAAATCACGCAGGGCGGCGAACGAGGAGGTCGTCACGGTGAGGGACGGCGTTTGGCGCCGCCGCGTCCGCGCTTGCGCCGGGATTTGGACACTCGACGCTGATTTTTTTCTTTTACCGGTAACGGCGTGGCGACGTCCTGCAAAACGCCGCCCCATTGCTCGCGATGCGCCTCATTGGCGGCGCTTTGTACGGCCGAGTGCCGCCGCGACAGCAAAAGTTGGGAGGGTGAGCAAACCTGCGCTTTTATAACGCCCAGATCGACCGCCGCATCGAACAGGCTGGGGTACCAGCTTTCCCATGTCGGCAACAGCGCTTCAACTTGTTCTCGAAGGTTCACCGGCGAAGTATCGCACGCTTTGAAAGTGCGCGTGAGAGGGCGAATGCGGTGGCTTTCAGGCGGGCAAAATGAAACACTAGGCTATGCTTCGAATGTTGCCTGAACCGATCCGTGGCGTTATCACCTCGGTCATCTCTATCCTGAATCTCGTGTTCTGGTGTACGCCTTTTTACGTGTTAGCGCTGCTTAAACTGCTCCCAATCCCGGCACTCAAACGCGCCTGCTTTCGGGGTCTTGAGTATCTCGCCACCCGCTGGATCGACGGCAATAATGCGTTGGCCGCTGCCAACGGCACGCGTTTTGATGTGCGTGGCACCGATAATTTGACGTATGAAGACTGGTACTTGATTGGCACCAATCACGTCTCGTGGGTCGACGTTTTTGCATTGCAAAAAGCCTTCAATCACAAAATTCCGTTTTTACGTTTCTTTCTCAAACGGCAGCTCATTTATGTGCCGTTGTTGGGTCTTGCTTGGTGGGCACTGGAATTGCCTTTCATGACTCGACATTCACGCAAGGAAGTTGAGGCAAACCCTGCGTTGCGCGAGACGGACATCGCGGCAACTCGACGCGCCTGTGAACCGTTTCGCGAACGGCCGACGTCCATCATCAACTTTCTGGAAGGCACGCGCTTTCGCCCTGAAAAACACGCCCGGCAAAAATCGCCTTACACCAATTTGCTGAAACCCAAAGTCGGCGGTATCGCGTACGCCATCGAGGCGATCGGTCAGAAGATGAACACGTTTCTGGACGTGACGCTGGTGTACTCCACAGACAATACGAGTTTATGGGATCTAATGACGGGGCGCTTGCAGCGCATTGTTGTGCACGTTGAAAAGCATGTTATTCCGGACGACTTGATGGTCGGAGATTACAGTGCGGATGCTGACTATCGGGCGCGCTTCAAAGTGTGGGTCGAAGCGCTGTGGCGCGAGAAAGACGCGCGTATCGACGCGCTGCGACTCGAACTTGCGCAGGCCGCACCATGAGCAAGCTGCAGGTCGAGTCTTTTTTTCACCGTCGTAGCGGTACGCTGAGTTATTTGGTTCACGACGCCACCACCGGCGTGGTGATTGATCCGGTGATCGATTTGTTGCTTGCGTCGGGACGCATGTCGACCCAACCAAGCGACGCGATTTTGACCCGTATCGATGCGCTGGCGCTCAAGGTGCCGTGGGTACTTGAAACACATGCCCACGCGGATCATCTGACCGGTGGCGATTATCTGCGTAAGAAGCTCGGTGCGAAACTTGGCATCGGACAGGGCATTCGATCCGTGCAGGCAAATTTTGAGCCGGTGTTTGATCTGCCGCCCGGCAGCGATGATTTCGATCACTTGTTTGATGACAATGAGGTCATTCAGGCCGGTGCGTTTGAGATTCGCGTCATGTCCACGCCGGGTCACACCGACGATAGCGTGGCCTATTTGATCGGCGATGCGGCGTTTGTAGGCGATACACTTTTTGCACCGGCGCGGGGCACCGCGCGCTGCGATTTTCCGGGGGGAAGCGCCGAGGCCCTCTACCGCACCATCCAAAAACTGTTTGAGCTGCCGGACGAGACTCGGGTCTATTTGTGTCACGATTATCCGGCGGTTGACGAAGAGCCTGTCGTATCAACCAGTGTCGCCGAGCAGCGCGCCGCGAATGTGCATATCAAGGCCGGCACGCAGCCGGAGGACTACATCAAACTGCGTGAAACCAGAGACGCGACGCTTGCCATGCCGGCACTGATCATCCCGGCGCTGCAGGTCAATATTCGAGCCGGCGCACTGCCCGCGGCCGATGCCAACGGCATTACTTACTTGCGACTCCCGCTGAATACGCTCTAATTCTCTCATTTTGGCGTTGTGGACATGTTTCCCGGCGCTGCGAGCCTGTGTTGCGGGGCGCTGGATGCGTAATCTGGCTGTCATTCGCAACACAGGAGAGATCACATGGTCAATCAAGTCAGCAAAGACACATTCGCCGCCGAGGTGCTCGGTTCCAATACGCCCGTTTTGGTCGATTTTTGGGCGCCCTGGTGCGGCCCATGCCGTGCGGTCGGGCCCGTGCTCGAGGAACTAGCCGGTGATTTCGCCGGGCGTGCCAACATTGTCAAAATCAATGTTGATGAAGAGCCCGAGCTTGCCGCTCAGTACGGCGTACGCTCTATCCCGACGCTGCTGGTCATCGATCAGGGCAAGGTGAAACAAACGTTGATTGGTGCTCAGCCCAAGGCCCCGTTGGCCGAAGCCCTGGAGCGCGAAATCCGCGCGTCCGCGGCCTAGCGCCAGCCCCGTGTGCCCGGCGGCGTCAGCTGCCGGGTACGATAGAGTGGAGCTGTCCCGACGTGTAGTCGAGCAAGAGCAATTCACCGTCGATGCCCTCGGCAAACGACGAAATATTGAAACTCGTATCCAGTAGTTCGATGGCCTCAGTGCCAGCGACAGGCGCCGGCGGCAATGCAAACAGCCGGCCACTGGCGAAATCACCAAATACGTAACGCCCCTGCAAGTCCGGCAGCACGGTGCCACGATAGACGTAGCCACCGGTTACCGAATTGCCGACATCGCGGCCGTACTCATGTACGGGATCTTTGAGGCCCGCCGTCTGACATCCATTCGCCGGCGTCTGGCAGTTGGCGCCTTCACGAATGCGCCAGCCCAGATTATCGCCAAGCTCAATACGATTTATTTCCTCGAAGCGGCCCTGACCCACATCGCCAAGCCACAGCTCGCCGTTCGTTCGATCAAAACTAAAACGCCACGGATTACGCAATCCCAGCGCGAAAATCTCCGGGCACGATGCGCCGCCAAACCCCTGTACGCAACGTGCGTTAGCGGCAAACGGATTGTCTTGCGGAATCGCATAAGGGGCGCCCTGATCCACATCAATCCGCAAGAGTTTGCCCATCAGCGTGGTCTGAGTTTGGGCGCGATCGTTGGGGTCGTTGGATGAGCCGCCATCGCCAAAGCCGGCGTATAAAAACCCATCGGGACCAAACACAATATGGCCACCGTTGTGATTGGCAAAATCCTGCAGCACGGTCAGCACCATCGTCTCGGTAGTCAGATCAAGACTTGCGCCACCGTTTAAGCTCAGCACGCGTGACACGACAGACTCGAGCGGCGCTCCGGGGCGCGTATACGAAAAAAATACTTGGCCGTTCTGAGCAAAATTTGGATGAAACGCCATGCCGAGTAAGCCCGCTTCCGGCGCACGATCAAAAAGCAGTGGCCCCAGATCCACAAAAATTTCACGCTGGGTCACTATTGGATCGTTATCAAATACCCACACCTGACCTGTGCGTTCCACCACAAACCACCGTGACGGATCGCCGGGTGCTTGCAAGGCGGCAAGCGGCTCGCTAAATGTCAGTGAGGGGAAGGCGCTTTCCACACCGATACTGACCGCGACAGGTGGTGGCACGGGCGGGGGCGTGGGCACGCCGATGCCGCTCGAGGAACCGCCGCCACCGCAAGCGCATAACAACGCGCTCAGCAGCACTGGGGTCAGGCTGCGAAACGGCATCAAGATCGTGTGAAAGGGCTTTGCGTCCATGGCCAAATAGCCTAAAAGCCCGAGCGCGGAATGTCACCTGTTCCCGGCGGGCCGCACGCTGGCGCGGCGCTGTGGGTCAGTTATCCGAACAGACTTCGGGGCCAGACGGAGTAAGACGCGCATCAAACTGGCGCACACGGCTACGCTGTGTGGTCAATTGTCCGTCAGGGCTGAGCTTGTGTTGCCAATCAATACGTTCAACCAGATCACAGCCCGCCGTTTGCCCGCCGGCATTGGTCAGGGTGGCAAGTTGCAGCGTGTGCGACCAGCCGTCGTCGTGTTGCTCGCTCGTGCTGGCCAGAACCGCCGAGCCTGGGTTACTAAACTGACTGAACTGCCACAAATATTCGCTAAGCTCGCGCAAACGATCGACCGCTGGTTGACGGCTGGCCAATACGCCAGCGGGTCCGGCGACCGTCCATGGATCGACACCCTCGCGATTGAGGTAGGCGCATTTAAACACCCGATGTACGAGGGTTGTGCCCGCGTTCTGGCGCACCATTTCATAGAGTTCATCGCGCTCGAGGATGGTCACCACAACGGTGGCGGCGGGATTGGCCGTGGCAAGATCGGACCAGCGCAGTGCGTCACTCATATCGTCGGTACAAAGCTCTGAGGCCAAAGAAGCGTTGGCATCCAAGTCCGTTGTACGCAGATGACGCAGCGTGTACGACGATCCGGAGAGCGGGCGCGGGTCGCGCTGAAACGTGGGCGGTACGCTGACATCAGGCGTGTACAGTTTGCCAATAATCAGGTCGTTGTTGAATTGAGGCTCGGTCGAGGCGGTGTCAACCGTGATGGGTAGGCTGCTTGGAGTTTCGTCGTTGCAACCGCTGGCGATCAACAGCGTGCACAGAACGAGCATTAGGCGCGGGAGCATGTCAGCAAACGGCGTCAGGCGCGACCGAGGTCCTGCGAATGAGCGCCGGGCAGGGCGGCTCCACGCTGCGAGTACAGTTCGGTTTCGGTATTCGCCTGGCCGCGCAAAATGCCAAGGGCGCGGCGAACGTGACGTTGGCGATCCTGCACCAGCCGTCCATTGATGGCATTGCCTTCGCGGCATTGCTCGAGTACCGCGCAATATCGTGTCCATAGAGCAGACCCCTGCGCGTTGTCCTTTGATTGCTCGGCCGTTAATGCGGCACGCTGCTGATCCAGTCGACTAAGTTCGCCGGCCAGCTCATTTTTCCGCGCAAACACGGGCGAAAACGCTTCATGGTCCGCCCCGGCCAGAACCTGGCGTTCCTCCTGCAAGGTCAGCAAGAGTGCGTCGGCGACACGAACGGATTGTTCGATCACCTCGTGCAAAGAAAGGTGGCCCTCTTCCGTAAGGGCCCGAGATTCAGTCACCATCGTCTAAAATTTAGAGGGCAGTGACTGGTCCATACTCAATAGGCTGTCCGCCACACGTTGCGGATCGACCTCGTAGGTACCGTCCGAGATCTGTTGACGCACGGCATCGATACGCGACGTATCCTCTACGCTTGCCGACGCGATGGCCGACTCCAGTGACGCCAGTTGGCGAGCATTGGTGGTCACGGCGACCGTATCGGCAGCCGCAGTGGCACTTGGATTAGGCTGTGTATTGGCCTTCTCGGGAGTGCGATTGCTATCCGTGGGTCCCTTGACCTGACGGTACGACGTAAGCGAAGAGTTAATGTTGTTAGGCATGGCGTAACGCCTCCTGTTTGTTGCAGGAGATGTAGCGGCGGTGGAGGAAAAACCTTTAGCTTTGCTGGGAAATAATTTCTGGCGAACGACAAAAGCTTGACGGATTACTCAGAAATATTCGAGAAATATCCGTTAACAATCTAATATATATCGAGTTCTATGACTCCCTGAGCGCGCACCACGCCTTCTACCACACGGCCCGATGAGTCATTTCTAGCCTGAATTCGCTGCCCAAGCGCGGCATTGGCCAGGGCCTCGCCACGCATTCGAATCGCAAGACCGTTGTTTGACACCGCCAGAGTGACACGTTCTCCACGCCGAATCGCAAATGGCGCCCGCAGCATGCTGCTGCGAATGACCTGTCCCACGGCCGACGGTTGGCGCAATATTTTCCCCACAGCCTGATCGCGTTTTTTGATCAAAACGGCGTCCGTCGCGTTGAGGGTTTTGCGCACCCATTCAACATCATTGGCGGTCAGCCGATGGCCCGCAGGCAGGGCGCGTGTCGTGCGAGCAACCAGCGCATGGCGCGCAACGCCCACTGGCACAAATATTTTCCACCCGACCGGTGCACTACACCGGACGCCGACCACGCCGCCGCGGGTCAAGGTAGCACCGGGCGGCAGATACGCTTCCAGCGGCTCGGAGCAACGACGCAATCGCAGGCGCGGGTCGACGTCGCGTGCCGACAGAACGATGTCATGTAAGTCGGTGGCGACAATACTCTGGGCATGATCCAGCGCGCTTTGCCGGATGGTCTTTACATCTTGCCACTCGGACGCGGCAGCCCCTTGGGCCAAAACCACACTAATCGTCAATGCCTTGACGAGTCCGTAACGGCGTTTCGGGTGACGTTTTGTCATCGGTTTAGGCCTCCGTGCCCGGTTTCTGCGGATTGCAGGCAAAGGAACCTGTGTCACTCGCCCGCGTGTGAAAAACTCAAAGCAGATTTCATGCCAGAACCGATTTTGCCGGTTGAACCCTCAATACCACACCGCCTATTGACCATAACTTGCGGCAAGACGGCTTGCCGCTGCCTGCGCAAAGCGGCAGCGGTTTGCCGCTTAACCGTGCTCGTTCGCGATGAAATAGCGATAAATCATGGGCTTAGCGTTTTGGCACGGGCCTTGCTATGTATCCATCGAACACGTGCAGAAGGAGCTTGTCATGTTCAGTTCGACGGATCGCATCTTTGGCCCTCACGCCGCCGCTTTAGGGCTGTGGGGATCACGCAATGAAATTCTCGCCTCCAACATCGCCAATTCAGATACGCCGGGCTACAAGGCCCGCGATATGGATTTCAAAAGCGTGTTGGCCGGTACGGCCTCACCCTCACTGCGCATGCTGACCACGAACGAGCGCCACATTACGCCGCCCGGCACCGCCATGGGTGAGGGTGATTTGCTCTATCGGGTGCCAAACCAGCCTTCTCTGGATGGCAACACGGTTGAGACGGATGTCGAGCAATCGGAGTTCGCCAGTAACGCTCTGCGCTATCAAGCGAGCTTGCGCTTTATTAACGGACGCGTTTCCACGCTGCGTGCCGCGATCGCTGGAGGTCATCAGTAATGAGTCTGTACCGAATATTTGATATCGCAGGTGCCGGCATGAGTGCGCAGTCGATACGACTAAACGTCACGGCCAGCAACGTCGCCAATGCCGATGACGTGAGCGGCAGCGCCGACACCGCCTATCGCTCGCGTCAACCGGTGTTCCAGCCCTTTCGTGATTTTATGGATGGTCCGTCGGCCCATCCCAGTGTCCGCGTCTCCGGCATCGTCGAGAGTGATGCGCCGGTGGCTTCACGCTATTCGCCGGATCACCCACTCGCCAACGACGAAGGCTACGTGTTTTCAAGCAACGTCAATGCCGTAGAGGAGATGGTCAACATGCTGTCGGCCTCGCGGTCTTATCAAAACAATGTCGAGGTGATCAACACCTCGAAAGAACTGCTGATGCGCACCATCAGTCTTGGTCAATAGGAGACGCTTTCGTGAATACAATTGATACCAGCCTGGCGCCGCAGCTGGCGCGCCCAACCTCGGGACAGGCCGAAGGCGAGTTGGGGCAAGATGACTACCTGACCTTGATGGTGGCGCAAATTCAAAATCAGGACCCGTTTTCGCCGATGGAAAACGGTCAGTTTGTGGCCGAGCTTGCACAGTTCAGCACGGTCTCGGGCATCGAGAGCCTGAATCAGAATTTCACATCGCTGGCAGATTCAATTTCTTCGGATCAAACGCTGCAGGCCTCGGGTCTGATTGGACGCGACGTTCTTTTGAATCAGAGCACCGGCTATCGGTCTGCCGACGAGGCACTGGGCGGCGCCGTAGATATGCCAATCGCCAGCAGCAACGTTACCGTTGCGGTGCGCGATGCCTCGGGTGCCGTGGTGCGAAATATTCCGCTGGGCGCTCAGACCGCCGGGCTCGCCCGTTTCCAATGGGACGGACGCGATGCGCGCGGCGAAACCATGCCAGCCGGTCGTTACACCTTCACAGCGAACATCGATGTCGGTGGCGCGGCGCAGGCCGTGCCCGCTTTGGTGCGTTCGCGAGTGGACAGCGTTTCGCTTGCCTCTCAAGGCGGCGGCCTGTCCCTAAATTTACCCGGCCTCGACGCTTTGCCGTTGAGTCAGATTCGGGAAATCTCATAACCATCTTCAGAGCATAGTGAGGAACTAACTTATGCCATTTCGTATTGCACTCAGTGGACTCAACGCGGCTTCTGCCGATTTGAGCGTCACCGCCAACAACATCGCCAACGCGAACACTTATGGCTACAAAGAAAGCCGTGGTGAATTCGCCGAAGTCTTCGCCGCCGGTACCGCCAGTCTCAGCACATCGGTATCGGGAAGCGGGGTGCGCCTAACCGGTGTGACCCAATCGTTTTCCCAGGGCAACATTGATTTCACCAACAACGCGCTCGATCTTGCCATCGCCGGCGAGGGCTTCTTTCGTCTGAGCGACAACGGTGCGGCGATCTACTCGCGCGCCGGTAACTTCAGCCTCGATCGCGACGGTTTTCTGGTCAACCCGCAGGGTGCCAAATTGCAGGGCTTTCCGGTAGCCGATGACGACACATTCAATAGCGGTTTGCTCACCGATCTTCGCGTGGTGGTGGGCACCTCCGCACCGGGCGAGAGCACCGAGGCGGAAATTGGCGTGAACCTGCCGGCCGACGCTCCCGAACCCTCGGCGCTGGTCTTCGATCCGATCGATCCGGCATCGTATAACCACACTACCTCGACCACGGTGTACGACTCGCTGGGCTCGCCGCACACGCAGTCCTACTACTACGTAAAGCAGCCTGCCGATAACACGTGGGAGGCCTACACCTACATTGATAATGATTTGGTTGGACCGCCCGAAACACTGCAGTTTGCCCAAGACGGCACGCTGGCCGTACCTGCAGGTGGACTCGTGACCCTGCCGCCGTACGATCCGGCCAACGGTGCGGCGCCCATTTCGATGAACTTGTTCTATGAACAAACCACGCAGTACGGCGACTCGTTTGCCGTAAACAACTTGAACCAGGACGGTTTCACCACCGGACGCCTGTCGGGCGTCGATATCAGTAACACCGGTGTTATTTTCGCGCGCTTTACCAATGGACAGGCCTCGGCACTGGGCAAAGTAAGTATGGGTCGATTCGTGAACCCGGGCGGGCTTGATCAACGCAGCGACACCTCATGGGCCGAGTCGTTTGAAAGCGGCGGCGTGGTGCTTGGTGAGGCGGGCACATCGAGTTTTGGCTTGATCCAATCCGGCGCACTCGAAGCCTCCAATGTCGATTTGACCGAACAACTCGTGAACATGATTACCGCGCAACGCAACTTCCAGTCGAATGCGCAGATGATCACCACCGCGGATCAGGTCACCCAGACCGTCCTGAACATCCGCTAACGTTAGGACGTAATTAAGCCATGGATCGACTCGGATACATTGCCATGACTGGCGCCACGCAAACGATGGTGGCTCAGGCTGTGGTGAGCAACAATCTCGCCAACGCCAGTACCACCGGCTTTCGCGCAGAGCTGGTGGGCGCCACCAGTGCGCCGATTTATGGCGATACACACGCCAGTCGCGTGAATGTGGTCAACAGCGGCTACGGTGCCGACTTTGCCGAAGGGGCGCTGATCAGTACGGGACGCGACCTGGATGTGGCCGTGAACGGCGAGGGGTTTATCGCCGTGCAGGCCGACGATGGTACCGAGGCGTACACGCGTGCCGGTGATCTGTTTGTCGACACCTTTGGCATCCTGCGCAATTCCGGTGGCCACGCGGTGATGGGTGATGGCGGTCCGGTGGCGATCCCGCCCAGTAACTCACTCACCATCGGCGGCGACGGCACGGTCTCCGTCGTGCCGCTTGGCCAACCTGCGAACGCGCTGGCCGTGGTCGATCGGATTCGTCTGGTCAACCCGGATACCGCTGAACTTGAGCGCGGACGCGATGGCCTGTTCCGATTGAAAGGCGGCGCGCCCGCGCAGGCGGATGCCGCGGTCACGATTGTGACCGGCGCGCTGGAGTCGAGCAACGTGAATGCCGCCGCAGCGCTGGTCAACATGATCGAACTCTCACGCATGTATGAAATGCAGGTAAAGATGATTGAAACCGCGCGTGACGATGCCGATCAGGCGGCCGCGCTCATGCGCATGCGCTAACGCGTGGCACACAACTTGCAGCTTGCCGGGATAGCGAGCGCAACTGACAAAAATTTGACGACAAGGAAGACATCGTAATGAACACCGCACTGTGGGCCGCCAAAACCGGCCTCGACGCTCAGCAGACTCGCATGGCCGTGATTTCCAATAATCTGGCCAACACCAACACGACTGGCTTCAAGCGCGGCCGCGCCTCGTTTGAAGATTTGCTGTATCAAAATCGCACGCAGGCTGGCGGCCAGACGTCGCAGTCCACGCGTCATCCGTCGGGCACCATGATTGGTACCGGTGTGCGCATCGTCGCCGTGCAAAAAACGTTTGCACAAGGCACGGTCGCGCAAACCAATAACGCGCTGGATGTGGCCGTTAACGGACGGGGTTTCTTTCAGGTGCTAACGCCCGACGGCGGTACGGCCTACACCCGTGACGGTACGTTTCAGGTGGATGAGCAGGGCCAAATGGTCACCTCAAACGGCTACCCGGTGCAGCCCGGCATCACGATTCCGGCGGCGGCACAGAGCATTACCGTTGGCCGCGACGGCACCGTGTCGGTGCAGCTTTCGGGGCAAGCCGCGCCAACCCAGGTGGGCAACATTCAGCTTTCTGATTTTATTAACCCCGCCGGACTTGAACCGCGCGGACAAAACCTGTTTCTGGAAACCGCCGCCAGCGGCGCACCGCAGGCCGCAACGCCTGGCGTGAACGGCATCGGCCAACTCGAACAGGGAGCGCTGGAGACCTCAAACGTCAATGCCGTCGAGGAGCTGGTGTCGATGATTGAAACCCAGCGAGCGTATGAAATGAACTCCAAGGCCATCCAGACCACCGATTCGATGCTGCAGTACGCCAGTAACAACCTGTAAGGAAATCGAACGATGAACCAATTAAACAAGGCGTACAGAATCACATCACTTATGACGCTGTTGATTTTGATGCTCGTGGGTTGTGGTGGTCGAGCGGTGGTCGAAGAGGATGCGCCGCCTGCGTTTTACAGCGTGCAACCCGTGCCGCCCACAGCCTCCACCAACGGCAGTTTGTTTCAGGCCAACGCCGGGTTGGCTTTGTTTAGTGATCTTCGTGCCGGCCGCGTCGGGGACATCCTGACCATCGTGCTGAACGAGCAAACGAACGCCACGAAGAGCTCAACGACCAGCACCTCAAAGAGCAACAGTGTCTCGTCCGCCACCGGCACCATTCTTGGCATACCGGTTACCGTAGGTGGCAACCCGATTTTTGAGAATTCCGTCGATACGTCGACAGAATTTGACGGGGAGGGCGGCGCGACACAAAGCAATCAGTTGGAAGGCAGCGTTACCGTGACGGTCGTGCAAAGGCTCGACAACGGTAATTTGGTCGTACAGGGCGAGAAGTGGCTCACGCTCAACCAAGGCAAGGAGTACGTCCGTGTCAGCGGTGTCGTACGACCCATCGACATTGAGCCCGACAACTCAATTCCCTCACAAAAAGTCGCCAATGCGCGCATCGAATACAGTGGCCGCGGTGCACTCGCCAGTGCCAATCGCATGAACTGGCTCGGTCGTTTCTTTAATTCTCCGTGGATGCCGTTTTGATCCACACCGCAGGACAAACCCTATGACGTTTCCCCGTGCTCTAAAACGCCTGATACAGGCCGCTGCCTTGCTCGTTCTTCTCGCGAGTCCAACCATGAGAGTGCAGGCGGAGCGCGTGAAAGACATCGCGTCAATCGCGGGCGTGCGCACCAATCAACTGGTCGGCTACGGTTTGGTGGTTGGCCTCGACGGCACGGGCGATCAAACGCAGCAGGCGCCGTTCACCGTGCAAAGCCTGCAAAACATGCTGGCACAGTTTGGCATTACCATTCCGCCGGGCGTGAATCCGCAGTTACAAAACGTCGCAGCCGTTTCTGTTCACGCTGATCTACCGGCGTTTGGCAAACCCGGGCAGCTAATCGACGTCACGGTATCGTCGATTGCCAACTCCAAGAGCCTGCGCGGCGGCAGTTTGTTGATGACGCCGCTCAAAGGCGCAGACGGCAACGTCTACGCGGTGGCTCAGGGCAATCTTGTGGTGGGTGGTTTCGGCGCCAGCGGCAACGATGGCTCAAGCATCACAGTGAATATCCCAAGCGCAGGCCGCATTCCAAACGGTGCGACCGTCGAGCGCGAAGTGCGCACGCGCTTTGCCACAGACCCATTTATTTCGCTCAACTTGAACACGGCCGATTTTACGACGGCTCAGCGTTTGATGGATGGCATTAACCAGCATCTTGGTGGCGGCGTGGCCGAAGCCGTCGATGGCGGTACGGTGCGCGTCAGAGCACCAGAATCAACCTCTGCCAGAATCGCTTTCGTTTCCGAGCTCGAGAAAATTGAAGTAGAGCCTGGCGAAGGCGCCGCCCGCGTAATTATCAATAGCCGCACCGGGACAGTCGTGATCGGTGCCAACGTGCGTGTGTCGCCAGCCGCCGTGTCGCACGGCTCTTTGGTGGTCACCATCAGCGAACAACCCGTGGCATCTCAGCCCAACCCGTTTGGCGACGGTCAAACGGCCGTACTGCCCGATTCCGGTGTGACCATTGAGCAGGAAGAGAATCGGATGTTTCTGTTTAATCCCGGCGTCACGCTCAACGATATCGTGCGGGCGGTGAACGAAGTAGGGGCTGCGCCTGGTGATCTGGTCGCGATTCTTGAGGCCTTAAAGCAAGCCGGTTCGCTGCGTGCGGAACTGGTCGTGATATGAAGCCAGCAGCACAAGTCCAGTCCCTCGCAACCACGTTTGCACGCGGCAGTACACCGGAGCCGGAATTTAAGGTGAGCGATGAGTTGCGTGAAGTGGCGCATCAGTTCGAAGCGCTGTTTACGCAGATGCTGATGAAAAATATGCGTTCAGCGAGCCTTGGTGAAGGCGCGATGGACAGCGAACAGGGCAAGTTTTATCGCGACATGTTTGATCAGGAGATGTCCAGCGCGCTGTCCAAAAACAGCGGCTTGGGTATCGCAGATATGCTCTTGCGACAGTTTTCCAGTGGGGCGGGCGCCGATTTGAGTGCGGATCGACCCACCCATTTTGTTGCACCCAGTCGTTCGTTCGCAGGCGTTGCCGCCGTGCCCGATAGCGAATTGAGTTCGGATCCGAAGATGCGCTTTGTCCAGCGCGTGATGCCCTTTGCACGCAAAGCCGCCGCAATGCTCAAAGTCGCCCCACAGTTTTTGATTGCTCAGGCCGCGCTCGAAACCGGCTGGGGTCAGCACCCGATCCGCACCGCCGGTGGTGAAGATTCACATAATCTGTTTGGCATCAAAGCGGGACGCAGCTGGTCGGGGGAGCGTGCGCAGATTCGCACGCAGGAATATGTTGAAGGCAAGGCACATGATGTGCGCGCCGATTTTCGCGCCTATGAATCGGTCAAAGAGAGCTTCGAGGATTACGCCAAATTGCTGTTGAACGCGCCACGCTATCAAGAGGCGCTGGGGAAAGGTGCTGACGGCGCCGGCTTCGCAGAGGCTTTGCAACGCGGCGGTTACGCCACCGATCCAAAATACGCCGACAAAATTTTACGTATTGCCAACGGATCAATTCTCAAAAAGGCCCTCAACGCCCTAAAGATTCCCTAGCAGGTGTCGATATTTTGACGAACGCGAAATTCATGGGTTTCGCCCGCCGGAGAAGTTATGTCAATTCTGAATACGAGCCTGTCCGCACTGCGCGTGGCGCAGCGTGCGCTGGAAACCACCAGTCACAATATCGCTAACGTCAATACACCTGGCTATTCGCGTCAGCGCGTATTGCTTGGCACACGTGAAGCCACCAATTTCGGCTTTGGCTCCATTGGCAATGGCGCGGAGGTTCAATCGGTTCAACGGGTCTACGACCAGTTCTTGGGCGATCAAGTCACTAGCGCCACCAGTGCGCTGGGACGCTTTGAGTCGTTTGCCGCGTTGGCAGATCGTCTCGGTAACCTGCTGAATGATCCGAACGACGGGCTTTCCTCGACCATGCAGTCGTTTTACAACGCAGCCGGCGATGTCGCGAACGATCCGGCCTCCATTGGTGCCCGTGAAGCCATGCTGGGCGAGACTCGGGTGGTTGTTGACCGGTTCAGTCAGATGGCTTCGCAGCTGTCGGGCCTGGATCAAGAGGTCAATTCACGCATTGCTCAGGACGTCGCGGATATTGATGCTCTGGCCGGCGACATCGCCGCATTGAACGAACGCATCTCGCTCAACGGTGGCAGCGACCCCAGCAGTGTCCCCAATGATCTGGTCGATGAGCGCCAGAATCTGTTAAACGAATTAGCCGCACGGGTGGCGATCACCACCACGCAACAAGACGATGGCTCCACCAACGTTTTTCTGGGCACAGGCCAGCTGTTAGTACTGGGTGCCAATTCCTCGAACGTCAGCACACAAGTAGATCCGCTGGATCCAACCAAACTGCAGGTAAGACTCGGCGTAGATGGCGGCAGTTCAGACATCACCAGTGCGGTGCAGGGCGGCTCGTTGGGCGGGTTGTTGGAGTTTTCCGAACAGGGCCTCGGTAGCGCACAGAATCAATTGGGCCGCATTGCGACGGCCTTTGCGTTGGACGTCAATGCACAACATCAACGCGGCATGGATTACGACGGCGATTTGGGCGGCGAGTTTTTCTCGATCGCTGGGCCCGCCGCAACGCCTTCAAACCTCAATACCGGCACCGGCGTTGTGGATTTCGCGATCGACGACATCACGCAGGTCGGTGTGGATAATTATCGTTTGAGCTTCGACGGTGCCGCGTACAGCGTGTTAAACACGACCGATGGCACCAACGTGCCGTTTACCGGCACGGGCACCGCGGGCGATCCACTAACATTCGAGGGACTCACGGTGAGCATGACCGGCACGCCCGCGGCCGGCGATCAATTCTCGCTGGAACCGATGCGCGATGCGGCGGCCTCGCTGAGCCTGTCGATCACGACCGGACGCGACATCGCGGCGGCCCTGCCGGTCCGCACGGGCGCAGACGGCGCGAACTCCGGCACCGCCACAATTAGTATTGCTGACATTAACGATCCGGCAAACGCCAATTTGCTCGATGACGTCGATATCGAATTTACCGCCCCGACCACCTATCAGATTAATGGCGCCGGCAGTTTTACGTTTACGCCGGGTCAGCCGATCTCGCTCAATGGCTACGACATTGACGTTCAGGGCACACCTTCCGCTGGTGACCAGTTCAGCGTCGAATCCAATGTCGGCGGTATTGGCGACAACCGCAATATCTTGAATATCGGACAGCTGCCGAATCAATCTTTGCTCGATGGTGAAACCGCGACGCTGAACGACGCGGTGGGCACGCTGGTTGCTCAGGCCGGCATCAACGGCCGTGAAGCCGCGCGCGGCGTCGCCGCCCAAACCACGCTGCTCGAGCAAGCCCAGGCCCGCGTGCTGGAAGTGTCCGGGGTCAATCTGGACGAGGAGGCGGCCAATCTTTTGCAATTCCAGCAAAGCTACCAGGCAGCGGCTCAAATGATTGCCGTCACCGACACGCTGTTCGCCACCATTCTTAATGCAGTAGGCCGCTAATGCGCACATCCACCGCTCTGTTTTTTCGCCAAAGCACGTCGCAGCTCAATCGGTTGCAGACTGAGCTTACTCGCACGCAGCTGCAAATCTCCACCGGACAGCGTTTGCTCAGTCCGTCGGACGACCCGGTGGCAGCAGCACAAATCACCAGCATCACCGCTGCGCTTGAGCAAAACGAGCAGTTTCAGCGTAACGCCGGGCTCGCGGAAGGGCGTCTTTCTATTGAAGAGACCACGCTTGCCGATGTTCAGAACGCACTATTTCGAGTCCGCGACCTTGCCTTGCAGGCCAACAACGATACGCAAACCTTCGAATCTCGCCGTTTTATCGCCGTAGAGGTTGAAGAGATCTTGAGCCAGCTGGTTGAGCTTGGCAATCGACGTGATGGTCAGGGCAATTTCGTGTTTTCGGGTTTTCAGTCCCGCACCGAGCCTTTTGCTAAATCGAACGGGGAGGTCATCTACAACGGCGACCAGGGTGATCGTCGTGTGCAGATTGGACCAACGCGCTTTGTCGACGATGGCGATTCCGGCGGTGAAGTGTTCGTCGAAATTGCCAACGGCAACGGTCAGTTTGCCACCAACGCTTTAGAAACCAACACCGGCACCGGCGTGATCGACGCCGGCAGTCTCAATGGCATTACGCGCTGGCCCGAGGAAAGTTACGCCGTAGCATTTACTGCTCCCGACCAATACAACGTTCTCGACTCGCTCGGCGCGATTGTTCAAACGGGCACGTTTGCGCCGGGTGATACGATCGATATTCCCGGCGCGACGCTCAGCATCGACGGCCAGCCGGCTACCGGCGATTCGTTTACCGTCACGCCGTCCGAAAGTCAGGATATTTTCGCGACCGTGCAAAACCTGGTAGATGCACTACGCAATGACGTTGGGGGTCAGGAAGGCTCTGCGCTTCTGAACAATCGTGTAAACAACGTGCTCAGCGACCTTGATCAGGGCATTGGTAACGTACTGGACATCCGAGCGCGCGTCGGTTCTAGACTGCAGGCGATTGACGCTCAGGAAAACAGCAACGCCGATCTGGAGCTCACGCTACAGAGCACGCGCTCCCAGCTGCAGGACGTCGATTTCGCCGAAGCGATATCCAACCTCAATCAGCAGCTCACCAGTCTGCAGGCCGCACAGCAAACCTTCGCACGCGTCCAGGGTCTGTCACTGTTTAACGTATTGTAAGCGCTGCGCATCAGCGCATTGCATACATTCGATGAAATTAACTTTCTGTGACGCAGGTCCGCTCCGATCAGAAAAAAGCCTCAAGGTTTTTTCGCCCACGCCGCTAAATCCAGTGTCCGACGATAATTTGACGATTCTTGTTGGCACACTTTAGGGATTTAGTAGCTTTTACGGAGTATAGAAATGGCTCAATTCATCAACACCAACGTTGCATCGCTGAATGCACAGCGCAATCTAGGGCGCTCGCAGACAGGCATGAATACAGCCATGCAACGTCTGTCGACCGGTTTGCGCATTAACAGCGCCAAAGACGACGCTGCAGGCCTTGCAATTTCAGAACGATTCACCACGCAGATCCGCGGCCTTGACCAGGCCATGCGAAATGCAAACGACGGCATCTCGCTGGCACAAACCGCAGAAGGCGCAATGGGCGAGCTGACCAGCAACCTGCAGCGAATTCGCGAGCTTGCTGTGCAGTCGGCTAACGTTACCAACTCGGCCAGTGACCGCCAGGCACTCGATGCCGAAGTGCAGCAACGTATCGCTGAGATTGATCGTATTTCGACGCAGACGTCGTTCAACGGTCTCAAAGTACTGGACGGTAGCGCAGGCGCGGCCACCTTCCAGGTTGGCGCGAACGTCGGCGAGACCATCTCGCTCGGGCTTTCGACCAACGTACGCTCCGGCGCACTGGGCCAGATCGCCTCTGACGAGCGTCAGGTTACCGGCACGGGCCTCACCAACGGTGGTCTGACCATCGCGGTGGGCAATACCGCTGCGGTTAGCATCGGTGCTTCCGACTCGGGCAGTGCCCAGGATGTCGCCGAGGCCATCAATTCGTCGGGTGTGGCGGGTCTTACGACTACGGCCACCAACGAACAAACCGGAACGTTTGCAGCGATCGGTGGTTCGGCGACCGACACTTATGCGCTGACCATTAACGATCAGGTGATTTTCGCTCCCGCTACCGACGCCGCCGCCGGCATTACCGCAGGTGAAGTTGTTGATCAGATCAACCTGTTCTCAAACACCACCGGGGTTGTGGCATCGTTGGATGGTTCGACCGTTACGTTGACGGCCGAAGACGGGCGTAATATTACGACCGTTGAGGCGGCCACGGAAGGCACATCTGGATTTGCCTCGGATACTTACGAGGGTCAGGTAACGCTGACGGCCAGTGAGAACATTACCTTCGGCGGCACCCAGTCCACGGCGGTCCTTGGCTCGCCAGCGGTGATCACCAAAGACACCGATACGCTTGAAAACGTTTCCATCACAAGCGTCGACAACGCCAATGATGCGATCGCGCGTATCGATTCTGCATTGACCGCAGTCTCGTCTTTCCGTAGTGATTTGGGTGCTATCCAGAACCGTCTGGAATCGACCATCAACAACCTGCAGACCACCAGTGAAAACCTTTCGGCTTCACGTGGCCGCATTCAGGATGCTGACTTTGCATCGGAAACTGCCAACCTCACGAAGGCGCAGATTCTGCAGCAGGCCGGCGTTGCGATGCTCTCGCAGGCCAATACGCAGCCTCAGATTGCTCTGAGTTTGCTCGGCTAAATTACAAGCCAAAGCCCCCGACGTGTTGGTTGGCACGACGGGGTCTCTTTCCAACGAAAGAGAAAAGAGCGCCGGATGTGAGTTGGCATAACGCATCCGGCGGTCTCACTAGCAGGAGACAAACACGATGAACAACGATATTCGTTCGTCAGTGAATTCCGTATTGCCAACAGTGGATCGAGCATCGCGTGCCATGCGCGAAGATGACACCGCTGTTAACACCAATCGCGAAGCGCGTAATGCGCAGCGCAGTGACCAAACGCGGGAGACTGACACCCGGCGAGAGACGGAGGCGACCGACGAGCCTCGCTCTGAAAGCGCCGTGCAGCCTGAGCGTGAACAGGTGGAACAGGCCGCCCAGGAGCTCGCCCGGCGAGCGGAAAAAATGGGCCGTGACCTGAAGTTTGAGGTCGACGACGACAGCGGAATGACGGTGGTCAAGGTGATTGACCGCAATTCCGAAGAAGTTGTGCGGCAAATTCCAAGTGAAGAGGCGATCGCCCGCGCAGCAGATGGCAGTGATGACTCACTGCGATTGATTGAGGCGAAGGCCTGACCGGCCCACCAAAATGTACAGGATCAACACAATATGATTACCGCACAGGGCCTTGGCTCCGGACTCGACGTCGCGTCGATTGTGTCCCAGCTCGTCGTAGCCGAAGGTCAACCGGCCACTTTGCGATTGGCTCGCCGCGAGGCGAGCATCCAGTCCGAGCTCTCAGCGCTCGGCAGTTTTAAGTCATCTCTGTCAACGTTTCGCGAAGCCGTAGAACGGCTCGACGACGTGGATGTTTTTCGCTCGCGCCGCGCTACCAGTAGCAACGAAGACCTGTTTACCGTGTCGGCCGGCGTCGACGCCGTGCCCTCGTCGTATGAGGTAGAAGTTCTAAACGTTGCCGCTTCAGCCAAGATCACGTCTCAGGCGTTCTCGGACGCGACGGATAAGCAGCTCGGCGCAGGCCAACTGATTTTTCGCAGTGGCGAAGACGGTGCGGATGATTTCACCATTACCATCGACGCAGAAACCTCCACGTTGGCGGATATTCGCGATGCGATTAACGACAACCCCGACAACCGTAGCGTAAGCGCTTCGATCATTACGGCAGAAGATGGTGCCCGTCTTATTCTTACCGGCACGAAAACTGGCGAAGACAACCCAATTGAAATCGAGTCGTTTGACGGCGGCCTCGACTTTTTGACCTTCGGCGCTGGCGCCGAACCGGGCAGCACCATGACCTCGCTGCGCGATGCAGAAGATGCCCGTATCCGGGTAGATAGTTTTGAGCAATCCAGCAGTTCCAATGTCTTTCGAGATATTGTCGGTGGCGTATCCATTAATGTGGTGGACGCAGAACCTGGCACTATTGAAACGCTTCGCGTGGCCTACGATACGGGTGATGCGACCAGCAAGGTGCGTGAGTTTGTTACGGCCTATAACTCGCTGGTCGATTCGCTGGCCAATCTAACTCGTTTTGATGCCGAGACCGGGGATGCCGGTGTCCTGCTCGGTGATACCGGCGTGCGTGACGTTAGTAGCTCGCTGCGCCGCGAAGTGGCCGGCGGCGGTCTGCTCAGTGATGGCAGCTATCGTTCGTTAACACGCGCGGGCATTGAAACTGACCTTGAGGGCAAGCTCAACATTGATGAAGCCGAACTCACGGCGGCGCTTGGCGAAGATTTCGACGCAGTATCAAGACTGTTTGGTGGCGAAGATGGGTTTGCGACGCGTCTCAACGCGGTCATGGATCCGTACCTCGAGGAGGGCGGGCGAATTGACCAACGGACCGAAGGACTCGAGGGCTCGATCGATCTGATCGCCGACCAGCGCACCGCGCTTGATTTACGTCTGCAGTCCGTCGAAGCACGGCTTTTGAACCAATTCTCTGCTCTGGATTCGATCGTCTCGTCACTGTCTGTCACGTCTGATTTTCTCACCGCTCAACTGTCCGGCTTGCCGAACTCACAATAGGGACGACGCTGCACATGTATCCAAATTCGCAGGGCGCGGTCAGCAGCTACCGCGCCCACGGTTCGAAACTTGCGGTTGAAAACGCCGATCCGCACAAACTAATCGATATGCTGCTCGAACGGGCGATTGGTCGCTTGGCAGCGGCGCGCGGCCTCATGCAGCGTGGCAACGACAGTGCCAAGGGCGAGCACATCAGTGGTGTCATGGCCATCATCACCGCGCTACAATCCAGCCTCGACCATGAGCGCGGTGGAGCGATCTCGACAGAGCTCGATGCGCTGTACGACTATATGGGCCGGCAATTAATTAAGGCCAATATTTCCAATGATGTGCGCTGTGTCGAAGAAGTCAGCGCGCTTTTGCGAGAAATTCGGACAGGTTGGCAGGGAATAAAGCCGCCTGATATGTTTAACGACCCCACTCAAGGATGAGTAACTATGAGCGAAGCACAAAAACCCATACTGACGGATCTGCTCACCACAAGCCGACGGCTTGCAGAGGCGGCATCCGCAGGCGATTGGGATGTGGTCGCCGATCTTAAAGGCCGACACGAAGATTTGGTGCGCACGTTCTTTGACGGGCTCGCAGGCGGGCCATTAAGCGCGCATGTTTTATCAGAGCTTACTCAGGTCAGGGTGTACACCGATCTGGTGCTTGAACTGGCGAAAAAACGCCGCACGGGTCTGCTCGACGCGGGCAAAAAAGTGACCAAAGGTCGTCGTGCTACGGCCGCGTATCGTGACAATACGATCGCCAATCCAGCAAACACTACCGTCGCGCCATAACATAATCCGAAAAGACGGGCGTCAGCGCCACGTCGAATCATCGGCACATTCGAAAAGGCCGCATGCCAGCGCTATTTTTTTGACGCTCGTGCGGCCTTTTGTGATTGTCATCACTGTTTGTACCCCCCCACCCGACATATCCTCAAACGGTCGCAAGGACGATTAAGACAACTCGCAGGGTGCACCTGGACTCCACCCCTTTGTTGTTCGAAATCACGCGACACGACGTTCGAAAATAATGGCGCAGTGGAGGCACCAACAAATGAACGAGAAAATTCTCGCCGTCGACCCCGTTTCAACCCGTATTCCTCTCCCGGTGGAAGCACCCGCGGAGGCATCGCTGCCCACGGTACGTCGCCTGAAATCTGATCGCCGCACTATGCCCACGGGCATTTCACGCCGCATCGCTCTGGTGCGCGAAAAAATATCCCAAGTCGCACCGTTCCAAAGCACAGTTTTGATTACCGGAGAATCCGGCACCGGCAAAGAAGTGGTCGCCCGGGCAATCCACGATCAGTCAGATCGCGCCGCCCAGCCGTTTGTGCCCGTGAATTGCGGCGCCATTCCGGCTGACCTATTGGAAAGCGAACTTTTCGGTCACGAGAAGGGGGCTTTCACCGGCGCTATTTCGTCACGCAAAGGACGTTTTGAAATGGCGGAAGGGGGCACACTGTTTCTGGATGAAATTGGCGACATGAGTATGCCAATGCAGGTGAAATTGTTGCGTGTTCTGCAGGAGCGCTGCTATGAGCGGGTAGGGGGTACTCACACTCAGCACTGCAACGTGCGGATTGTTGCCGCGACGCATTGCGCTTTACCCGAGGCCATTGAAAAGCAGCGTTTTCGTCTTGACCTGTTTTACAGACTCAACGTTTTCCCCATCGAAATGCCGCCTTTGCGCAAGCGTCAAAGTGATTTGCCAGCGCTGGTCAAAGATCTGGTGTGCCAACACACACGGGAAAATGAGACCGGACTGCGTTTGAGCAGTGACGCTATGAATGCCCTGGCGACCTATCCTTGGCCGGGTAACATTCGTGAGCTGTCGAATTTGGTGGAACGACTCGCCATCACTCACGCCAGCGGCCGCATCGAACTCGAAGATTTGCCCGCACAGTACCGGGCGCACTTGCCCGCGGTGCTCAACAAGCCGGCCGCGACCGACGTGTCAAACGCGGTCAGCGGACTGCCCTCAGGCGGACTCGACCTGCGCGGTCACCTGATCAGCACGGAGAAGCGCTTCATTCGCGACGCGCTTGAAGCAAGCGGCGGCACCGTGGCAGGCGCCGCACGCCTTTTGAATCTCCAACGTACGACGCTGGTCGAAAAAATGCGCAAGTACGGCATGACCGCTTCAGGCAAAACGACAAAATCTTGACGTTGAATAGGATCGGGCCAACGGCCCGATCCTCACAAGCCCCTGATCCATAGAGTAATCCCGGATTGGCACCAAACTTGCTAGTCCTATCCCCGTAACGGATTTTCTTCATCACGGAACGATGATCATGGCAGCAACACCAGACACACTGCATCTCGAACAAGCCTTTTCGGCTTTCACCCAACACGCGCAGCAACTCGAAAATGCGTTCGGCGGTTTGCGCGAACGCGTCACGGTGCTCAACGAAGAGCTGGCGGTCGCCAACAGCGAACGACTCGAACAATTGCGTGCGAAAGAAGCCCTGGCGACACGACTCGAACGTCTGCTCGGAGCGTTGCCCGGCGGCGTGATCGTCACTGACCCTGACGGGCACATTACCGAATGCAATCAATCCGCCGTCGACATGCTCGGCGGCTCACCCATGGGCAAAACGGCCGAGGAGGCGGTAGGTGCTGTCACGCGCAGCGCACACGACGGCGAGTTGACGCTTGCCAATGGTCGTCGCGTTAGCGTATCGCGCAAAGCATTGGGCACTGGTGGTGACGCCATTGTGTTGCTAACGGATGTTACCGAAACCCGCACCATTCAATCCATGCTGGCGCGCAAGCAGCGCCTCGTGGAAATGGGCGAAATGGCGGCACGCCTTGCGCATCAGGTCCGCACGCCACTGAGCAGTGCGCTGTTGTACAGCTCGCAGCTCGGACGTGCGCGCGTTGACGACACCAAACGCCGCTCCTACGCACAGCGCATCACAGCGCGTCTTGGCCAGCTCGAACGAATGGTCAACGACATGCTGGGCTTCGCCCGGGGCAGCACCATGGCCAACGAAGTGATCCCCGTGCATGAAATGCTGCGCGACGTGCTGCAGCTTATTGAAACCGAACGTCGTGATGAAGATCGCACGTCCATCGTTATCGAGCACGGCCTCGAAGCGGTGACGGGCAACCGCGATGCCCTCGTCGGCGCGATGACCAATTTGTGCTGTAACGCCCTACAGGCCTCGGACGCCGGCGTTTGTTTGACGCTGACGGCGCGTCGACTTGAATCTGGTGAGATAGCCCTGGGCGTGCGTGACACCGGTCCGGGGCTCAGCCCGGGCGATCGCGCGCGCATGTTTGACGCATTTTTCACAACCCGCACGGGCGGCACCGGGCTTGGCCTCGCGGTCGTCAAATCGACGGCAGAGGCCCACGGGGGCGACGTCAGTGTGGAATCGCAGCCGGGCGAGGGTTGCCTGATCGAAATGCATATAGAAGATCCGCAGCAGTCCCAAACGCTGGGTGGGGCTGAAAACTCCGTGGATCGAACCGCCGCAACCTGCGCCTGATGACCGTTTTTTTAGTTAAGGACAATCGACATTGAAAGCACAGCTAAAACATAACAACGCTGAACCGTTACCGACGATCTTGATCGTAGAAGACGATCCGAACCTGCGCGAAGCGCTTAACGAGTCGCTCAGCAATGACGGCTACGCGACGCTGACGGCCAGCGACGGTGAAAATGCGCTGGCCATGCTTGAGCGTCACGATGTCGGGTTGGTGATCAGTGATGTACAGATGATACCGATGGATGGCACTGAGCTTCTGATACAGATAAAGCGCCGCCATCCCGAGCTGCCAGTGGTCCTGATGACCGCCTATGGCACGATCCAAAAAGCCGTAGACGCTATGCATCACGGCGCCGTGCACTATCTGGTCAAGCCGTTTGCCGCCGATACACTGGTGGAAACCGTGCGCCGCTATTTGCCAAGCACAAGTAGCGTCAGCGATCCTGCGAATCCCGTGGCCGAAGACCCACGCTCGCAAGACTGTCTGAGCCTGGCGCATCGCGTGGCCAGCAGCGACGCCACGGTCATGCTGCACGGACAAAGCGGTACGGGTAAAGAGGTTTATGCACGCTACATCCATGCGATGTCCCAGCGCGCTGACGGCCCCTTTGTGGCGATCAACTGCGCCGCCATTCCTGAAAGCATGCTGGAGGCGGTTTTGTTTGGACATGTGAAAGGTGCCTTTACCGGTGCAGGTGAAGCGCGTGCCGGCAAATTTGAACAGGCACAGGGCGGCACGCTGCTGCTCGATGAAATCTCAGAGATGGACATGGGTCTGCAGGCAAAGCTGCTGCGCGTGCTGCAGGAAAAGGAAGTGGAACGCCTTGGTGGCCAAAAAACCATTGCTTTGGACGTACGGGTGCTGGCGACCACGAACCGGGATCTGCGCGAGCACGTCGATGCCGGCCATTTTCGCGAAGATCTGTTCTATCGCCTCGACGTCTTTCCCATTGCGTTGCCATCGTTAGCAGAACGTCCACTGGACATTGTACCGCTTGCGCTGCATTGCCTGACGCGCTGCGCTGGTAACGACATTAGTCTGAGTGCCGGTGCGCAGGAAAAGCTGCGCAACTACGGTTGGCCAGGCAACGTGCGCGAGCTCGACAATGTCATCCAGCGCGCGGTCATCCTGCGTGGCAATGGCCACCTTGAGGCAGAAGACATCGCTATCGATGTGAGTTTAACGACAGCACCAACGACGGCCGCTGTTGCGGAACAGCCGCTGCAGGACGATCTGCGCAGCAAGGAAAAAGAAATCATTTTGGCGGCGCTGCGCGCGGGTCGTGGCAAGCGCAAAGATGCGGCTGAGCGCCTTGGTATTAGTCCTCGTACGTTGCGCTATAAATTGGCCAAAATGCGTGAAGACGGTGTGGCAATCCCCGGCGGCAATGCCGCGTGAGTTCGACAGGTAACACAGCATGAATCAGATGGATGTCAGCCAGGTAATGCAGCAGATGCGAGCCACGGCCGCACGCCTTGATCAGGCGCACAGCAACGCGATCAAGCCGATTGAAAACGTTGCCCCGGGCGCCAAAAATTTCGCCACGACGCTTGCCGATGCGGCGACCGCCGTCAGTGCCAGCCAGAAAACAGCGGCCGCTGGAGCCGCGGCGGTCGAAGCCGGGCATCCTGATGCCTCGTTGCCAGACGTGATGCTGCAGCTGCAAAAGGCGGATCTGTCTTTTCGGGCCATGACAGAAGTGCGCAACAAATTGGTCAATGCGTACCAAGAAATTATGAATATGCCGGTCTAGGAGCAAATCTGACTCATGGCAACTCAAACTGATGAAGCACCCAGCGGACCGCTGGCCGCACTGTTGCAAAATGCCGCGGCTCGCCAGCTGATCGCCATGGTGGCCATCGCCGCCAGCGTTGCGCTTGGTGTCGCCGTGATTTTGTGGACGCGTGCGCCTAGTGAAAAAGTTCTGTTTAGCAATCTGTCGACCGAAGCGGCCGCCGAGGTCGATCAGGCGCTGCGTACCGTGGGCATCGAGCCACGTATCGATAGCGCCACCGGTAGTGTTTACGTGCCCGCTGCGGAGCTTGATCGGGCACGTTTGTCCGTCGCATCGGAAGGGGTGCCATCCGAGGGTGGTACAGGCTATCGCATGCTGGATGAAGAGCCCCAATTCGGCGTCAGCACATTCATTGAACAGGCTCGTTATCGTCGAGCGGTCGAAACGGAAATTGCCCGTACCATTGCCAAGCTCAAGCCGGTTCGCAGTGCGCGAGTGCATTTGGCGCAAGGCAACGATTCGGTTTTTATGCGCGATCGCACCATGCCGACCGCGTCGGTATTTCTGACCGTAAAGGCGGGGCGCAAGCTTGGCGAGGATATGATTTCCTCCATCGTGCATACCGTGGCCTCAAGCACCAAAGATTTGCAGCCGCAGGCCGTCACCGTGGTCGATCAGTTCGGCAATTTGCTCAACTCACCTGACGACAACAGTCGAAGCAAGGCCACCGACTGGCAGCTTAAACACAAGCGTACTATCGAAGCGGACTATGTTCGCCGGGTCGAAGAACTGATCGCCTCGATGGTCGGTTTCGGCCACGTGCGCGCCGAAATCAATGCGGAACTCGACTTCACGCAATCCGAGCAAACCGCGCAGGCGTTTAATCCGGCCACCAGCGCCGTGCGCAGTGAAAACACCTCGTCGAGCGAACGTCGCGGCGGCGCCACCGGTGAGGGTGGCGTGCCCGGTGCACTGACCAATCAACCACCTGTGACCGGAGCCGATACCGCCGCCGATGCTGGAGAAAATGCGCCACCTCCGGTCGATGTGAGCTCTAATGAAACCCGCAACTTCGACGTAGGTACGGCCATCACCACCACCCGCGCTCCCGTCGGCACCATTACGCGTCTTTCCATTGCCGTTGTCGTGGACAACATCAAATCGATGGATGAGAACGAAGAGATGGTGATCACACCGCGTTCGCCAGAGGAACTCGCTCAGATTGCGGATCTGGTGCGCGAGGCCGTAGGATTTGACGATGCGCGTGGCGATAGCATTCAAGTCGTGAACGCCAATTTCCAGATGATGGACACCGCCTCGGATGTGCAGCCGTTGGCGTTCTGGATGCAGCCATGGTTTATCGATCTGGTGCGCCAGGCGCTGGGCTTGCTACTCGTGCTGGTGGTGGTCTTTAAAGTACTCAAGCCGGTCGCCACTAACCTGATTAAGGCCTCTACGGCGGCATTGCCTTCACCCGAACAACTCGCGTTGCTCAACGGTGGCGCTTTGGCGCTCGAAAACAACGCGATCGAAGGCGAGATCGAGCAACCCGTGCCACCGCCGCCGCCCACTCTGGAAGAGCGCATGGCGCTGGCGAAGCAAATCGCCGGTGAAGACCCCGAGCGCGTTGCCAAAATCATGAAAGAGTGGGTGGGAGACGACGATGGCGGATAACGGGCCAGCCCGGGCGGCTATCCTGCTGCTATCGCTGGGCGAGTCTGAAGCGGCCGCGGTGTTGCGGCATATGGATGTCAATCAGGCCGAGGTGCTGGGGGGCGCCATGCGTGAGCTCGACAGCATCGGTCAGGAGCAGCTCGAGTCGGCACTGTCTTCGCTGGAGGAGCGGCTCGACGAAGAAGCCAACGTTCAGGCCGGATCTGAGGCCTACATTCGCAACGTTCTCAACAACGCTTTTGGCAATACGCGCGCCAGCGCACTGCTTGACCGAATCTTTGCCGGCGATGCGAGCGACAGCCTGGAGGCGCTGGCGTGGATGAGTACGGATGACGTATTCGACATGGTGCGCCTCGAGCACCCGCAAGTGATCGCCATTGTCATGGCCTATCTGGCGGGCGACCGGGCGGCTCAGGTGATGGCCCGGCTTGAAAGTGATATTCAGGCCGATGTGCTGTTTCGCATTGCCAACTTGACCGATGTTCAGCAGTCCGCTCTCAAAGAACTCGAGGATCTTGTGGCCAGACAAAGCGATCTTGCCGTGGAAGCCAAAGTTGAAAAAATTGGCGGTGAAAAAGTCGCTGCCGCGATTCTAAACGCCATGCCCTCAGACGCTGAGGAATCGGTCACTGAGCAGTTCGAAAAACGCGACGCAGAATTGCTGGCACGAATTCAGGAACTGATGTTTGTGTTTGAAAATCTGATGGCCGTAGATGACCGCGGCATTCAGAGTCTGCTGCGCGAAGTCAGTAGCGATGATCTTGCGCTATCACTCAAAGGCGCGGACGCCAAGATGCAGGATAAAATCTATCGCAACATGTCCAAACGAGCGGCGCAGATGATGGCCGAGGATCTCGAGGCGCGTGGACCCGTGAAACTTGCTGATGTTGAGGCTGCACAACGCAATATTCTTGAGGTCGCACGACGTATGTCGGAGGCGGGGGATATCGTTCTTTCCAGCGGTGGCAGCGACTATGTCTGATGCATCAACGCCGGTCGTCGATCGCTGGCACGCGCCGAATGTCGCGGCGTCAGAGGACGCGTTCAACAGCACGCGCGGCGAGCGGGGCCTGTCATTACGCGATCTCGAACGCATACAAAAGCAGGCCTACGACGAGGCCTTTGAGCAGGGATTGGCGGCCGGCACGGAAGAGGGGCAGGCTCGTGGCCGAGCCATCGTCGAGGAAAAATCTCGTCTGCTCGACGTGGTGCTTGGCCAGTTGGCCGCACCGTTCGAGGGACTTGACCAGCAAATCGAGCAGCAGACGGCTGAGCTCGCGATGCTGGTTGTGCGTCGGTTGTTTCGCCGTGAACTGAAGACTGATCCCGGTAGCGTGATTGGTGTCGTCCGCGAAGCTCTCGATGCGCTTCCCATTGCCGCACGTCAGGTGCGAGTGCTGCTGCACCCCGAAGATGCGGAGCTGGTCGGTAAAGCACTGACGCCGACCGACGGCGAGCGCGCCTGGCATTTGGTTGAAGACCCGCTGCAAAGCCGGGGAGGCTGTCGCATTGAAACGGCGACCTCACGCATCGATGCGCGGGTAGAGTCGCGGCTCGAGGCGGTCATTAATGAGATGCTCGGCGATGAGCGCAGCGCGCCGGAATGACCGACGCGTCTGCCTATACACCTGAACACAACGCTCGGCGCTGGGGTGATCGGATTGCCGCACGTGGCGAGCGCCTGGAGCAAACCGGCCTCGTTGTAGAAGGCGTTCTGACCCGCGTGGTGGGCCTGACACTTGAAGCTGTGGGTTGCCAGGCGCCGGTGGGCGGGCGCTGCGACATTGTGGCTCCGGACGGCACGCGGGTGGAGTCCGAGGTCGTCGGATTTGCTGGCGAAAAGCTCTACCTCATGCCAAAACGAGAGCTGCACGGTCTTGTGCCCAATGCTCGTGTGATTCCGGTCGGCAAGGCCGGTGAAGTGCGCGTGGGCCCGGAGTTGCTCGGACGCGTTATCGATAGCGAGTGCCAACCACTCGATGGCAAAGGACCGTTACGCGCACGCGAACCGGTCCCATTGGGGCGCCGCACGATTAATCCGCTGGCGCGACAACCGGTGCGCGAGCCGCTCGATGTGGGCGTGCGTTCCATCAACGCGTTACTGACCGCAGGCCGCGGCCAGCGTCTGGGCCTGTTTGCCGGCAGCGGCGTGGGCAAGAGTGTGCTGCTCGGCATGATGACGCGTTTTACTACGGCGGATGTCATTGTCGTGGGCCTGATCGGCGAACGTGGCCGTGAAGTGAAAGAATTTATTGAAGACACGCTTGGCGCCGCAGGGCTTTCACGCGCTGTCGTGGTGGCAAGTCCGGCGGATGATTCGCCGCTGATGCGTCTGCAGGGTGCGCGACTGTCCACCTCCATCGCAGAGTATTTTCGCGATCAGGGAAAGGACGTTTTGCTGCTAATGGACTCGCTGACACGCTACGCTCAGGCGCAGCGCGAAATCGCTTTGGCCATCGGCGAGCCACCTGCAACGAAAGGCTATCCACCGTCGGTTTTTGCGCGTCTGCCAAAATTGGTTGAGCGCGCTGGTAATGGTGATACCGGTGCGGGTTCGATCACGGCATTTTATACTGTGCTGGCTGAAGGCGACGATCAAAACGATCCCATCGTGGATGCGGCACGCGCTATTCTCGACGGACATATTGTGCTGTCGCGCGAGCTCGCCGAGAGCGGCTTGTACCCGGCTATTGATATCGAAGCGTCGGTGTCTCGTACGTTTGTACAAACCGCCAGCCGCGAGCAGCGCGATCTGGCCCAGCGCTTTCGCTCCATCTACAGCCTATATCGCCAAAATGAAGATCTAATCAGCGTCGGGGCGTATCAACCGGGAACCGATCCACGCCTGGACGAAGCGATTGCACTGTGGCCGCACTTGCGCGCATTTCTGGGACAATCTTTGGATGAACGCGTGCCATTTGACCAAAGCGTTGAAGCTCTGGAGTCCGTTCTGACGGGTGCTGACGCAGAGAGTCGTCCATGACGCGAAGAAAGAATCCTCTGGCTACCGTTGAGGCACTCTATGCCAGTCGCGAAAGCGTCGCGGGACGGGAGTTGACCGCGGCAGAAAACGCGCTCGCGTCAGCCCGTGCGCAACGTCAGTTATTGCTGGATGCGCGCGACGATCAACGCACACCCAGTGCCGTCCTCGGCGTTAGTGGTCTGCAAAATCGGGCGGAGTTTCTGCGCAAAATCGATCAGGCGGTGGCCCAGCAGCAAAGCGTGATTGAGCGCGCGAAGCTTGAACTTGACGCGGCGCAAAGACGCTACGTGCACTGCCGTCAACGTACTATGGCTGTGGGCAAGGTAAATGCAAAACGTCTTGCGCAGCAGCGTGCAATAGCAGCGCAGCGAGACCAAAAAGAACAGGACGCCTGGCGCTCTCCCGTTCGTCAAACAGACGCTGGCGAGTCCTGAACGGCGCCAGATCCCAGCACGTTTTTCGCCGCATCGGGCGATCGCGGTGGTGGATCAAATAGACGAAACGTATCGCGCCCGGCGTCTTTGGCGGCGTAAAGCGCTTCATCCGCCCGAGCGACAAAAGATTCCAGTGATGAATACTGATGACCTTCGCCAATCATGGCGCAGCCGATCGATGCTGTAACGCGGATTTTCTTCGTGTCGCTCACCGCATGCTCTGCATCGCGCAGTGCCTGTAGCATTCGGTTGGCGACAATTGGGATACCGTCTTCATCGGTGCCAGGCAGAATAACCAAGAATTCTTCACCGCCGTAACGTCCCGCGGTATCCGAGTCACGCAGCGAGTTGGCAAGCACCGACCCGACATTGCGCAGCACCTCATCGCCTGCCGCATGACCGTAGGTGTCATTCACTTGTTTAAAGTGGTCCAGGTCGACAAACATGATGGCTAACGGCCACGAGAACTTCACAGCGTTGTCGAAGCCCTTTTCCAGCAATTGTTGCAGGTAGCTGCGACTGGCCACTTTGGTCAGTTCGTCGCGCTGCGTGGCCTGTTCCAGGTTGTCCGCATAGCTTTGCAGCTTGTCGACCTTTTCGTTAGCCCGTGCCGCCTGTTGCTGACTGGCCAGCGTGCGATCGGTGAGTATTTCACTGGCGTGCTCAGTGATCATCTGCGCTTCCTCGGTATCGATCAGGTCAGTTTCAAAAATATGCGCCATTTCTGGCAGCGTGTCCGCAATCTCTTTCATGATGCGATTGAAATCAATCTGCCCGACTTTTAGTTCCCGCTCGTAAAGTCTACTGACTTTACGCACCTCAGCGCCCGTGCCGCCGGTGGCTAGCCACACGTCGGCCAGGGGACCGGAGAGGGCCACGGCAGCCGACAAATTCTGACTCGCCTCGCGACCGGGTTTGCCATGAAAACGATGACTGATGGACACCGCGTCCTGCAAATATTCCGGCAAATTCCAGGTGTTGAGCAAAATGGCGCCCACCTCGGCATGATCGGCGCCCAGATGTTCACGCTCGAATTCGATTAGTGCGCCGTGATCGCGAAAAATATCCACCGCCGGTTCATAAAATGAGGGCTTGATGCGATCGATGCCCATGATCCCAACGTCTTGCAGAAGCGCGCTCAAAAACGCCTCTTCGGCGTTCATGCGGCGGGTGACATCGGCAACGGTACGGGCACAAATGCCGGCCATCAATGAACGACGCCAAGTGTGCTCAAACATCTCATGCTGGCCTTTGCTGCGTTGTAACAAGGGCATCAGTGAAAAACCCAGTGCGAGCGTGACGGTCGCGTGTAGTCCAAGCACCACGAGTGCTTGACGCAGATTCGTGCTTTTTCGCCTTCGCGCGTACATGGCCGAGTTGGACACCCGCATGACCTTGGCGGCGAGCGAGGCATCGCAGCTGATCGCTGCGGCCACCTGGGCCAAATGCACGTCGGGCTGTTTGGCAAGATCAATCACTTGGGCCGCGACCGCAGGGGGGCTCGGCAGGTTGGTCACTTTGTCTAGTAAGGCGCGAATTTCTTCGTTCATGATTTAGCAGCGCATCGCGTAATTATTAAGGGCACAACGCGCCTCGAGTGCCCGCTGTGCAACGTTTAGCGGCAAATTCCACGGCATCTTGAGGAAAAATAGGGCGTTGAGGGCCTAAATGTGACGCTGGCACGCTACTTGCTTCGTACTCGGGGCAAGCACGTTTAGCGCCGCGAAGGAGTACGGTGTGAATCTGGAAATTATGAGTTTAATGGCCGCTTCGGCCGCTGTCAGTGACGATCGCGCCCAGTTAAAGAGCGAGGCTCAATTGCCGCTCACCGCCGTCGATGGTGCGGACGAAGAAGCTACATTTTCATCGATATTACTTGGCCTTAGTAGTTCTTTAGAGAATTTAGGTGATTCTATTGCGACAACGCTAAATCCATCTGCAACGCCTGCCACGGAGCCTGCGATTGAGCCGGTCATCGCCGCGTCGCTCGAACCCGCGAGCGAGGGTCTCACGCTTACGTCGGACGATTTGAGCGGAACGCTATTGCCAGAAACCGGCAATGGGTTGCCGCCAGCCCAACTGCCCGTTCTTCCCGTCGCCAGCACGAGTGCGCCACCGACAGCGGTCAGCAGCGCAAAGCCCAATAGTGGGTTGCCCGCAACAACGCAGCTTGCCGCCGTTTACAATTCGACCGCTGCTGCGGCCGACGCCAGATCTGCACCACCCGCTGACACCCCGAGCTTCACGCAAACCGCTGGCTGGTTTTCACAACGCGCCGCCGGAGATACGGGCGGTGCTGCCATCGTCAGCAGCAATACAACACTGAAGCCCGACCTCAAATTGCCGCCAGCAACCGGCCCGCGCCCGCAACCGTCAGTGGCAGCCAGTGCCGATAAAGCGGCCACCATCATCCCGACACCGGTAATAGAAAGCGCAACGACCGTTCTGGCCGAACGTCTCAATCTATTGGCCACCCAAACCGCCGCACAGAACCCCGCCGTGACACTGGTCGAGGCCGCCGGTCCCGAGCCGGCTCGACTTCTGGTCAGCTCGCCCGCCGCGGCGCTTCCCACAACCGCCGCGACCACGACCAGCGCGCTTCCCGAACCACTGAGTGCCGCGCTGAATATTAATCAGACTGGTTGGGACAAGGCACTGGGACAGCGACTTGTTTTTATGGCGGCTAACGGGATAGACAGCGCTGAATTGCGGCTCGATCCGCCGCAACTGGGCACCGTTCACGTCAAATTGACCATGCAGGGCGATCAGGCACAGGTGTTGCTGCAGGCCGCCAACCCATTGGCACGCGATGCGATGGAAACCGCATTGCCGCGCTTGCGCGACATGCTCGGATCGGAGGGCGTTGCGCTGGATTCCGCTCAGGTGTCCGAACGCGAGCAAGGTGAGCGTCAACGGCAAGCTGGACATCAGTCTCGCTCGAGCAGCGGCATGATGGAGGACGAGACGGTGGGCGCGCCGGATGCCGAAGTCCGGCAAACCACCGTCGAAACCTTGACGGCAGGTGTGGGGGCCATTTCCGAGCGGGTGTGAATAGCGTCAATAGTTCGACGATGGTTCGCACATAGATTGAATTCGGCATTGCGTAGATCCGCTAATATCGCTTCAAGTACAAACACTTAACTCTAGGTTGGCCAAATTGGCACAGGCCTTGCAATTCCCCGTTGAGATTTAACAGGGAATGAAAAGTCATGGCAGACGAAGAGGCCCAGGAAGGGCAAGAGGGCAAAAAGCCCTCACTCATCAAAAAAATTGCGCTTCCATTAGTGATCGGATTGGTATCCAGCGGCGCTACATTCGGCGGACTGAAGTTCTCCGGCATGCTGGATCCCGCACCGCCGGAAGCAGCTGAAACCGAAATGCCCACTGAAGGGGGCGAAATGGCCGCGGCTGGATCGTCCAGTCACGTCGGCAAACCCGCTTTTTTCTTTACGCTTTACCCGGATTTGCTGGTCAATTTTTCATCGGACGGACGTCCCGCCTATTTGAAACTGGCGGTGGACGTGATGTCACATGATGAAGAAGCCATTAAAGGCGTCGAAGAATTTCAGGCGATTATTCGCAACAACCTGCTGTCGGCATTTCAGGCTGTGGACTTTGACTCCACGCAGCGTCAGGAGAGCATTGAGGCAATGCGTGTGCTGGCGCTTGAGGAGACACGCGGTGTCCTGACCGAGTACTACGGCAATCAAAATGTTGAGGGCGTGTATTTCACGTCCTTCGTGGTGCAGTAGATATGGGCGACGAGGCGCAAGACGCTGCGCCTGAAGAGGTCACGGGTGAGGCCGAGGAGGCTTCCGAAGACAACGATGCGGTTCTATCAGACGCGGAAGTTGGCGCTTTGCTCGAAGGCGTGGCCGAAGGGGCTGTCGCCACGGGCGGTGGCCTCGGACAAAGCCAGGATATTCGCGAATTCTCATTTTCGGACAACGCGCATGTCTCGAGCTATTGCCCGGCACCTCTGGTCAATCTGTATGAACGCCTCAGTCGTCGTATTCAGGCACAGCTTTACGACATGCTGCGTGAAGACATGACGGTGGAGCTTGAGTCACTGCGCCGCCATCGCTATGACGATTACCTTGCGAGCGTGAATGAACCGGCCAGCGTGAACGTGATCGTTGAGCCCACGCTACCCGGTGCGGGCATGATTGTGCTGGATGCGACCTTGATCGGCGCGCTGGTGGATTGTTACTACGGCGGTGGTACGCAGAGCGAACCTGTGTCTGACGCGCCCACGGAGCCGCGCGCGCTCACGCCCGTAGAAATGCGCATGGCGGGAAAATGCGTTGATTTGGTACTGCATCATCTCAACGACATTTGGGCGCCGGTCACGGCACTCAAATTTGAGCCCAAAGAATCCGAAACTACCCCCAAACTGGTCACCGTGGCGGGCGCCTCTGAGCTGATGCTCGTGGCCCAGTTTACGCTTGGCCTCGGCACGACCACGGGTGAATGTCATCTGGTGATGCCTCTGGGCATGATTGCTCCGATGCGCGCTGCGCTCGCCGCCAGCGGACAGGGCAAACTCGCACGTCGCAGCGGGTTCGTCGCGCAAATGCGCGATCACTTACACAACGTGGACGTCGAGCTTGTCGGCACACTGTGCGAATTCGAAATGTCTCTGCGTCAGGTTGTGGCGATGGCGCCGGGCGAAGTGATCCCGATCGATTTACCCCCTAACGCGGTGCTACGCATCGATAACTCCGACGTGCTGTTTGGCCGTTTCGGTCGTTCGCGCGGCATTAATGCTGTGGCGATTGAATATCGCGACACCCAGCTCTCCACCCCGAATGAGGAAAGACGATGAACGCGGCTACAGAAGAACCCCAGAACGCGGAAGACGACGCGAGCACACCGGACACGGAGTCTGCGGTCGAGCCGACCGAAGCGGCGAGTGACGCCCCCGAGACGCCGAAGGCAGAGTTTGCCGACCTCGGTGCCGAGGGTCAGGTCGGCGCCGGCATCGATGGCGACGAAGTGGAACTGGACGTCATTCTGGATGTTCCGGTCACGCTATCGCTGGAAGTCGGGCGCACCAGTATCTCGATCCGGGATTTGCTGCGTCTGAATCAGGGCTCGGTGGTCGAGCTCAACCGCCCCGCGGACCAGCCCATGGATGTGCGTGCGAACGGCACATTGATTGCACGCGCCGAAATTGTCGTTGTGGACGACATGTTCGGCATTCGACTGATCGATGTGGTCAGTCCCAGCGAACGTATTCGCAAAATTAACTAAAGGTCACGGAAGATGCGTCGATGGATCGACCGTTATTCGTTGCAGGACGCAACGCGGCTCGTAGCACTGGCATGGATGCCCGGTGCGCGTGCCAATTCTCCCGAACCGGCGGCCGTGTTCGATATCGGTGCCGGGCCCGGGCTGCTGCAAATTCTGATGAATTTGCTGCTGGTTCTGGGCGCGGTGGTGCTCCTGGCATGGCTGTTTAAAAAGCTGCAGCACGTGAACCAGCCGGGATCATCAAGCCTGCGCGTACACGCGTCGCTGGCGCTTGGCCCTCGGGATCGACTGTTGGTGGTTGCCGTGGGCGAAGAGCAGATCCTTATCGGCGCGAGCAGTAACGGTATTGAGAAGCTCCATGTGCTCAAAGAGCCACTGTCGGAGGCTACCCCCGCGGTGTCATTTAAAGAGCGCCTGGGGCAGATGACGGACGCGAGTAAATCCTGATGCGTTGGCTCGTTTTCAGCGTGCTTTTCCTGCTGCTCGGTCACAGCGCCCATGCACAAAACGCGCTGCCCGCACTGACCATTGTGAACGACGCACAGGGCGAATCGGCGTACACCCTGAGCGTGCAGGTGGTCCTGCTTATGACGTTGCTGACCGTGCTTCCGGCACTGGTTCTGGCGATGACCTCATTCACCCGCATCATTATTGTGCTGTCGATCTTGCGTCAGGCGCTGGGCACCGCTCAGACGCCACCCAATCAAGTCTTGCTCGGCATCGCCCTGTTTCTCACGTTGTTTGTGATGGCGCCGGTCATCACGAAAGTAAATACCGATGCCGTGCAGCCCTATCTTGCCGGCGAGCTCAACTTTGAGGGGGCCGTCGCCGCAGGCAAACAGCCGCTGCATGAATTCATGATGGCCCAAACGCGTGAGTCGGATCTCGCATTGTTAGCGTCGATCGCGGACGCACCGCCGTTTGCCACGCCAAGCGATGTGCCGATGACGTTGCTGATGCCCAGCTTTCTGATCAGTGAACTCAAGACCGCGTTTCAAATTGGCTTTCTAATGTTCATTCCGTTTTTGATTATCGATCTGGTGGTCTCAAGTGTGCTGATGTCCATGGGCATGATGATGCTCTCACCCATGCTCATTTCACTGCCGTTCAAACTTATGCTGTTTGTGCTGGTGGACGGTTGGGCACTGATTGTGGGCACGCTCGCGGCGAGCTTCTTTACCTGACCATGACACCAGAAACGGTTATGACATTGGGCCAGCAGGCTTTGAGCATCACGGTCATGATTGCCGCGCCGATGCTGCTGTCGGCGTTGGTGGTGGGCCTTGCTATCGGCATGATTCAGGCCGCCACACAGATCAATGAAATGACCTTGAGCTTTATTCCCAAGCTGCTGGTGTTGGCGCTGGCGATTGCGATCGGCGGTTCCTGGATGATGCGCACCATGCTTTCATTTACCCGCCAATTGTATAACTCCATCCCCGCGCTGATCGGGTAGGGCGCCCGCATGACGCTCACCGAATCCGCCATCGCCGAAACCTTCGGCATGTACTACTGGCCATTCGTACGCATTGCCGCCGTACTGATGGTGGCACCCGTGTTTAGCGCCTCAATGGTGGCACCACGGGCGCGCATCATGATCGCCGTGGCATTAACGATCGTGGTCGCGCCACTGCTCACACCACCTCAAGTGGCTGTCAATCCGCTGTCTTTAAGCGGTGCGCTGATGACCATTCAGCAACTGCTGATCGGGGTGGCGATGGGATTTGCTCTGCAAATGGTGTTTGACGCTCTGATCATCGCCGGTCAGGCAATGGCCATGAGTATGGGACTGGGTTTCGCAGTGGCGATCGACCCACAGCGCGGCGTGAACGTGCCGGTGGTCAGTCAGTACTTCGTGATGATGGCCACGCTCATGTTCCTGACCCTGAACGGTCATCTGATGATCATTCAAATGGTCGTCGAGAGTTTTGCGGTGTTGCCCGTCGGTGCGGGCGGCCTGCTACGTGACGGCGCCTGGCAGATTGTTGCCTGGGGCAGTGACATGTTCCAGGGCGCGCTGCGAGTAGCGTTGCCGGCCATGGTGGCGCTTTTGATCGTCAACCTGTCGTTTGGGGTGATCAGTCGCTCTGCGCCGGCCCTCAATTTGTTTGCCATCGGCTTTCCACTCACCCTCACGCTTGGGTTTGTGATCATGATGGTCGCGCTACCTGGCGCGATGCAGACCTTTACCGAGCTTCTGAACGACGCGTTCACGAATGCGGGCACCATTTTGGGTGCGGGGCGCACGCCATGAGTGAAACGGGTCAAGAGAAAACCGAAGAGCCGACACCCAAGCGTTTAGCCGACGCACGAAAAAAAGGCCAGGTTCCCCGTTCACGTGAGCTCACCGCGGCGGGTGTCATGCTGAGCGCCGGAGCAGGGCTATGGCTGTTTGGTCAGCATATGGCCCACGGCGTTACCAACGTCATGCGCAACGGCTTCACGCTGGAGCGTGCCGCATTGTTTGACGACACCGCCCTGTTCGTGGCCTTCGAGACGGCCATTCTCGATGCGCTCAAATTCCTGGCCCCTTTCTTCGGCGTGGTGGTGATCGCGGCCGTGGCAACACCTGCACTGCTCGGCGGTTGGTCTTTTTCTGCCAAAGCGATGGCGTTTAAGGCGGAGAAGCTCAACCCGCTGAAGGGTCTCAAACGTATCTTTGGTCCGAACGGTTTAATGGAGCTGCTCAAGGCGCTGGCCAAATTTGGGCTTATCGGTTCGGTTGCCGTGTTCATGCTCAAATCGATTAGCGGAGAAATATTGAGTCTCAGTACGCAGCCGGTGTTGAGCGCGCTTGGGCACGCTGCGGAACTGCTGTTGATGGCGTTACTGGTTGTCAGCGCTCCGCTTCTAATTATCGCTGCGATCGACGCGCCGTTTCAGCTTTTTCAGCACACCAAGCAGCTGAAAATGACGCGTCAGGAAGTGCGGGATGAGAACAAGGAAACCGAAGGTAATCCGGAGGTGAAGGGTCGACTTCGGTCCATGCAACAGGAGCAGGCCAATCGCCGCATGATGGACGAGGTGCCCAAGGCCGACGTCATCATCACCAACCCCACGCACTTTGCCGTCGCTTTGCGCTACGACCCACTCAAGATGGGTGCGCCGCGCGTTGTGGCCAAAGGCGCGGATGAACTGGCGCGCAGGATTCGCGAGACCGCCGGCGAACACAGTATTCCCATGATGCGCGCGCCGCCGCTGGCGCGGGCGCTCTATCGCACCACGGACCTTAATCAAGAGATTCCGGCGCGCCTTTACGCCGCCGTCGCGCAGGTGCTGACCTGGGTGTTCGCACTACGACGAGCCGATGAAGCCGGCGCCACGCGCCCAACGCCACCGAACATTGAACTGGATGCCACACAGAGCACCGACTAACTATGACGTCACTCGAATTAGCTAAAGCTTCATTGCAGCGTCTACGCGGCTTAGGAGCGCCAACTGTCTTGATGATGATGTTGGCCATGGTGATCTTGCCGTTGCCGCCCATCGCGCTGGACGCATTTTTTAGCTTCAATATTGCGCTCTCGCTGATGCTCGTTCTTGCCGTGATCTACGTTGGGCGGCCGCTGGAACTATCCGTTTTTCCCACCATCTTGTTGTTCGTGACGCTGCTAAGACTCGCCTTGAACGTGGCATCCACCCGGATTGTTCTGCTCGAGGGCCATCAAGGTAGCGGTGCGGCTGGCAAGGTCATCGAGGCGTTTGGTGATTTCGTTGTTGGCGGTAATTACGCCGTAGGACTGGTGGTGTTCGCCATTCTGGTGATCATCAATTTCGTGGTGGTGACCAAAGGTGCCGGCCGTATTTCAGAGGTCAGCGCCCGCTTTACGCTGGATGCCATGCCGGGCAAACAAATGGCGATTGACGCCGACTTAAACGCTGGGCTACTGACGCAGGAGGAGGCCAAGCAGCGCCGTCAGGACGTTCGCGATGAAGCAGATTTTTACGGCTCGATGGACGGCGCCAGCAAATTTGTTCGCGGTGATGCGATCGCCGGCATTCTCATTTTGTTCATCAATATTATTGGTGGCATCGTCATCGGCTCCATGCAGCACGATCTGAGTCTGAATCAGGCCGTCGAAATTTATACGCTACTGACCATCGGCGATGGACTGGTCGCTCAAATTCCATCGCTGCTGCTGTCGTCGGCCGTCGCGGTCATCGTGACCCGCGTATCGACGGTCTCGAACCTAAGTGATCAGATCGTGGGACAGGTATTTGGCCACGGTCAGGTATTGGTCGTTACGGCCGGCATCCTGACGCTGTTAGGGCTGATCCCGGGCATGCCGAATTTGGCCTTTTTAACGTTGGCGGCGGCCTGCGCGGGTGGCGCGTGGGTTCTGCGTCAGAAACAAAATGCACCAGAGGAAACCGCGGCGGCCCCTGTGGTGCAGAAAAACGACGCGCCTGTGGAACTTGGCTGGCAAGACATTCCCACATTGGACAGCATTGGTCTTGAGGTGGGCTATCGACTCATTCCGCTGGTGGATCGCAAAAATGGCAGCGAGCTGCTCAATCGTATTAAGAGCGTGCGCAAGAAGATTTCTCAGCAGATCGGCTTTCTCGTGCCACCGGTGCACGTGCGGGACAACCTTGAGCTGGCGCCCAATGCGTACCGAATTGTGTTTATGGGCGTGCCGAGTGCCGAAGCTCAGGTTCATCTTGACCGCGAGCTTGCGATCAACCCCGGGCAGGTATTTGGCGACATCTCAGGAATAGAAACCAAAGACCCGGCTTTCGGTCTGGATGCCGTCTGGATTGAGCCTGCCAATCGCGATCATGCCCAGACGCTTGGCTATACCGTGGTCGACACCAGTACCGTGATCGCAACCCACATGAGCCAGATGATGCAAGACCAGGCACACGAGCTGTTTGGTCATGAAGAAGCCCAGCAGCTGCTGGACCGTCTGGCTGAGCAGGCGCCGAAACTGGTGGAAGAGCTGGTGCCAAAACTGCTGCCTATGAGCGTGGTGGTCAAAGTGATGCAGGCGTTGTTGCTGGAGAAGATTCCGCTCACCAACGTGCGCAAGATCGTCGAGTCCTTGGCGGCAAACGCTGTCCACAGTCAAGATCCTGACGCGCTGGTGCAGGCGGCAAGGATTTCTTTGGGCCGCACAATTATTCAGCAAATCAGTGGCTTAACCGATGAGCTGCCGGTGCTGACGCTCGACCCGAAGCTGGCACAGTTGTTGCAGTCTAATCAGCAAGCATCTGTGGACGGGACGTCCCCAGGCGCTCCGGGATTTGAGCCTGGTCTGGTTGAGCGCGTGCACACCGCTTTGAGCGATGCGGCACGCCGTCAGGAGGCCGCCGGTGAAACGCCAGTGCTGCTGGTCGATCCGACGCTCAGACAATGGTTCGCACGATTGGCACGACATTCATTGCCAAATCTCAACGTGCTGGCCTTTAACGAGGTCCCGGATGACAAAGCAATTCGCATGGTAGCGACGGTGGGCTAAGAACAAATGCCCACGGAACTCAAGGATGAGACATGAAAATTAAACGCTTCACGGCCCGTACTATGCGTCAGGCCTTGCGCCAGGTACGCGAAGAACAGGGACCCGATGCGGTCATCCTGTCGAATGTGTCGGTCGATGATGGCGTCGAGGTGGTGGCCGCCGTCGACTACGACGAATCGCTGATGCAGCGTGCGGCTACCGAGGTCAACCACTTTGTGGAGACCGAAGCGGCCGACACTGACCAAGCACCTGATGTCACCAACTCGCAATTTACTTCTTTTCTCGAAGCGGCCTCTGCGTTTACCCCACCGCCTGTCACAGAGCCCGTGGCCCCAGCACCGGCGTTTGAGCTGGATCTTGCGACCGATCCTACCGTCGTGGCCCTGCGTGACGAGATAAGTGGGGTTCGTGCGCTGCTCGAGCAACAACTCTCTGCACTTGCCTGGGGCGAACAAACGCGCAATAACCCGGACCGCGCGAAACTCCTGCGACGTCTAACGGCGATTGGATTGGACAGTGATGTGGCAACGCTGATCGCAGACCGCACGTTGGAAAAATACGGCGCCGCCAACGCTTCCAGCGAACTTATGAATGTTCTGGGCGGCTGCTTGTCGGTTGAACCGCGCGAGCTGTGCGACGAGGGTGGCATTTTCGCCGTCGTAGGTCCTACCGGTGTTGGCAAGACTACGACGATTGCTAAATTGGCCGCGCGCTGCGCTCTGCGCCACGGTCGCGACTCACTGGCCCTTGTGAGCACGGACAGCTTTCGCATTGGTGCTCAAGAGCAGCTGGCCACGTTTGCACAAATACTCGACGTGCCGGTGCATCTGGCACGCGATGCCGAAGAGCTGCAAACCACACTACGCGCGCTGTCTTCACGACGACTCGTGCTGATTGATACCGCGGGTGTGGGACAACGCGACAGCGCGCTGGAAGCCAGTCTTGCGGTACTCGAGGCGGAGGCGATTACGCCGCGCCGACTGTTAGCAATTCCGGCCAACGTGCAACGCGAGGCACTAAACGAAATTATTGAACGCTTTAGCGCCGCACCTCTGCATGGCGCGATTGTGACCAAAGTAGACGAGGCAGCAAGCTTCGGCGCGATTTTCTCCAACCTCATTCGACACCAGTTGCCCTTGACCTATCTGGCCGACGGCCAGCGTGTACCCGAGGATCTGCATCAGGCCAGCCACAAGCTGAACTGGTGGGTAAACGAAGCACAAAGCCGCGTCAGCGACAACGTGCGCGATATCGACGACGTCAAAATGGCCCAGCATTTTTCAGAAGGATTGAACCATGCATATGCATAAATATGGCAGCAACCAGGCGGACGGACTCCGCAAATCTGCAACCGAAAATCGAGGCCCGGTGCGCGTGATCGCCGTGACCGGCGGCAAGGGCGGCGTGGGCAAAACCACCGTGTCTGTCAATTTGGCGATGGCACTTAGTCGCAACGGTCGTCGCGTCATGCTGCTGGATGCCGATTTGAGCCTGGCCAACGTCGACGTCTTGCTGGGTCTAAAAACCAAGAAAAACCTGTCGCACGTGATCGCCGGTGAGTGCAGTTTGGACGACATCGTTCTGGACGGTCCTTGTGGCCTGAAGGTGTTGCCAGCAAGTTCAGGCGTCAAGTCACTGGCTGATATCACCACGGAACAAAGCACCGGTCTGATCTGGGCGTTTGGTGAAATGAAAACCCCGGTTGACGATCTGGTGATTGATACCGCGGCTGGCATCGCGGACAACGTCATTCGCTTTAGCGCGGCCGCACAAGATGTGGTGGTGGTGGTCTGCGACGAACCGGCCTCCATTACCGATGCCTATGCACTGATCAAGATTTTGAGCCGTGATCACCGGGTGGGCCGCTTTCAAATTCTGGCCAACAAGACCAACAGCATGGCCGAAGCGCGTCGACTCTATGACAAGCTGAGTAAAGTCACGGCACGTTTCCTGAACGTGCACCTGAATTTCATGGGGCAGATACCGCGCGACAGCAGTGTTCGCAAAGCGATTGCCAGACAGTGCGGGGTGGTCGAACACTATCCGCAAAGCCGTGCCGCCCGCGCGTTTGAAGATGCAGCGCGTGTTACACAGCGCTGGCCCCAAGCCGATGGCAGCCGCGGCTGCATAGAATTTTTCGCCGAACGTCTCGTACAAGGCAACGCCGCATGAGCAACGCCAGTGCGGCATACGCGGCCAACGCCGGCGTAGAGCTTTCGCTCGATGAGCTCGTCGTCAAGCATGCGACATTGGTCAAACGCATTGCGTATCACCTCGTGAATCGTCTGGCCGGCAACGTTGATGTGGATGACCTGATTCAGGCTGGCATGATTGGCTTACTCGAAGCCGCCGGCAACTATGAGCCCTCCAAAGGCGCCAACTTCGAAACCTTTGCCGGCATTCGCATTCGCGGCGCCATGCTTGATGAAGTGCGGCGCTCGGACTGGACACCACGGTCCGTGCATCAAAAATTGCGTCAGGTCACTGAGGCCACGCGCGTGGTCGAGGCACGCATCGGACGCGATGCACGCGATGCCGATGTTGCCCAAGAACTCGGATTGCCGATTGAGGATTATCACAAGGTGCTGCGCGACGCGACCAGTGCACGGCTATTTAGCCTGGAGCAATCGCAGGAGGAGGGCAGCTATGTCCAACCGACCGGCGAAATTGCGCCTAGTCCCTTTGCCCATACCAGCAAGGAGGCCTTCCGCGAAGATCTCGCGTTGGCCGTGGCCAAACTCCCTGAACGTGAGGCGCTGCTGCTGTCGTTGTACTACGTGGACGAATTAAACCTCAAAGAAATTGGGAAAGTGCTTGGCGTGAGTGAGTCCAGGGCCTCGCAAATTCACAGCAAAGCCGTGGTGCGGCTGCGTGCCCGACTGACCGACTGGATAAATTAGGGGAATGCAATGGAGCCTGCAGACATCCGGCCTCCGCAGCCGATCACACCCGTAAAGCGGCGCTGGCACGCACCCGAACAACAGCATCAGCAACGCAAAGCACCGCCGGAACGACCTAAGCGGTTACCTGTACAAGACGACGACAACGATCATATTGACGAGTACGCACGATGATTACATTGACACCTGCCTATCTGGCCATTCTGGTTCTTGGCGCCAGCGTCCTAATTCTGTCCGTTTGTGTCTGGCACTTGCATCGTGTGCAGCGCCGAGAAGCGGCACGCGCCGCGCGGCTCGAGGACATTCTTTCGCGTATGACGCGCGAAGTCATCGCGGCGAACGCTCGACTGGCTCGCTCGGAACGATCTATTCAGCATATGGGCGATCGACAAGACACTTTGGAATGTCGGACAGCAGGTGGACAACGCATTGAAAGCGCCGTGCGGGTAGCGCGACAGGGTGCAGCGAGTGAGGCGGTCCTCAAAGACCTTGGTCTCAGTGACGCCGAAGCATCGCTACTGTTGCGCCTGCACACAGATCAAAGCGAAACCGAAGTAACGCCGGCCGCGACGATCGTAACCGATGAGTCAATATCAAACGAGGCGCGACCCAATGCAGATGAACCGAGACGACCGGCGAGTCAGGCGGCCTCTTTGGCGCGTTTGCTTGCGGCCTCGGGTCAGGGTCCTGAAGCGGCTTAAGTAAAGCCGCGAACTAACCCAGGATCAAGAACGAGCGGCTTCTCGCGCCAGCTCTTTGGCCAACTCCTCACGTTGCCGTTGATCGCGTCGGTCTTCGATTTCACGTTGCAGCGAACGACGCGCCAGCGCCTCGCGATAGCGGTCCAGAATGTGCAGAAAGTTCACGCCGATAACATGCGTAAAGCCATTTTCAGGGTTTTCGATCGGCGTGACGCGCACCACCTCACCAAAAGCCGTGACGTGAAAATAATCGGGCAGGATTACCAGTCGCAGACGCAGACGCGCATCCAGCGGCAACGATTCCCGGCTCGTAAACGCCACACCTGACGAACTTAATGAGCAGTCGCACACATCGCGACTCAGTAAATCACGATCCTGTTTACCGGTTGCCGGCATCAAATTGGCAAGCGTATTCACTTTGCTATTCAGTAGATCAAGGCAACGAATAATCTCGCCGTGTCGATTGGACAACGCGCCCAGAGCCGCCTGCAACTCGGTCTCAATGCGGCGCAAACTGGTCGTGGCGCTGAGTTCTGCCGGGTCGATCAAAGCCATGTTATTGGACGCACCGCGTACTTCTGCATCCGTGACCACTTCGTAGTCCACGAGTAGTTGATCCTGCACGCGAAAATGGCGGCGCCGCTCGTCGTAGTTATTGCTCATGATGATGTCCTCGTCGGTTCAGCGGCAGGTTCTCCTTCTGCCATATCAGTAGGCTGCTGGGCGACGTCGTCGGAATCGGGCATCGCCTCCTGTGGTAATTCAAGCGGGGCGGCCGCTGCGGTCCGAATAACACTGACCTGCACGCGACGATTTAGGGCACGATTTTGCGCGGTATCGTTCGCGGCGAGTGGCAGGGTATCGGCAAGCCCGGTCACGACCATGCGATCTGGTTTTACGCCGTTGCCGCTCATCAGGCGGTGGGCGACCGATACGGCTCGCGCGGACGACAAATCCCAATTGGATCGAAAACGGGTCGTTTTGATGGGGAGATTGTCGGTGTGGCCTGTCACCTGGACCACCCCATCCATGCGCACCACTTGATAGGCCAACTTGTCGATGGTGGGCAAAATGCTGGCACGAAGATCCGCAGTTCCAGAAGGGAACGAACCGTGCTCGTGGATCTGCACAATGATGCGCGAGCCGTCGCGCTCTACTGTGGCCAGACCGTTTTTAATTTCATCACGCAGCGCCTCTCGTAATTTTTGCAAATCGCGTTCAAGTTGCTCTTCGTCATCCTTGTTTTTTTCAAGATGATCCAGCGTGCTCTTGGTACTGTCGATCGTAAACTGACGTATAGCATCGATGTTCGTTGGTACGGGTTTGCCCGGACTAAACTCTCGGGTCACGACGCTTGTACCCTTGGGAATGAAATCAGCTTTGATGTCCGCCTGGACACCAAACGCCTCTTTCATTGAACCGGACAGTTGTTTGAATTTCTGAGCGTCCATTTCGGAGAACGCCAACAGGAGCACGAAAAAGCACATCAGCAGACTCATCAGGTCCGCGAAAGTCATCACCCATGCGGGGACTCCGGGGTCTGCAGGAGCCTCATCATCCATCAGGCCGCTTCCTCATCCTCACTCGGACGCTTGGAAGCCGGCAGGTAATTTTGTAGCAAGCTTTCAATCACGCGCGGGTTTTGACCACCCTGAATGCCCATTAACGCATCGATAATCATGGAGCGTGAACGCTTCTCATCAGCGCTACGCAGCGCCAGCTTGTCCGCCACCGGCAGTGCGATCATGTTGGCAAGGATGGCGCCGTACAACGTGGTGAGCAGGGCGACGGCCATGGCCGGGCCAATCTGCTTGGGATCATCCATCGATGAAAGCATCTGCACGAGGCCGATCAAGGTGCCGATCATGCCCATGGCCGGGCCCACGTCACCGATCGCTTTGAAGATGGCCTGGCCGTTTTGATGACGTTGCACGGTCAGGCGGACATCGTCATTGAGCATTTTTGTGACCACCTCTGGCTCATGGCCATCGATCAGCAAATTGATGCCCTTTTTCATGAACGGATCCGGCACTTCGGCTTCCTCCAGAGCGAGGATGCCCGACTGGCGAGCCGCTTTGGCGAGCTCCACCGATTTCTCGATAATCGCATCCGGTTCACCAATTTTGTTGGTAAACGCGTGTACGGCAACCTTTGCGGCGCTCAAGAATTGGGACAGACTGAATTTCATCATCGTCACGAGCAACGTGCCGACAAAGACAACCACAAGCGAGGGCACGTTAAAAAACGTACTCGCAGAGCCGCCCATCATGATCGTCGCGCCAACGGTAATCAGCGCCCCGACAAGACCAATGAGAGTAGCTAGATCCAAGACTCACCCCGGCAAGTGTTTATGCAAAAAGACTGCGCACAGGTCCGCGACCGATACTCGCCGACACAGGTGTTAGCGACACCGTCGCGCAGGTCTTTAGCTCTAAATCACTGTCGGTTATGACAAAAAAGGGAAATGGCGCTGGGCCTTAAAACTGGCGTCCGGCGTGCTCGAACACCTGATCCATGAGTTGCAAAGCGCGCTCCACATCGTCTTTGCCCGTGACCATAGTGGGCCGCAGCTTCACCACGTTATGCAACGGGCCATCGATTCCGGTTAACAGACCCTTGTGGCGCAACTGATTGACCACAAACGAGGCTGCGTCGGCGGCCGGGGTGAGGGTTGTATGGTCGTGGACCAACTCAATGCCGAGGAAAAAGCCCATGCCACGCACGTCACCGATCAATGCATGGCGCTTCTTGAGTTGTTTCAGGCCACGCAAAAACAGGGCACCGGTGTGTTCGGCATTGTGGGCCAGATCGTCACGTTCAACGACATCCAGCACGGCAGTCGCTGCCGCACAGGCGACGGGATTGCCGCCGAACGTGGCGAAAAACTCCATCCCGGTATCAAACGCATCGGCTATGGCGCGCGTGGTCACGATGGCGCCCATGGGGAAGCCGTTGGCGATGGGTTTGCCCAGCACCACCATATCTGGCACAACGTCTTGATCTTCAAAACCCCAGAACGAGGCACCGAGACGTCCGAAACCGGTCTGAACTTCATCGGCGATGCACAGCCCGCCATGGGCGCGCACGGCGGCATAAACGGCTTTCAAATAGCCCGGTGGCAGAATAATCTGGCCGCCCACGCTCGGCAGCGTTTCGGCAATAAAGCCGGCACACGCATGTTCACGATCCAGCGTGGGGAGCAGCTGCTCGACGTGAGCGGCGTAGCGCTTGCCAACGTCTGCCTCACCGCGCTTGTAAGGTCCGCGATAGTCATCGGCCACGGGCACCTCGTGCACCCAGTCAGTAGGACCCGCGCCGCCGGGGCCGTTGTATTTGTACGGACTCATGTCAATCAGCGCGCTGGTGTGCCCGTGGTAGGCATCCGCGGCGACCATCATGTCGCGGCGCCCCGTCACCTGTCGCGCCATGCGCAGAGCCAGTTCGTTCGCCTCAGAGGCCGAATTCACGAACAAACAAACCTCCAGCGGTTCTGGCAGCCGTGCGGTGAGGCGTTCAGCGTAATCCAGCATCTGGCGGTGCAAATAGCGGGTGTTGGTATTGAGTAAACCGACCTGGCGTTGAACGGCGTCCACCACGTGTGGATGGGAATGCCCGACGTGCGCCACGTTATTGTAAAAATCCAGATAGCCGCGCGCCTGCGCGTCGTACAGATAGGGACCAAAGCCGCGCACGATGTGCAGCGGCTCGGCGTAGGACAGCGACAGTGATGTCCCCACCAGCTGACGGCGACGCTCGATCAATGCCGCATCATCTGCGCTTGCATCCAGCGCGTTGTCTTCGCGCCCCAGCATTATCGCGGGATTGGGGCTCAATGCGCGCAAAGCCGCCGTGTCCGAAGGCGAACACACACCCGGAAACGCTTCGCACAGACCGAGATCGTCAATAATAAGCTGCAGGTGCAAGTGGGGCGGCCAGCCGCCGTTTTCTGGCGGCGCGCCAACGCGACAAAAGTGCTCCCCGGCGCTGAGCGTCTGGCCCTCTTTGAGGTGAAGCAAACTGTTTGCTTCAAGATGGCCGTAGAGCGAGTAAAAGTCGGTGCCCTCGGGCGTTTGGTGCTTGAGAATCACCAACGGCCCGTAGTCCAGTGGCAAATCTATCCGCGTGACACGGTGCACCACTGCCGGCAAGGGCGCCGCGACGACGCTGCCCGCCGCTGCGAAAACGTCAATGCCCAAATGCACGGTTCGGCGTTCGTCACAGGCATGTTGCTGGGCGCCAAAAGAAGCGCTCTGATACAACATCCGAGGCTCGAGATAGCGCCCCAATGCCGCGGTCGCGTTGTGCTGTTGCATAAACGTGTTGATGTGCTGTGTTAGCGGTTCGAGCCTGCCCGCGGCCGGGTCCGCCCCAAGCAGCGTACTGCCAACGCCTAAATCAAGCACCGGGGCATCGGTTACCTCCATAGCCGCGTGCATTTTAGTGGTGGCCAGATAGTCCAGCACATCGGCACGGCTCGCCACGCCGGGGAGGCCAGCCGCCATTCGCAGCCGCACGTGCGCGACACCTTGATCTCGATCACGCAGGCGTTGCAGCAGAGCTTTTGCCGCAGCGTGGCTGACCTCGGCATAGGCGTCTGCGTCGCCCTCAGCACGACGCCGACTTGATACACACAGACTGACTGCCAGGCGCGTCATAATTAGGGGCAGCAGCAACGCCAGATCGGCCGCTGGAAGCGGCCGTACTGCGCAAAACCCGGCGACAACCGCGCAGCACGCGGCCATGGCGTCGTCGTGCCCCATCGCGGCGTACGCGCACGCGATGGCCAGCTCACAGATCACCGGTTGGCGCGCAGCATCACCAAAATCAATGAGTCCGGCAATCGCGTCGTCGGTCTCGCTCAGCACCACATTGTGATCGTTAATGTCGTTGTGAATGGCCTGAGCAGGACGCTGCAACAATTGCGCCTGCCACCGAGCTGTGAATTCTCCGAGGACGCTGGCTACCTCATCGCGCACATCCACATCCACGCAGGCGACGGAATCAGCGTGGTCTGCGGCGGCCGTAAGGTTCCAGCTCAATTCACGGTCCAACGCCGGGTGATCAAACGCGGCGAGCGCCAGGCTCATGTTCGCGGCATAGCGTCCCAGCGCGCGCAGCTGGGTGCCTGCAAGCGGTGCGACGGAGGCCATAATCCGGCCATGCAGGTAATCGACCATCCAGACCAGACGCGTCTCGCCGCCCCACTGAACGCTCGCAACCGTCTCGCGTGCCTTCGTGCGTACGGGCTTGGCGACACGACAGCCGGCATTATTGTTCAATGCCTCCAACATGGCGCACTGCAATGCCACAAGCGCCGGCTCGCAGCCTGCGTGCATGACCTTCAGAACGTAGCGGGTTTCACCGTCAATCTCGATGCGAAAATTAAGGTCCTGTTCGCCCGGCAGCCCTGTCGCGCTGCCCACCATGCCGTAGACCTCCTGGAGTAGGGTTTGCGCCCCCTGAGTGCGTTCGATCCTGTTCATGGTCGCGATCATAACACCGGCCTCAAGTCCCGCTGATCGCGGTCGCTAAACGATTGACCGGCCGCGCGCCCAGACGCGTGCATCGTGCAAATAAGAGGCATTACATCCATGCAGACGGCAACCGAAAACACACCCACCGAGGCCCCTTCGCCAGAAGCGTCCGCGACCATGGCGGCCTTCAATTTTGTGACCGAGCTGACGCGCGAGCTCAATAAGGGAACGGTCGACTTGCCGTCGTTTCCGGATATCGCGATGAAGGTGAAGCGGGTGCTCGAAGATGACAATGCGAGCTCGGCGACCGTCGCACGTGTGGTCAGCAGTGAACCAGGTCTCGCCAGTCGCGTATTGAAAATGGCGAACTCGGCCGCCAATTCACGCGGTGGCGCTATCTTAGACGTACCTCGCGCCGTGGGCCGTCTGGGACACATCGCCATCCGCACGTTGGCGGTGTCTTTTGCCATGCAAAATCTTATGGATTCGCGCAGCGTTGCCGAACTCAAGACGCATCTCAACGATCTGTGGAATCACAGTGTGCATGTGTCGGCCATCGCCCGTGCGTTGGCACAAAATTGTGCGGGCGTTGATCCGGATGAAGCCATGTTTGTCGGGCTCATTCACGACGTCGGCAAGCTGTACATTCTGACCAAGATTGAATCCTACCCCGAGCTTTTCAGCGACGACGACAGCATTAACGAGCTGCTGGACACGTGGCACGTTGCGATCAGCCAGTCCATTGTTGAGAATTGGGAGTTTGCCCAGCCTCTCATCGATGCCGTGGCGCTGCACGAAGATTCCGATATTGCACCCAGTTCCAACGTCGGATTGCCCGATGTGTTGTGCGCGGCAAACATACTCAGCAATCAGCTTGAGAATAAAACCATTGCCGATTTTGACTTCGAGACTTGCCAGCCGTTTCGACGCGTGGATCTAACGCCCGATTCCTACGCCAAAATAATGGAAGACTCGAAAGAAGAGATTACCGCGATGATGTCGGCACTAAACGGCTAGCGCCCATTTACGTACTCAGCTACCACTTCAAGAAAGGCCTCGCCGTAGCGTTCGAGTTTGGCCTGTCCAATGCCACTTAGCGCCAGAAGCTCATCTTCCGTCTGCGGCTGTCGCGTGGCCATTTGAACCAGCGTGGCATCGTGAAAAATTACGTAGGCCGGCACGGCGTTTTCGCTCGCCAAAATAGCTCGTGTGCCGCGCAACAGCTCGAACAACTCAGTTTGCGCTGGATCCAAATTGGCGACCGGCGCGCTGCTCCGACGACGTGAACCGCGCGGCGCCTTGATATCCTTGCGCAACGACAGTTCGTGATCGCCGCGTAGTAAAGCGCGGCAGGGTTCTTTGAGCACCAGCGCGCCGTAGCGTTGCGCATCGGCTGAAATAAACCCAAGCGCGATGAGTTGACGCACGATAGACCGCCACTGATTGGCATCGATGTCCGCGCCCAAACCAAACACGCTTAGCGTGTCGTGTCCGTGCTGCGCGGCTTTGTCGGTGGTTTTGCCCAGTAAAACGTCGATCACATGACCCGCACCGAAGCGCTGTCCGGTGCGATAAATGGCCGACAGCAGCTTCTGCGCTTCGACACTGCCGTCATAGACTTCCGGCGGCGACAAACAGACATCGCAGTTGCCGCAGTCTTCATTGAGCTCGTCGCCAAAATAGCCAAGCAGGCCACGCCGCCGACACTGCGTGCTCTCACACCAGCCCAACAGGGCATCAAGCTTGGCCCGTTCCGAGTGTTTGTGCTGATCGTTGGCATCGGATTCATCCACCATCTGCCGCAGCCGCACCACGTCCTGCAAGCCGTAAACCATAAAGGCCTCGGAAGGCTGCCCGTCGCGACCGGCGCGGCCGGTTTCCTGATAATAGGCCTCGACACTTTTTGGTAGATCAAGGTGTGCCACAAAACGCACGTCGGGTTTATCAATGCCCATGCCAAACGCAATGGTCGCGCACATGACAACGCCGTCTTCATGCAAAAAGCGATGCTGATTTTCTGCCCGCACGGACGCATCAAGACCAGCATGATAGGGCAGAGCGTTGAGTCCGCGGCCGCTAAGCCACTCGGCCGTGCTCTCGACCTTCTTGCGTGACAGCGCGTAGACGATGCCCGACGCACCGTCAAAGCGCTCAAGAAACCCCGCAAGCTGACGGCGAGCATCTGTTTTGACGTGCACTCGATAGCGAATGTTCGGGCGATCGAATCCCGCGACCCATTGTTGCGCGTCGTCCAGCTGCAAATTGGCCACAATGTCTTCACGCGTACGTGGCGTTGCGGTCGCGGTGAGGGCCACGCGCGGCACGCCGCGAAACGGCTCGGCCAGACGATGCAGATTCAGGTAGTCGCGACGAAAATCATGGCCCCATTGGGACACGCAGTGCGCCTCATCAATAGCAATAAGCGCCAGCGGGATTTGCTGCAAGCGTTCGAACGTGGCCGCCTGCATTAATCGTTCAGGTGCCACGTAGAGCAAGCTGATCTCACCGGCGTGCAGCGCTTGCCACACGCGTTGCTGCTCGGCCTGCGACTGCGTGCTGTTGAGAAAATCCGCGGCGATGTTCAATTGTGCCAGTGCATGGACCTGATCGTGCATCAGTGCGATCAGCGGCGACACCACGATGCCGACACCCTCACGCAAAAGTGACGGGATTTGATAGCACAGGGATTTGCCGCCGCCGGTGGGCATCACCACCAGAGCGTCACGACCTTCCATCACCGCATCGATGACCGCCCGTTGGTGATGACGAAATTCGTCATAGCCGAAAACGGTGCGCAGGGTTTCAAGTGCCTTATCCATGCGCGGGAGTGTACGTGATTCGCGTCCGCCATCGCAGCGCTTTATGTGGTGTTAGCGGGTCGTTTCTGCCGATAACTGGTACGCTTGAGCACAATGACTGGCCCCAACATCGATCTGCATACCCACACCACCTGCTCGGACGGCAGTTTGTCGCCCGTCGAGCTGCTGCAATTTGCCGTGGAGCGCGGCGTGGAGATGCTGTCAATTACCGATCACGACACCCTGGCGGCGTACAGCGACGCCCTCGGACAGGTGCCCGATGCACCCATGCTGATTCCGGGTCTCGAGGTTTCCGCCGCCTGGCAGCGTCGCGATGTGCACATCCTTGGTCTGAACGTGGATTTGTCTGACACTCGCCTGCGTGAGCCATTGATGCTGCAATGGCAAGCGCGCAAGCGGCGCGCGGAGCGCATCGCGCATCGGCTTGCACGTCGGCGTATTGAAGGCGCGCTCGAAGGCGCTCGCCGGCACGCGAATGGCGCTGTGATCGGTCGTCCGCATTTTGCGGCATTTTTGGTGGAGCACGGCGTTGTGCCCGATATGGCCACAGCGTTCAAAAAGTATTTGGGCACGGGCAAAGTGGGTGACGTGCGCACCGCCTGGCCGCAGATGGACGAGGCCATTCGCTGGATCACACAGGCGGGCGGCGTGGCCGTGCTTGCGCACCCCGGCAAGTACGGACTGACTGCCACCAAATTGCGCGCGCTCGTCGCCGATTTTAAGACTGCCGGCGGCGCGGCACTCGAAGTGGTGTCGGGCTTGCAGCAGGAAGCGCAGACCCGGGTGTTGGCAGACTTGTGCAATGAGGCCGAACTGTTGGCGTCACGCGGATCCGATTTCCATCACCGCGATCAGCGCTGGGCCGATCTCGGGCGTGGTCCGGCACTACCTCGGTCCGTGCGACCGGTATGGTCGAGTTGGACTTGAGCGGTTCTGCGTTGTGAAGATGGATCGCGCCATTCGGCTGTTCTTTGCCCTCGCTATCGTCATTCTTTTAATCGGGCTGTCGGCCGGACTGTTGTTTGTCAGCGAATCGGCGCTCAACGTCTGGGCGCGCCTCGAAGCGGGGCCTGCACTGCTGCGCTATGCATTTGTTGCGGCCGGCGCGTTTGTCGTGTGTTTGTGCATCTGGCTGGTCTGGCGGTTTGTGGTGCCGCGTCGCGGTGGTGAGACCACACGCAAGTCGAAGCCTTTAACCGAGTCGACACTGCGTGAGAAAATGGGCGCGGCCGAGCAGCGTGGCGCCCTCACGGATCAAGCGCAACATGAGTTGCACGAACTTAAGCGGCGACGCGAAACCAACACGGTGCACCTGTGTGTGTTTGGCGAAATTAGCGCCGGCAAGAGCACCTTGATCAAGGCGTTGATGCCACAAGCGAATGTGGTCACCTCTGTGGTCGGCGGTTCCACGGTAGATATCCGGCAGTTCCGCTGGGAGGACGCGGGCAGCGGTGCTGTGATGCTGACGGACGTTCCGGGCACCGGGGCGGCAGGCGATAGTCTTGATAAAGTGGCGCGCGAAGAAGCCTTGCGGGCGCATGTCGTGCTTTATGTTTGCGACGGCGATTTGACTCGTCAGCAGCAGCACGCCGTGCAAGAACTCCACGATTTGGATAAGCCCACAATTATTGTGCTGAACAAGATGGATCGTTACTCGGCCGAGCAACGCAAAACCATTCAGGACAAACTCAACCAACGCGTGAGCGAATTGGGCAGCAATGGCGTGCGAACTGCCGTGGTGACCGTCGCGGCCGGTGGCACGGAAAACGTGACACTGGTGGATGCCGAGGGCCGCGAACAGCAGGTGGAGCGTGAACGCGCGCCTGATTTGCAGCCACTGAAGCTTGCCGTCCGCGAAATGCTGGCGCGCGATCCGGATCAACTCACCTTGCTGCGCGATCAAGCCGTCTTTCGCCTGGCCGATGAAAAGCTCGATGCGGCGCAGGCGGCGTATCGAGAGCAACGCGCCGAAGCGATCGTGCGCGGTTACACGCGTAAGGCGGTTATTGGCGCGTTAGCGGCCATTAGTCCCGGCTCCGACATCGTGATTCAGGGCTATCTTGGTACCGCCATGACCCGCGACCTTAGCGCGCTGTGGGGCGCCTCGGTGCGTGATATGGACGTGGAAGAATTTCTAAGTATGAGCCAGAGCCGAGTGGGCAAGGCACTGCCGTTGTCGCTGGCCGTGGCCGGCAACGGGCTCAAAGCCTTTCCCGGTATCGGCACCGTCGCCGGTGGTCTGGTACATGCGGTGGCCTACGGTTTGATCTTTGATGCGCTGGGCCGTTCGCTCGCGCAGTCTCTGGCCGAACGTGGTGAATTTGTACCTGACGCAGCCGCGTCAGCGTTTGAGGGAAGTCTCAGTGAGCATATGGAAAAGAGTGTTCGGCAGGTGGCTCGCATCGCCATCGAACGACCTCGATCCGACGACCAGTAGCGGCGACAAGCATCTCACGCTGGCACGCGAAAGCCTGCGCGAGCTGATTGACGATCCGCGCCTTCCCGGCGGTGTACGTGAAACGCTGTCGGGCGACTATGCACAAGTAAAAGCCATGCTCGATAAGCTCGAAAACGGCCATGTTCACATCGCCGCGTTCGGGCGCGTCAGCACCGGCAAGTCATCGTTGCTCAACGCGCTCCTTGGCAAGGAGCGTTTTAGCGTGAGTCCGTTGCACGGTGAAACCACCCATGCCGATATGGGCCAGTGGCACGAAGTTGAAGATCAAGGCGTCTTTTTTATCGACACGCCGGGCATCGACGAGGCCCATGGCGAGGATCGTGAGGCGTTGGCGCGCGAGGTGGTGGGGCGCGCGGATCTGGTGCTATTTGTGGTCGACAGCGATCTGACCAGTTCCGAGGCTGAAGCGCTGAAAATGATCAGCAGCTTGTCACGCCCGGTCATTCTCGTGCTGAACAAAATTGATCGTTACTCAGAGCAGGAGCGCGCGTCGTTGCTGCAGGTGCTGACCAAGCACAGCGAAGGTCTTGTGGATCCCCGCAACATTGTGACCACGGCCGCTGATCCGGCGCCAGAGGTGGTGATTCGCGTGGACAGCGCGGGCAACGAAACCCGCTCCGAGCGTAAGGCCAAGCCGGATGTTGCCGTGTTGACCGAACGACTGTGGCGCGTGCTGGAAAAAGAAGGCAAGACATTAGCCGCATTGAACGCCAGCTTGTTTGCCGGCGATCTGAGCGACAAAGTAGGGCAACGTATTTTGGAGGCGCGTCGTCAGCTCGCGGAAAAAGTGGTGCGCATGTACTGCCTTGGCAAGGGCCTGGCCGTGGCCGTCAATCCTGTCCCGGTGGCCGATCTGTTTGCCGCCGCGCTGATCGATATCGGCATGGTGCGTCATCTGTCACAGCTGTACGGCATTCCGATCAGCGAACGCGAGGCCGGCGCCATTGTGAAAGTGGTGATCGGTCAGGCCGCAGCGCTGATGGGCACGGTCTGGGCCGTGCATTTTATCTCGAGTGCCATGAAGCTTGGTACTGGCGGTCTGTCGACCGTGGTCACCGCCAGCATTCAAGGCGCCATCGCGTGGTACAGCACCTACGTGGTCGGCAAGGTGGCCGATCGCTATTTGGCACAGGGCAAGTCCTGGGGCGATGGCGGGCCGAAGCAGGTGGTGCAGGATATTCTCGACAGTCTGGATCGCGATTCGATTCTTGCAGAAGCACGCGAGGAAATTCGCGCTCGTCTGTCTACACGCTCCTAACAAGGCACAATGAAAACATGAGTTTTGAATTAACCACCACGGAAGTTCGCATTCTCGGAGCGCTGCTTGAAAAGCAGGTCACGACGCCGGATCAGTATCCATTGACACTCAAATCATTGGTCAGTGCCTGCAATCAAAAGAGCAATCGCGACCCGGTGCTGCAGCTGGCCGAAAGCGAGGTGCAGAAGACCGTGGCGAGCATGGAGCAAAACTATCTGATTAGCATGCGCACGGAATACGGCAGCCGCGTTACCAAACATCGCCAGCGTTTTTGCAACACCGAATTTGGCACGCTGCATTTTGAGCCTGGCGAATTGGCGGTGGTGTGTCTTTTGATGTTGCGCGGTCCGCAGACCGCGGGTGAACTGCGCAGCCGCAGCGGCCGTTTGCATGAATTTGCCGACGTGAACGAGGTCACCGCGACACTCGAGGGCTTGGCCAGTCGGGATGACGGCCCGTTTGTTTTGCGTTTGGCGCGTGAGGTCGGGCGGCGCGAAAGTCGTTACGCGCATCTGTTGGGCGACGACGAACCGGTAGCGGCACCGGCCGATGAACTGGGACCGACACAGGCGCCGCAGTCGGCCACCAATCGTATCAACGTGCTGGAAGAACGCGTAGCGGAACTTGAATCGGTGTTGGCCTCACTGCAGGCGCGACTCGGTGACACATAAACTCAGCGGACGTTAAACGTACGCGGCGCCAGCCAGATGAGCAGGAAGCCACCGAGCATGCCGCCCAGATGGGCGAAATGGGCAACATAGGGACCCTTTCCGGTTAGGCCCAACACCAAAGCGGCCACCCCGTAGATTACGACCAACGCACTGGCCCACATGGGAATAGGCGGGATCAGCGGCAGAATAATCTCGCGCGGATATTTGAGCGCATAGCCCATCAGCAAACCAAAGACACCGCCCGATGCACCCACGACCGGGCTGCCGCCAAACCCAAGACTGCTAAAGAAAATTTGCACGATGCCGGCCACGATCACGCAAAACAAATAGTACACAACAAATTTTGTGCTGCCCCAGAGCGTTTCCAGAACGCAACCGATGGTCACCAGCGCCAGCATGTTAAAAATAAGATGTGGCCAGCTGATGTGGAAAAAACCGTACGTGACGAATTGCCACAGCTCGAAATGTGACGCTCCGGGTCGAGCGAAACTCATCGGCCACAGGGCGAATTCGCGCAGCATCGCAAATCCCGTGTATTTTTTGGCCAGAAAAGCCATGACACAGGCCACGACGATGGTGACGGCACTGGGGGTCAAGGCCGGTTCGGGTCGGTTTGAGCGCGTCATGGCCCAGGTACCCACTGACTGGTGTGATCGGCGTTCAGGAGAGGTTCACTCCACTTTGGTAGGCTTCGCAGTGTAAAGCATTGCAGGTGCAGTTGAGCGATGAAACGGTTTGTGTTCCCAATTATTGTGTTGGCAGTGGTGCTCGGTGGTTGCTCATGGGAGCCCGTGCAAGTGCCGCCAACGGCCGCGCCGCGCCCGGTTGCGGTACCGGCACCCGCAAGCCGTCGGCCAATTGCCCCGACGACCGTCGCGGTTGCGCCCCGTCGCGGGGACGCGGCGGCGGTCATGGCCGAGCGCATGATCGGCACTCCGTACCGCTGGGGCGGGGCCGACCTGGAGGGGTTCGATTGCAGCGGACTGGTTCAATTTTCGTACGCGCAGGCTAAATTGCGCGTCCCGCGGACCACCTCGCAACAGCGTAAGGTCGCGCGTGACATCTCGCGGCAGGCCCTACGTAAAGGGGACCTGGTGTTTTTTGATATCGAGGGCAAAGACAATCATGTCGGCGTCTATCTGGGCGATAGCCGATTTGTTCACGCGCCCTCCAGCGGAAAGCGCGTGCAATCCGCATCGCTGCAAGAGCCCTATTATTCTGAACGCTTTGCCGGGGCAGGGCGCATCCCGGGCGCGGATACGCCGGTCGACTAGTCGCGTTTAAGCCAACGCACGATGGCCTCGGCCAACTGCGTGCCGGCCGCGGGATGCGTACGCAGGTACAAAGACGGTTCGATCAGCTCTACCTCCATGACCGCATAGCGGCCGTTTGCATCACGTACCAAATCGATGCGCTCGTAAAGATTCTCCGCAGGCAGCTGCGCCCTCACTTGTTCGGCGGTTGCCACCAATGACGGCTCCGGCGTTACGGCTCGAATGTCGCTGCCGTACTCTTCCTGCACACGAAAATCGCCCGCACAGGGCGTTTTTAAAATGCAGTGACTGTAAGCCCCATCGAAATAGAACAGGGAATACTCACCCGACGCCACCACATCCTCGACGAACGGCTGGGCGAGAAAACCCTGCCGCGCAAATGTCTCGAGGATTTGCTGCCGCTGAGTGCTGGTAGGTGCCCCGGACAAACGGAACACGCCGTGCGCGCTCGCGCTGATCTGCGGTTTGACGATCCATTCTTGCGTCGCAAAGCGCGTTACCAGTTCGTCGAGCTTCTCTGGATTCAGGTGTTCGCCGAAGACGGTTTCTACAATTGGAACGCCACGGCGCTCCAGGTCGGCGAGGTAGGTTTTTTGACGGTTCCAGTGCATGACCTCGCGGGGGTTGGCAAGGCGAGCGCCGCAGGCTTCTATTTGTTCCAGGGCAGCAAAGAACTCATCGACGTGCTCATGGTAATCCCACGTCGAGCGTACGATCACAAGATCAAATCGCGCCCAGTCAATATTCTCAGCGCGCCATGGGTGCGTCTCAATCGCGACACCGAGCTTTGTGAGCGGCTCAATAGCGTGGTGATCATCAACGATGTCGGGACGCACGTTTTCTGTGCTCAGGAATGCACAAGTCCATTGTTGTGAGATCATAGCGGCGCACTCTGGTGGATTCGAAACGTCGGGTCAACGGCCCACGGCACGCTAAATTGATTGGTGATCATGATCTCTCCCATCATCAATATTGATCTATTAAAGACTAATAATTGTAATTGCTGATGTATGATGCCGACGAGCAGCGGGTAAAAACATCGCTATTTCTTCATGACTGCCATCAACAGGAGTCGCCAATGCGAAATTTGGATATCGGCGCGCTGCGCTCTTTGGTTGCGATTGCCGATACACGCACCGTGACCAAGGCCGCGCAACAACACCACCTGACGCAATCAGCCGTCAGCATGCAGATCAAACGTCTCGAGCAAACGTTTGATACCAAGCTGCTGCATCGTGAGGGTCGCGGCGTTGTGCTCTCCGCGACGGGGCAGCAGCTGGTGAGCTATGCACGGCGACTGCTGGCTTTAAACGACGAGACATGGTCACGACTGACCAGCGGCGATTTTGAGGGCGAACTCACCCTGGGCGTACCTATCGATGTGGTCCATCCCCATGTGCCCCACGTACTCAGACGCATGCGCGAGGATTATCCGCGGGTCAAACTCAATTTGGTGACCTCGCTAACGTTGGCGCTAAAACGCCAGTGGCAGGCGGGCGAAATCGACGCCATTTTGACCACTGAAAAACGCGTCTCTCGGGGTGGCGCGACACTGGTCACGGCCGAACATCGCTGGCTGGCGGCCGCAGACGGTTTGGCCGCGCGCCAACGGCCGCTGCCGCTGGCCACGGTCAATCAGTGCGCGCTGCGACAGGATGCCATCGACACACTGGATGCGGCCGGCGTGCCGTGGGAATTCGTGGTGGACACCGACACCGATGAAACGGTCAATGCCATTGTGGCCGCGGGCCTGGCCGTGACGCCGATCATTGGGCCGAGTGTGGTGACCGGCTGTGACCTGGTGCCCTATGGCGTGCTGCCCGCGTTGCCTGATATCAAAATTAACCTGTATGCCTCCACACAGCGCAACAGCGACCTGGTGGAGAAACTGGTCGACTGTGTCCGCGTAGAATTTTTGCGCGACCGGGACCCAAAGCACGCGCTCAAACGCACGGGCTAGCGGCATGGGAAAAAACATCTGCATTGTCGGGGCGTCGGGCGGCATTGGCCGGGCCATGGTGGATCAGCTTGCAAAACGTGAGGACGTGACTCGCGTCTACGCACTCAGTCGCCAGCTCACAGCCGGGCACCAAGCGGGGGTAATTTCATTGCAGATCGACCTGAGCGTGGAGCGCAGCATTGATGCAGCGGCACAGCAAATCGAGGTGCCTTTGGACGGCGTCATTGTGACGAGCGGTCTGTTGCACCACGCCGACGGGCTGCGGCCGGAAAAATCATTAGGTCAAATCAAGGCAGACAACATGCTGGAGGTGTTGGCGATCAATACGGTCGGTCCGGCGTTGGTCGCACGTTACTTCAGCCAACATTTGCGTGCAGGCGAACGCACCGTGTTTGCGGCGTTGTCCGCACGTGTGGGGAGTATTGGCGACAATCGACTGGGCGGCTGGTACAGCTACCGTGCCTCCAAAGCCGCGTTAAACATGGTGCTCAAAACGATGGCCATTGAGATGCGTCGTAAGCATCCAGGCGTCATCGTCGCGGGCCTGCATCCGGGCACTGTGGACACCACGCTGTCGAAGCCATTCCAGCGTAATGTGCCAGAGGGCAAGTTGTTCGCAAGCGATCGCGCCGCACGTCAATTGCTCAACGTGCTCGATGGTTTGCGCCCCCAAGACAGCGGGCAGGTGTTTGACTGGGCGGGACAGCGCATACCGGAATAGGGTGGGAATTATCGTGCAAAGACTATCTTCGCGTCCAAAAGATCTCGGCGGTTTTACCGTGCGCCGCGTGTTGCCGGCCAGCGAGCGCCAAAAAGTGGGGCCGTTCATCTTCTTTGATCACATGGGGCCCGCTGAATTTGCCCCAGGGGAGGGCATCAACGTGCGCCCGCACCCGCATATAGGGCTTGCGACGGTTACGTATTTGTTTGATGGCAAAATCATGCATCGCGATAGTTTGGGCGTCGTGCAATCGATAGAGCGCGGTGCCGTTAACTTAATGACCGCAGGCCGCGGAATTGTGCACTCGGAACGCGCCGGCGACGATCTCGACAAACACGCCAAGCTGCATGGCATTCAATCGTGGATGGCATTGCCGCTGGCCGACGAAGAGTGTGCCCCTGAATTCAAGCACTATCCAGCCGTGGATTTACCGCGTTTTACAGAACAAGGCGCCGCGATCACGCTCATCATCGGCCAGGCGTTTGGTCACCGTTCGCCGGTGCAGACTCGCGCCGAAATGCTGTACCTCGACGTCAGTCTCGCGGCAGGCGCGTTGCTAACGCTACCTTGCGTTGTAGATGAAATGGGCGCCTACGTGGTGTCCGGAGGTGTTGAGATCAACGCGCAAGAATTTGCGCATGGTGAGCTTGCGCTTGCCGAAAATGCGGAGCCACTGGTGTTGCGGGCGGTAACGGATGCGAAGGTGATGGTCATTGGCGGAGAGACGCTCGAGAAGCGCCACATTTGGTGGAACTTTGTGTCCTCATCGCAGGCGCGTATTGTGCAAGCCAAAGACGACTGGCGCGAGAGGCGTTTTGACGCGGTGCCGGGCGAGGACGAGTTTATCCCGTTGCCTTAAAAAGAGGGTTTTCTGGCGTTCAGGCGTACAGCCATTCGTAACCACCGTAGACGATGCTGGAGAGCACAAGACCCACGCTCCAAACCAGCAGCCAACGCTGCTTGCCGCGCCATGCCAGCCAGGACAGCGCGACGCCAATGAGCAGACTCAAGACCACCGTAAACCATAGCCACGGTTCTGTAGAGCCGTAGGCCTCCACCATTTTGCCGTCTTCGAGTCGGTATCGCATGGTTCAATGGTAGCGCAGTTGAGCCGCCAGATTGCACTGTTTTTGTCGCGCTAGTCGAACAACTCGATGGTACCCGCTTCTGGGTTTGGCGCAGGCGACTGCAACAATTGACGCTCTTGTGTCGCGATGTAGCCGTTGTAGACTTCGCGAATACGCTTGAGACGCACGCGACCACTGAGCGGATCGTAAATAATCTTGCGCGCAAACGTACCGCCGGTGTCGCTGCTCACCATGCGATAGCCCTCCACCTCCAGATATTCAATGGCAAAGCGAGCGTTCTTAGCTCCCACGTCGCTGCTGATATCAAGGACGTGTCCGCCACCAAAAATTTTCACCTCGAGATGGCTCTTGGAGCCGCCATGTTTCAAGATGGTGTTAATCAAATTTTCCATGGCGTAGTTGCCAAAACGATTTTCAGAGGAGTGCTCCTGACCCCAACTCTCCGCGCGCTGAGCGTCGCCAACCGGAAGCATGAAATGATTCATGCCACCGATGCCCGCTACCGGGTCACGGACGCAGGCCGCTATGCACGAGCCCAAGACGGTGACAATGCTCTCTTGCTGGTTCGTTACATAAAATTTGCCGGGCAAAACCTTGGCGATTAATGACCCGCTGCCGCGTTCGACAAAACGCTTCGCTTCACCGCTTTCCGGCAGTGTGGGTGGGAGGACTGCAGCCGCTGCGCTCATTTAAACTCGCTTGTACACGGTGTTGGCGACACGTTCATAGAGATGATCAAAGCCGCGTAGTGACTCCGAATGTCCCAAAAACATATACGCTCCGGGATTTTGCTTTTGGGCAAATCCGTTGATGATCTGTTCCTGATGCGGCTTCTCAAAATAGATCAGCACGTTGCGACAGAAAATAATATCGATGCCCGGTCGCACGGGCCAATTGCCAAACAGGTTGAGCTGCTTGCACATCATGCCCTGACGCAGGGCGTCGTTGGCGAGTAGGGTGCCGTTGCCATCGTCTTTAAACCACCTGCTGCGTAGCGAGTCGTCAAGACCGCGCACGTTGCTGAGCTTGAATTCACCGGCCCTCGTGGCACCGACCATTTCCGTGTCGATATCCGTGCACAGCAGTCGATAATCTGCCGCGCCGGTCAAACCCTCTTCGGCGAGGCTTAGCGCAATACTATAAGGCTCTTCACCCGATGAGCAGCCCGCGGACCAAACGCGTACGGCGCCGGCACGACCCGGCTTGTGAAAAAGATCCGGCACAACATCGCTGCGTAAAAATTCGAAGTGGTGCGGTTCGCGGAAGAAATACGTCAGATTGGTCGTAATCGTATTGATGAACTCTTCGACTTCCTCAGACGCGCCGCTTTGGACGTGTTGAAGGTATTGGTCGAACGTCGTCATCTGCAGCGTGCGTAAGCGACGCAAGAACCGCGTGTAGATCATGGAGCGCTTGGCATCATCGAGCTTGATGCCGGTCATTTCCATCGCAATCCTCTGAAACGCAGCCAGATCAGCGTCGGGCAGCGATTGAGGCAGGACCTTGTTTCGCGACGGTGTCGCTGACTGGGCCATGGAGGCTCCTTCCAATGATCGGGGTAAGGGCTATAGCGGCGCCGGCGCATCAAAGTTGAGCATTTTTTTTTCCTAAGGTTTTGGCGCGCCATACCGCTAACGACTACATCTAATGGAATAGAAGCCTTTTTAGGTCACAGGCAAATTATGGAAAATACAATGGAAAGCGTCTTGGCCCACGCTGAAGCTGCGATCAAGATCCCGCGGGCGGCCATGCGGGTACTAGAGATGTCGCATGATCCAAGGACGCCGATTGAGGCGCTCGCGGATGTTATAGAGTCCGACGTTGCACTTGGCGCCCGTGTTTTGCGCGTGGCCAACAGCCCGATATACGCGAATCGGGGAAATTTCAGCGACATCAATCGAGCGGTCACCTGGATGGGTTTTCGCGAAGTATCGCGAATCGCGATTGCGGTCGGCGCTTTGGGCGAATTTTCGAAGGTCCAGACACGTTTGATGACCATCTCGCAATTTCAGATCCACAGTCTTACAACGGCAACGTTATGCGAAGAACTTGCCAAAAAAATGGCGATTGATACCAGCACGGCGTTTACCGCGGGTCTTTTGCATGACATTGGCACCTTGATCATGTTCAGCGCCTGCGAGGACGTCATGATGGAGGTGCTTGAAGCGGGCATCTTCGAGGAAGACGAGCCGTTGTATGTAAAAGAGCGCGACAGACTCGGGTTTGATCATGCTCAGGTGGGTGCGGCGCTTGCGCGCCAGTGGGGCATGCCCGAATCGATCGCACTGGCCATCGCGCATCACCATGATCTTGCCTGTCCCGATGATGAACTGGAATCGGTTGCGCTGGTGGCCTACGCCAATTACCTCCTTGATATGGGAGGTGCAGCGCTCGAGGAACCGGCTATTCACGACCCTGGCTTTCTTGAGAAAATCGCCACGGTTCTGCCCATCGATACCGCCGCTGATTACGATCTGATTGCCGTGGCTCAACATTCGGCACAGAAGATGATGCCGTCGAATTAGTCACAGTTCAGCTGTGACGTTGTAAATGTTTCGGGCGTCTTGTCGCTAACTGCCAGTAAGTGACCCGACAGCCACCCGCTATTGAAGAGATACTTTTGATGAATTCAACCATTTCACTGAAACGATTGCTAATCGGCGCGCTGCTGCTTGCCGGCCTAGCCCCGATTGTCATCACCGGCTTCATTTTCCAACTGCAGGCGAGTGACGCGCTCACCGAACGCGGCTACGCGCAGCTTACCGCTGTGCGTAACAGTCGCCAGTCGCACGCCGAAAACTATCTCCACCAGGTACTGGATCAAAACAGCACGCTGGCCACCAATCTGAGCACCGTGGAAGCTATGAGCGGTTTTCGCACGACGTTTGGTTCGATTGGCGCCGAGCTTGCGCTGGGCGCGACGGATTTACAGGAAATGGATTCGCGTCTGAGCGCTTACTACAGCGGTGGCTTTGCAGCGGAATATCAGCAACGCCGCGGCGAGAGCGTTAACGCATCCACCTACATCCCAAAGAGCGAGGCGTCGCGCGTCGCTCAAGCCGAATACATTGCCAACAATCCGAACCCGTTGGGACAAAAAGAACGACTGGACAAAGCCGGCAATGGTACCCAGTACGATCAGATTCATGAGCGCTTTCATCCGCAGTTTCGCGACTATCTGGAGCGCTTCGGCTTCTACGATATTTTCTTAGTAGACGCGAGCTCCGGCAACGTTGTGTATTCGGTGTACAAAGAACTGGACTACGGCACGAGCCTGTTTGACGGTCCGTATCGCGGGACGAACTTTGCGAGCGTTGTGCGTGAGTCACTTCAGTTGCGGCCGGGTCAATCTGTGCTGGTCGACTTCGAAGCCTATTTTCCCTCCTATAACGCCGCTGCCTCATTTGTGGCGTCACCGGTCTATCTGGATGGTGAAGTTATCGGCTCACTGGTATTCCAGATGCCGGTGGACAACATCAACAGCATTATGCTCGACGCGGCGGGTTTGAGTGAGACGGGCGAAGCACTGATCGTCGGCAGCGACGGCGTTTATCGCTCCCAGTCCCGGTTTGTTGAGGAAAACACAATTTTGGTGGAATCCATCAATCCCAATGCTTTGCAAGAAGCGCTGCGGTCGGGCAGTGGTACGGCTCGCACCAGCATCGACGGCAAATCGTATCTGGTCTCGGCGGGGAAAATGGAAGTCGCCGGTGTTGAGTGGCTAATGTCTGCGAAAATTGAAGAGACCGAAGCACTGGCAGCGGTGGGCGCGTTGCGCCAAACCACGTTAATGGCAAGCGTTATCGCGGCATTTCTGGTGTCTCTGTTTGCCTATATTGTTTCACGTCGCGTGGAGCGTGGCTTGGGCGGTGACCCTAGTGAGATTCGCGAGCTGGCAGACACCATTCGTAGTGGTGATTTGGCACCGGGTGCGAACGAAGATGGCCGGGTAGGGGCGTACGCTGCATTGCTCGATATGCGACATGCACTTAGCGAGACCATCGCGCAGGCTAATCGCATCGCGACCGACGTTAGCACCGGCGCCCGAGAATTATCGCAGGGCAATCTGGGGCTGAGCGATCGAACCGAACAACAAGCGGCCAACCTGGAAGAAACCGCCTCGAGCACCGAGCAGCTTACGAGCACGGTGCGGCAGAATGCGGAGAACGCGCGGACTGCCAATAGCTTGGCGCAGGCCACCAGCGATCGCGCGAATGCCAGTGGCAACGTGGCTGAGAAAGCGGTGAGCGCCATGCAGGGCATCACGCAATCGAGTGAGCGCATCGCCAACATTATTGGTGTGATCGATGAGATCGCTTTCCAAACCAATCTGCTGGCACTCAATGCCGCTGTCGAGGCCGCACGTGCTGGTGAGCAGGGCCGCGGCTTTGCGGTCGTGGCCAGTGAAGTGCGCCAGCTGGCCGGGCGCAGTGCATCGGCTGCCAAAGAAATTAAAGAATTGATAGAGGAGAGCGTCGAACGCGTGCGCGACGGCACCGGCCTTGTGCAGGCGTCCGGTGAGGAGTTGCGTGAAATCGTCAAGTCCGTCGGACAGCTGACCAATGTCGTGGCCGATATTTCTCAGGCCAGCGACGAGCAGGCCGCCGGCATTGATCAAATCAATCAGGCGCTGATTCATATGGACAGCGTCACCCAACAAAACGCGGCGCTCGTGGAGGAGGCCGCGGCCACCAGTCGCTCGATGAGCGATCAAGCGGCCGAACTAACGCAACACATAGGTTATTTCTCTGTGGCGGGCGAGATGACCTTGCCACCTGCGTCCGCACCGCCACCGCGTGCCACATCGAGGCCTGCGGCTCCCATTAAGGCGCCGCCGTCGAAGCAAACTGCGCCGGCCGTGGAACGTCGCGGCAAGGACCGCCCATGGAGCGGTAGCGCAGCGTCAGAGGCACCAAAGGCCGCCACAGCACCTGCACCTGCACCCAGTCAGGCGGTGAACGGTGGTGGCGATGACGACATTTGGGAGGAATTTTAAGCATGCGTCTTCGAATATTGCTGGTGCTCAGCGCAAACATGTTTCTACTGCACGCCGCTTTGGCGGAGAATTGGTCGGCGAACGCCGCCGTGTCGAACAACTACATATGGCGTGGTCTGACACAGTCCGAAAATGTGGCGGCGGTTTCCGGCGGCATCGACTACAGCGCGCCGTCCGGTTGGTACGCCGGCACCTGGGCCTCAAATGTCAGCTACGCACCGGGCGATGTGTTCTCCTACGAACACGATCTATATTTCGGTTACAGCGCGAGCGCTGGTGGCATCGACTACGATGTGGGCTACCTCTATTACAACTATGATGAAGAGGCCGAATTCGACTTTGCCGAAGTCTATGGTTCGGTCAGTATCAACGGCTTTTCCGCGAGCTTGAATATTCTGGCGCACACCGAAGCCGATGAGAGTGCGGGCCAAGATTTCGGCTTTGCTCAAACGATCTAC
>JBGCEL010000023.1:0-9506 GCA_045106455.1 Gammaproteobacteria bacterium
CCGGGATTTTGATTCAACCTACACGGTGCTTCGGGCTGAGATTGCCGGACAGTTTGAGACCGGCGACGTGCGCCACAGACTGTTGATGGGTGTCGACTACGACCGCTTTGAAAACAGCTTGTTTATTCAGCGCTTCCGTCCCGGCTTCTTCGGTGCGGGCACCGACATCAATACGCTGGACCCGGCCGAATACCTGTTTCTGGATGTGAATAATCCGGTGTACGGCCAATTCCCGCAGCCCATCCCGGGCCCGAACACCGATCGGAAAGAAGTGCTTAAGGGCGCCGGCTTCTATCTGCAGGATCAACTCGACGTCACCGATAATTGCCAAGTCCGTCGGGGCTGGCGCTGGGATGACTTTACTCAGGATCTCACTAACCTGCGTGCGGATCCGGCGACCACCACCACGGCCGAGGATTCACGCGTGTCGCCACAGTTTGGTGCGGTGTATCGGGTGAACGACGGAGTGAGTCTTTACGCGTCTTATGGTGAAGGCTTTCGCCAGCAGACCGGCTCGGATTTTCAAGGCAACCAGTTTGATCCCAACCTGACCGAATCTGCAGAGATCGGCTTCAAGATGGATCTGGCGAATTTCTTTAGCAACGTGTCGGGCTCAATTGGCGTGACGGCGTTTCAGGTGGATCAAAGCAATATCCTCGTGAACGACGACCGGCCCGAAGCCGTCGCCGCCGGCTTTTTCTCGCGTTCGGCAGGTGAAGCCCGTAGCCGTGGCATTGAGTTGGACGCGAACATTGCAATGGCCAATGGCATCAACGTTTGGTTCTCGTATGCCTTTACCGACGCCGAGTTCACGACCAGCAATCCGGACGCCGATTTCGGCGCTCTGATCGAAGTGGGCGATCCGCTGATCAACGCACCGGAGCATCAACTGAACGTTCAGGTGAGCAAAGATTTCACGCTCAACGGCAGAGCGGCTCAGTTTGGCGGGGGTGTGCTGTACACCGACGAACGCCTTGGCTGGACCGGGTTTGATTTCTTCCTGCCGAGCTACACGACCGCCAGACTGTTTGGACAAATCGAACTGTTTGATGACTTCGCCGTGCGCGTGGATATCGATAACGCGTTCGATGAAACCTTTTACACCAACTCCTTTGCGGACGTATGGGTAGAGCCGGGCGCACCACGACGCTATCGTCTGACGGCCAGTTACGCGTTCTAGGAAACCTTTGATTGCAGGCCGGGGCGCGGAAGGCCGCGCTCCGGTTTCTTCCAGGCCCACACGTGCGGGGAAAAGTCTCCGAAGTTACACGTTCATAAACCCCAGCCGCGGCGTAGAGAAGTTGGCCAGGTTGGTCAACATGGCGGCCTGCTCACTGTCGGAAACACCCATCCACTGCGCCAGTGTCGCGGCGTACTGGGCCACCGCGATCTGCGGAATAATGCGCCCAGCGAAACCGCCGCTGTTGTCCAGCGCGTCGTCGGGATTGTCGACGTTTACAAAACTTGGGAACGCGCCGACAACGCGACCGCCGTTAACGTCTCCGCCAAACACCATCGCGTGACCACCCCAGCCGTGATCGGTGCCGTCGCCATTGCTGGTGAGCGTGCGTCCAAAGTCCGAGGCGGTGAAGCTGGTGACACTGTCGGCTTTGCCCATGTTGTCCAGCGCATCCTGAAAACTACCAACCGCTTCGTTGAGGTCGCGTAGCAGCGGCACAAATCGGCCGAGCTGGCTGCCGTGCGTGTCCCAACCTCCCAGACGCACGAAAAACAACTGCCGCGACATGCCGAGTTGTTCACGTGCGCTGATCAGTCGCGCCACCTGATGAAGTTGCTTGGCCAGCTTGTTGGTGCTGGCGTAGGTCATGTTGCTCACCGGGTGATCGTCCAGTGCCTGATCAAGACCCGCCGCGGTATCAACGGCGCGGCGCAGCGCGTGCGCGGCTTGCGTGGTAAAGCCCGAACTGGCACCGGACTCTGCTTGAGCGAGCAAGGCCAGAAGCGAAGTTTTTACATCCGCCGATGCGGCTGGTACGGAATCGAAACCGGTCAGGCGCTGAACTGTGGCGTTTGGTGAAAGGCTGACGAACGGCGCCTGCAGTGCGGTCAGCCATGTATTGGCGCCCGCCACCGACATGGAGGTCGCCACGTTCGCACCGGTATTGAGACCGGCCAGCGCTTCGGCCATACCGCCGCCCCAGCCCAGCGAGTCCACTACCTGACCGCTGCCGGACTGCCACAGCTTTTGCTGAGCGTCGTGGGCAAACAAACTTTCTGGCAAGGAAATGGATGCTTGAAAATCGGCCTGAGTGGTGGGACGCACCAGATTCCCGACGTTGCTGATGACGGCCAGGCGCTGATCCTGATACAGCGCATGCAGCGAGCTCAGAGCGTCGTTAAAACCGAATTCGCCTTGGGCTGCATCGTTGCTTGCGAGCAGTCTTGACTCAGGCACGGCCAGCACACCGCGCGTTGCGGCGTAGTCGTCAAACGCGTTGCCGCCTGGTACCACGAAGTTGAAGCTGTCGGCACCGCCAGCCAAAAATATACACACCAGCGAGCGTGCGTCGGTGTTACCACCGGCCGCGTTCGATCGTGAAGTGAAATTGATCAGTGGTGTAGCGGCCAGCGCCTTTAGTACCTGGCGGCGGGTCATGTTTTTTCGTGTGGACATTAGTGTTGCACCATAAAAAGTGGTGATGCCGCGATCAGGAACAGCGCATCCAGTGCGCGCTTGTCGAGCCCCTCCGGGCTGTCGTCAATTGCGAGCAGGTGTGCCTTGAGCGTCGCGCGCATCGCAACCGGCATGCCACCGGCCAGCAGCAGTGTGTTCAGGTCTTCAATTAACCTATCAACATCGTCAGCCACGGCCACCAGCGGATCGATGTTGACGCGCGCCACGTTGTCAGCGCCATCGGGGTTTCGGTTGTGGAACGTATAAATTTGCTGAAACAGCATGTTGTTGGTGGCGCCGACGTTGGCTTCGGTCAGAATCTGCATTTCGGGTGCCACCCGACCGCTTGGGCCAGCGCCGGGCAAAGGATGATCGGGTAAATAGAAATTGAACACCGACGGCGAACGCATAACGGCCTGCCCGAGAATTTCGTCAATCCGATCCGAGGGCTTGGCATAGGTGCGAAAAAAATCCGCTTCGCTGGCGACGCCGGGCACGGCATCGAGCGCGCGCCACAGTTGCGTTAGGCGCATGATGGGCTCTTTCGCCTTGCCAAAATCAGCGTTTTGGCGGCGCCCGTGTCGCGCCTCGGGGTCGAGCAGGATGGCTTTCACGACGGCACCCAAATCACCGCGAACGCCTGACCCGTTGTCGTCAAAGCGGGCCGCCACTCGCGACACGTAGGCCGGACTTGGGTTGCTGGTGGTCAAACGCTGAATGAGCAGCCGACCGAAGAATGGCCCGACATTACGGTGGTTGAAAATGTTGTCCAGCGCCGCCGCCAGATCGTCCTCAGCCGGCGTGGCGGACGCGCTGCTATCGGGCAGTGATGCGCCGTCCAACAGCGTCTTGGCCTGAGTGTCGTGATAGGCGTTGGGCGGCGCCGGGTTGTAGTCCGCCACCATGTAGAGCGTTTTGTCATAGCCCGTCACGTCGTTGGATACCCAGGTGCCCGGCGAGTCAGCGAAATTCCAGCCGGTGAAAACGCGCGCGAACGCTTCCACGGTGTCCTGTGTGTAGGTGGGTGCGGGCGCGTTGACCGGTACAGGGCGCCCGTCGGGTGCCAACTGCGTCAGGCCAACGGAAAACAGCTGCAATATTTCGCGTGCGAAATTCTCATCCGGTCGTATATTCAGCGCCGGCTCGGCGCGACGATTACGCACCATGCTCAAATAGATACCCATCGTCGGATGGCGCGCGACGCGATCGAGTAAATCCCGGTAGTTGCCAAATGCCTGTGCGCCGAGCATGTCGTAGTAGTGGCTGACACCGAACTGCGCATTGCCAAGACTGTAGTCCAGATCGGAGATGACGAAGATCTGACTTAGCGCAAACGCGACACGCTGGCGCAGCTGATCTTCGCCACGCATAACGTTGTGCCACCAGATGTAATGTCGCGTGGTGCGCAGGCTACCGTTTGAATTTGCCTGCACGTAGGGCAGTGTTGTTGAAACGGGCAGTACCATTTGCTCGTCGATCCAGGCCGACAGGTTGTTTTGCACAACGAGCTCGTCGATCTGAGAGCGCGTTGGGCCAAATGTCGCCTGCTTCAGGAAGCGTGAGGCCGCGCTGCGGGTCAAAGGTCGGCTATCGGGATGGAGAATTTGTGTCCCATCGTCTGTGACGGGCAGATTTGGCAGCGCTGGACTGGGGGCGGCGAAGGCGAGTGGAGTGGCGAACCAAATCAGCACTACCACGGCGCCTCTAAAAGAAATATTCATAGAGCGGGCTCCAGAGAACCGAGAGTCTCGGAACCTCACAGTAATTGCGACGACAGGGAGCCTGCCATTGGGGTAGACCCTTGTGTAGCCAAATCGCAACGTGGTCAAGGCTGCGTTTGCTTCATTCCTCCGCAATCGCATTCATCGCCATGCATCTGGTTTCGGGTCTGTGAAGTCCTTACCATGCACGGGTTGTTGTGTTCTTGTTGTTTGGATTGTCGTATGTGTTTGACCACCTTTGTTCGCCGTCTTTTCACTCTTTCAATGTTTGTTTGCGTGTTTGCGTCGGCTGATGATGAAGCGGCCGTTGTTGTTATGGGCAACAATGTCAGCGGCGGCGGGTTTCAAGGTGATGTGACGATTTCGAGTGATGGGTTGACCGTCTACTCATCGGCCGATGTTTCGGGCGTGCTGAAATCGACAGATGGCGGGCTTCAGTTCGACACCTTCAATGAAGGCCTCAAAAGTCCGAAAGTCGCCTCTCTGGCAATCACTCCCGACAACGATCAAATTCTCTACGCGGGTACCGGCGACAAAGGTGGATCAGGCGGGCTGTATCGCTCGATCAACGGAGGGGAATCCTGGGCCTTGACCGGAGAAGGCGCTGACGCTCAATTTGCCGGCAATCACTCGGCCGATGGCGATCCCGTACCCGGTGGACACCCCAGGTCCAATGGCGATCTCATTGTTGTTGATCACGGGATGAATCCTGCGACGCATCTTGATGACATCGTCATCGCCGGTACGTATAAAAACGGCGTACGCATCTTTGAGCGCGGTGGCGACGAACTGGCCGCGGTGGTGAACGGTTTGGGGTTCGTGCGTTCAGTGGCGTTCGACCCGGCGCTGCCCAATATTGTGTACGCCGCCATCCAGTTTGAGGAGAGTGCCGAAAACGGTATCTACAGAATTGACTACACGGATCTTTCTGCGCCCGTTTCCACGCTTGAGTACGAGGCGTTTCGCCCTGAGGGCCTGCTGGTCTTGAGCAACGGCCATGTTTACGGGGCAATTGGTAAAGAAGGCATCGTAAGGTTCAATGGCACTTCCTGGGTGGAAAAAATTGCAGGGCTTTCGACGAACAATGAACTTCGTCAATGGACGGCCGTGGCCGGCTATGTGAAAGGCAATAGCGATGTGGTTTATGCCGCGACGAATAACCTTGGTGGGAATGCATCGGGCTCGAATTACTCAAGCGTGTGGCGAACAGTGAACGGCGGCAATGACTGGTTACCTTTGGTAGATGCCAATACCAACGTAGACGACAAAATTTACGGCCATCCGCATGACTGGTGGTATCGGGTAGATGCCTTCCCGCAGGCGGGCCTTGGGCGTAAAAGCAGCGTCGTGAGTTCGGTGGCGGTGGCTCGCGGTGCCTGGCCGAACGTGGTGTCCGATGACATCATTTTTGTATCAGGCAGAGGCGGGCTTTGGCGCTCGGACAACGGCGGTGAGTCATGGAAGCCTGCGGTCAATAATATGCAGGTGACGGCCAACAACGGGGTAGCCGTTAATCCAAACGACCCGGCGCAAGTGGTGGTGGCAAACACTGACTACGTGCTGCTCGAGACCCGCAGTCAGTTTGATCTCGACGACGTGTCCCGCGATAAGCCTGGCGGTGCGGAGTCCAGGGGCTATGACGTTGAGTTTGATGTCACCGCAGACCAACTGATTCTGGGCGCAGGCGATCGAGATACCAATGACCCCGGCGGCGGCGAGGTGTATTTGAAAGCGGCTTCTTCTTTGGGCAATGCCTCTGGCAACGACTGGATCAACACCAATCTCCAGGCAGCGACCGCGGCCAACAATGGACGCGTACGGGCCGTGACCTACGGCTACCACGATGGTGTGTCAGACAGCACTCAGATAGTTTTGGCCGCCGTTGAAGGTGAAGGCGTATTCCGGCGCCATGAAGGGACGTGGACAAAGAGCAGCGGAATCGCGATTGGCGCAACCAACCGCAGCAATTTCGTCTGGCCGGATAATGGCGCCTCCGGTGTGGTCTATCTGCTGGATTTGTCCGAAGGTCTATATCGCTCCGTTGACGGCGGTCAGAACTGGTCTGACATCTGGCCGGGCCTGAGCCTTACCAATAACGACTTTTTCAATACCGGGTACATTACCGCCGACAACGATGATCCCACGACGCTGTATGTTTCCATGCAGGGGCGCCCGGACCCACAAATGGGCAGCACGTTCGGCGTCTATCGCATGACCGGCGCGGATACCCGAATCTTCGGGGCGCCCGGTACCGCCGGCATCGTCGATATAGGGTCGCACTCCAACGGTTTGCCGATACAACGCCCGGGCCCGCTGGTTGTGGGGCCCGCTGGAAATTTGTGGGTCACCCAACAGCAAAACTCGCCTAACGCCATTGCTGCCGGTTTGTTTGTCATGGAAAACCCGGCTACGGCTATCTCATTTGAAGACGTAACAACCAATGCGTATCGCAACATCGCGATAAAGCCCAGTGGCATCGATGCTTCAGCCGACGGACATATTTATATTTCTCAAAATGGTAGCGGTGTTGTGAAATTGAAGCGTGCGTGTGTCTTTGGTGTAGATACTGATGGCGACTGCATTGATGATGCCAGCGACAACTGCGTGCTGGTCGCCAACCCGGATCAGCGCGATGCGGACGCCGACGGCTACGGCAACGCCTGCGACGCAGACTTGTCGCAGGATTGCCTGGTGAATGCCATCGATCTGGGTATTTTCAGATCGTTGTTTTTTTCCGCCAACGTGACGGCCGATTTTAATGGCGATGGCGTCGTCAATCTCGTGGATCTGGGCATTATGCGCAGCGCCTTTTTCGAAGCGCCTGGGCCAAGTTCTCACAGCACGGCGTGTAACTAGCGTTTCTTAATCGTCGTGCAGCGTTACTCGCAAGACGCGCCGGCCGCATCGCCCGGTGGCCGAAAAAACTGCTGACGTAAAAGGCCCAGATCAATCACATTGATCTGATCATCGCCGTTGAAATCCGCATCGCTATTCCAGTTGGCATCGCCCGGTTCGCTGCCGAAGGTCTGGCGCAGTGCGCCTAAGTCCTGCACGTTCACAATGCAGTCGTTCACCGCAGGCGCGATATCGGCATCACACCAGTTGCCAAAGCCGTCGCCGTCGGTGTCGCGTTGCTCGGGGTTGGAGGCGAACACGCAATTATCGACGTTGTCGCCAACCGAGTCGTCGTCGCTGTCGAGCTGCATGCTAAACAGCTCGCCAGTTGTCGTTGCCAGCAACCGGCCACGAACTTGCGGATCAGGGAAAACGCGACAGCTCCTGGAGCCACGACACAGCAGGTCGCGCGGTACTGCAATGGTCTTCCAGTCATTGGCCTGCGGGTCCAGTACGTAGATTGAGCGACTCACGTCAAACGTGACATAAACTCTGCCTTCGATAAACGGATCGACGGCCAGATGCGCCATGAGTCCGTTGGGCAGGCTGGGGCCGCGCAGGTTTTTCCACGTCACGCCGGCATCCGGCGAGTACCAGACATCCCGCGCGTTGACCATGACATACAGGCCTTTGTCGTTAAACGGGTCCGCCCGCAGAAACTCGGTTCCCTGATCTTCAAATGGCGTGGGTATGGGGGTCCAGTTAACGCCCGAATCGGTGCTGCGCAGGATGCCCTCGGAAAACGATGCGGCATACACCACGCCGTTGGCCTCGGGCGAAATCAAAATGGGGGACTGATCGCGCTCGCCAAAGTTTGTGAGGTCGAAATTCTCCTCCCAGGTCTGCCCACCGTCGGCTGAGCGCACCAGACCACGGAAGAAAAAGCTGGCGAAAATTAGATTGCCGTCTGCTGAGGCGACGACGGTTTTGGCTCGTCTGTCAGAGGAGGTGGTGTAGAGGAGGTTCCAGGAAGCGCCATCGTCGCTGCTCGAATAGATCGAGCTGCCGGCCGCCAGTAATAGTTTTCCCGGTTGCTCGGGACTGGCCCAAATGCCCTCCATGCTGTTTTCCTGTGGGTCCGTGTTGCGCAAGTTCCACGACAGATCTGCAGAGCGCGCGGCGAGGCCCGAGAAACGCGTTGGCGCGTAAAGCTTGCGTGAATCATTGGGTGCGAAGGCCAGCATTTCGAACGGTAGATCCGACCAGCCCAAATTGGACGAAACGAAATTACCGCCCGGTAGCGCGGTGTAAGAGCCCGTGAACGTACCAAGAAGTTGCTCGCCACTATTGGAGACAGCCATCGCGAAAATGTTCTCATCGATCAGGTCGTCCGCAATGGTCTGCCAGGACACGCCACCGTCAGAGGAGCGATAGACATTGCTGCCCTCGTCGGTGGACACCAAATACATGGTATCGGGTGCCACGGGATCAAAGGCGACACGGTCCACCTCGAAGCTTGGTCGCCACGGTTGCTGGGCAAGACGCTGCCAGGTGTCGCCGCCGTCCACCGTTCGATATGCATCGCGACCGGCGATGGCCACCAGAATATTGGCGTTCGTTGGGTTGATCTCAATGTGCGTAAAGAAGGGCGTTGCAGGTATGTTAATCGGTTGAATTGGCTCGAACGTCGTGCCGCCATCGGTGGATCGGAGAATGTCAGAGCCGGCCGCCAGAAACAGCGTCGAGGGATCGAATGGATCAATCGCAATATCCCTGATGAACACGTTGACGTTGTCAAAGGTTGTCCAGCTGAAGCCACCGTCGTCGGTGCCGCGCAAGCCTCCAATGGGGCCGTACGCATAGGCAACGAGTTCGGAGGAGGGTGCCGCTTCCAGTGAAATCCAAAAGTCGAATGTGTCCACTGAATTTTCCCAGACCCGGTCAGCACCGCGTTTGACGGCGATGCCGCCACTGCGCAGCGTCGCGTATTGATAGCTCTCGTCGGCCGCGCTGGTGGCCAATATTGCAACGTAGACACTGCTGCCTTCCACGGTCACCTCATCTCGCACCCACGGCGCGGTCGCCTCATCGCGGTGATACGGATAACCAAAGGTTGAGATTGCCCTCGCGATGCCATTGCTGTCATAGCTCGGCGTCAACAATGGTCCGCCCAGCGGCATTTGTGGATCGTGCGGATGAATCGCTTGCCATTCATTGAGCTGTGCAAGGGCGCCGTGCGTCGAGAGTAAGCTGCCTAGAATAATCAGTGTCGGAATTCGCATGTTGGGTCTCATCCACTTGTTTGCTTCAGGTTT
>JBGCEL010000024.1:0-4549 GCA_045106455.1 Gammaproteobacteria bacterium
GGGCGCAATCAGAAGAATGCTCAGGTATTCGCTAAAGCGTCGTGCCAGCGAGCGTGTGCGCTCCACCTGCCACACGTAGTTCACGCTCTCTTCTACTTTTTGCACCATTGAGACTACGGTGTAGAGCAGCAGCAAAAGTCCTACCGAACCAAGCGCCACACCGCGCACGTTCTCGACAAATTCCGTCACCTTGCCCGTAAGTTCGGTCGCTTGCTCAGCGCCTAATGGATTCAAAAAGTGTTTGAGCAGGGGTTCAATTTGGTAGTGCACATCGAACGCTTTGAGAATGGAAAAGCTCAGCGCGATCAGCGGCACGATGGACAACAGCGTGGTGTACACCAGACTCATGGCGCGCATGGTGAGCTGGCCTTCCAGCGCGTCGCGCGCGATGGCATACGGATAGCGCGCCGTGCGACGTAGCAGCGTCAGCGCGCGCGGCTCGTCGGTGCGCGAGCGCCACAGCAGTTGATCAATGGTGTCGTACAGCGATGCGAGCATAGGTGAGAGACGCGGCAAAACGCTAACTTGGCATGCGCCCGGTTCAAGTTCAAGGACACGGCTCGTGATTTGGCGCGCGAGTCGGGCTAGAGTGCGTGCATGAGCTGGGACTATCCAAAACGCATTGTCTGTCTGACCGAAGAGACCACCGAAACGCTGTATTTGCTCGGGGAAGAGGCGCGCATCGTCGGCATTTCGGGCTTCACGGTGCGGCCGCCACGGGCGCGTAAGGAAAAGCCGAAAGTCTCGGCCTTTACCTCGGCCAAAATTGACAAAATTACGGCGCTTGAGCCCGACCTGGTATTGGGTTTTTCAGACCTGCAGGCCGACATCGCGGCCGAGCTGATCCGCAAAGGCATTGAAGTGCACGTGTTCAATCATCGCAGTGTCGATGAAATTTTTCGCACCGTCGCCGTGCTCGCGGCAATGGTGGGGGCGCACGCCAAGGGCGACGCGCTGCTCAATCAGCTGCATGACGGTGTGGAGGCGATTCGCGCGGCCGGTCGCGCGCTGCCGCGCGCGCCGCGGGTGTATTTCGAGGAGTGGGACGAGCCGATGATCTGCGGTATCAAATGGGTGTCACAGCTCATTGGCATTGCCGGCGGTCACGACTGTTTTGCCGAACAGGCCATGTCGTCACTGGCGACGGGACGCATTTTGGCGGACGGCCAAACGGTGATTGACGCGCAGCCGGAGCTCATTGTCGGTTCGTGGTGCGGGAAAAAATTTCGTCCCGAGCGCGTTGCTGAGCGCCCCGGGTTTGATGCCATACCGGCCGTACAAAATGGCAACGTGCACGAAATAAAATCGGCCGTCATTTTGCAGCCCGGGCCCGCAGCACTTACTGAAGGTCTGCAGCAACTGCATGACCTGTGCCGGCGCAGCGTCTTAGTTTAGGGGCGGCGCCCCATCGAGCAGAGCCACTTTGGCTTCTTCATAGCGCGCCACGGTGCGCGTCAGAATGTCGTTGGGCAGATTCGGTCCCGGTGGTGTCTTGTCCCAGCTCAGCGTGTCCAGATAGTCACGTACAAACTGCTTGTCGTAGCTCAGCGGGCTGGTGCCCACTTCGTAGCCATCGGCCGGCCAGAAACGCGAGGAGTCGGGCGTCAGTACTTCATCCATCAGGATCAGGTTGTCATCATCATCGAGGCCAAACTCGAATTTGGTGTCCGCGATGATGATGCCGCGCAGTGCCGCGTATTCCACCGCAAACAAATACAGAGCGATCGACACTTCGCGCACTTGCTCGGCCAGATTCTGGCCAACCGTGTCGCACATGACCTCGAATGAGATGTTCTCGTCATGATCACCCACGGCCGCTTTGGTGGCGGGGGTGAACAGCGGTGCGCGTAGCTGTTCGGCCATGCGCAGTCCCGTGGGCAGTTTGATACCGCACACCGAACCCGAAGATAAATAGTCGCGATAACCCGAGCCGATCAGATAACCGCGCACAACGGCCTCCACCGGCAGTGGACGCAGTCGTTTGACCACCACGCCGCGACCGTCCACCTGATCGTGTTCGTCAGGATTTGGCAACACGCAGGCTGGGTCGATGCCGGTGAGATGATTGGCAATGATGTGCTGCGTGCGTTCAAACCAGAAGTTGCTCACTTCGGTGAGCACAATACCCTTGCCGGGAATCGGGTCAGGCAGCACCACGTCATACGCCGATAGCCGGTCCGTTGCGATGATGAGCATGCGCTGATCGTCCAGCGCGTAGCTGTCGCGCACTTTGCCGCGATGCACGCATTCTAAGCCGGTAAGGTTGGTGTTGGTGACGGCCTTCATGTCGCACCGCCCGTCGTGGCCAGCGGCGCCAGAATGGGCTCCAAGGGCACGGGTAAATGCGCGGCCCGATCTTTCAGAAGCTCTGAGAAGCGACGCTGGGCGAGGTCGGGATCCTCGGTGGTCACCGCCGCCATATCGCGTCCGAGCTGGCGCAGGGTTTGCGCCGCGTCGCCGCTGGCCGCATTGAGCGCCATCACGGTCTGACGAATTTCCTCGGCCGTGGCGTTGTCGAACGCCGCCAAAGCTTCGGCCATGGCGCCCAGCGTTTCGCCCGGGTTCAACGGCTCAGCATCGCCGAGTTGTTGCCCGAAGTGCTCAATCGCCCCGAGTACGTACACCAGATAGTAAATCTGTACGTCCGGCTCATCGAGCACGGCGGCGCCCATATGCGCGGCGCTTTGTTCGGCAAATACGAGCCCTTGGCGGGAAACATCAACAATCAACTGGCGTCGTGTTGGAGACAGGTCTTGATCGGTCAAGCTTGGTACCATTGCGGGATGCAGAATGAGAAGACCGGCATTTTGGCCACGGCGACGGGGTAGGGTCAACCGCGTGACACTGAAAGTGCAGGAATACATCAGCGCGAAGGGCTGGTGGGGCAAGATAATTTTCGCCGCTCTTGGCGCGATCAAAGGGCCGGTCGGCATGATTGTGGGTGCGCTGTTCGGGCACCAGATCGATCGTGGCTATGCCCGTATCGCCGGCGGCGGCGTGGGTGTCGGTCAGGAAAGTGAAATTCAGGCGCGTTTTTTCGCCGCCACGTTCGCAGTCATGGGTGCGGTGGCCAAATCCGACGGCCGTGTCTCAGAGAGCGAGATTGCGCTGGCGCGCACGTATATGCAGCGCTTCGACATGGACGAGGCGCGGCGCAAAGAGGCGATCAAGCAGTTCACCATTGGCAAATCCAGCGAATTTCCGCTGGATGCCACGCTGCAGCGGCTGGCCAAAACCCTGCGCGGCCGCGAAAGACTGATTTATCAGTTTGTTGAGATTCAGGTGGACGCCATGCTCGCCGATCAGCGCGCGCATCCCAAAACCCGCGAATTGCTGTGGCGTATTTGTCAGAAGCTCGGTGTTGGTCGCGTGGATCTGGCGCAAATGGAATCGGCCGCTCACGCTCGGCGCGGCGGATTTGTTCAGCACGGTGGCGTCGATGCCGCGTACAAGGTGCTGGGCGTGGAATCCGACGTCGCCAACGACGCGCTAAAAAAAGCGTATCGCCGCCTAATGAGCCGCCATCATCCGGACAAGCTGATGGCCAAGGGTCTGCCGCAGGAAATGATGACCCAGGCGCGTGAAAAAACTCAGGCCATCCAGGCCGCTTACGAAACCATCAAGTCCGCGCGCGGGCTGAATTAAACCCAACGGAGCCGCCATGAACTTCCGCATTGCCCCCTCTATTCTTTCCGCCGACTTCGCACGCCTTGGCGCCGAGGTCGATGCAGTGCTCGAAGCCGGTGCCGACATCGTTCATTTTGATGTCATGGACAATCACTACGTACCGAACCTGACGATCGGGCCCATGGTGTGCGAGGCGCTGATCAAGCACGGCATCAAGGCGCCCATCGACGTGCATCTGATGTGTCGCCCCGTGGATCGTTTGATCGAAGACTTTGCCGACGCCGGCGCATCGATCATCAGCTTTCATCCAGAGGCCTCGGAACATGTGGATCGCAGCCTCGGCTTGATTCGCGAGCGCGGCTGCAAAGCGGGGCTGGTGCTCAACCCGGCCACGCCGCTCAACGTGCTGGACTACGTGATGGACAAAGTAGATTTGATTCTGGTGATGTCGGTGAATCCGGGATTCGGCGGGCAGTCGTTTATTCCTTCGGCGCTCGACAAACTGCGTGCGGCGCGCAAACTTATTGATGCTTCGGGGCGCGACATCGCGCTTGAAGTGGACGGCGGCGTGAAGGTGGGCAATATCGCGGAAGTCGCGCGTGCCGGGGCCGATACGTTTGTGGCCGGTAGCGCGATTTTCGGTCAGGACGATTACGCCAAAGTGATCAGCGACATGCGGGAGCAGTTGGCTCTGGCTTAATGCGCTTCAATCACAAGGGGTCGGCTTAGCGTGCTTCGACCCCGGAGAGCGGGAGTGAGGGGTTTCACTCTGGGACCGCCCGAGGAACGGGCTAACAACCCAGAGCAAAACCCCTCACTCCCACTCCCCTAATTGAGTCGAAGCTTTGGGGGGTGGGCGCCTCTAGCGGCGTAGGCTGAGAATGTGTCGTGCTTTTCGTAGCGCGCTGCACGAGCGGCGGCA
>JBGCEL010000025.1:0-3512 GCA_045106455.1 Gammaproteobacteria bacterium
CACCGGAGCAAACGACGTTGAGTCTGCTCGTAGTCCACAAGGGCGACATCGTGTTGGAGCGCTATGCCGATGGCGTGGACTACACCACGCGCACGCGCACGTGGTCCACGGCAAAGAGTATCGGTGTGACGCTGATCGGCATGTTGGTGGACGAGGGCAAGATGGACCTGGATGCACCGCTTGGCACGGACTGGCTGCCGGATTTGCCCGAGCCTTCTCGCGACCCGCGTGAGGCGATTACGTTGCGCCATGTGCTCAACATGTCCAGCGGACTGTATCCCGTGGACAGTTTCGGCATGGAGTACGCGACCGGTTCCGGTTTGGCGTACTGGGCCGGGGCGAGCTCGGTCAATGGTGCACGACGTCGCGGTTTGGTTAGCGCGCCGGGCAGCGTTTGGGAGTATGAAAATTACGATACGTTGCTGGCCGTTGAGGCAATGAAACGGGCGCTCGGCAGCGATGCGGCTTACCATCAGTTTCCGCGCAAGGCACTGCTGGAACGTATCGGCATGCACAGTACGATGCTCAGCACGGATCGGTTTGGTGACTTTATTTTAAGTTCGCAGGTGTACACCAACGCGCGCGATCTGGCGCGATTTGGGTTGCTCTATTTGAACAACGGTCGTTGGCACGACAAGCCGCTGGTCTCCGAAGCGTGGATCGAATTTGTGCGCACGCCCGCGCCATCGACGGCGCAGCGAGGCAATTTCTACGGTGGGCAATTTTGGCTGGTGCCCGATGAGCGCAAAGACGTGCCGAAAGACGCGTACGCTACCGCCGGCAATCGTGGTCAGTATGTCATTGTAGTGCCATCACGCGATGTTGTGATTGTTCGCCGCGGGCTGGACTACGGCAAGCAGGGTTTCAATCGCTGGGATCTTACCCGCGAGGTGCTACGCGCCTTGCCGCAAACGTGAAAGCCGCGGCCGCTTTAGTCGTCGGTGTTGGCGTGGTGTGCGGCCACGCGATGGCCGCCGAGCAGCCGTTTGAGATCACGTCACTGCGCCTGACCGATCGGGTGGTGGCGGCGCAGTTTGCCGACATCAACGGCAATGCGCGCGATGACCTGGTGGTCGCTACGCTTGGCGGCTTGCCGCCCAATGAGACGCGTACCCTTCACGTTTACTTTCAAACCGAGGCGGGCGGTTTTCCTGACGTGCCCTCGTTGCAACGTGCCGTGCCACGTGCAAGCGCGGTGTTCGATCTTGCGGACATTCGCCCGACGCCCGGCGTCGAACTATTGTTGCTGCGGCCCAATGCCGTGAGCGTGGTGTCGCTGAGCACGGACGCGCCGGTGGTTGATCTGCCTGTGCCTGGGCCAAGCACGGTCGCGGCCGCGAGCGACGAGCGCGGTTTCGATCAGATGCGCTTGGTACACGATGACATCGGCGGGCGCCGCCGAATGTTGATACCGCAAATTGGCGCGGCCACGGTTATGGAGCTTGACGGCACGCCTGTGCAGCAGCTTGGTGTGGGCGGGCGGGCCAACTACTTCGTGTCGCGCCCCGAATCTCTGGTGGCGTTTGAAAGTCCGCTGCAGCTGTATTTGGATACGCCGCGTGTGTCGATTGGCGATATCAACGGCGACGGTCTGGGCGATGTTCTGGCCGCGACGCGTCACGAGCTGCGTCTTTTTGAAAGCACATCGGACGGCGATTTCACCGCCACACCGACCACGACGCTGGTGCCAAATTTAGTGACAGCGGAGGATCATCGCCGTGGTAGCGGTGGCGTCGTCACCTCCGGCGCGGACCAAAATGGCGATGGCCTGATGGATATTCTGATTTCTCACGTCGAGGGATCGTTTGCCGATGCGACCACCACAACGCGTTTGTATCGCAACCGCGGCGGCGCGTTTGATCTCGACGCACCGGACGATGTGTTTGTGAGCAAAGACGCCTTGAGTTCCGATTTGCTGCTGGATATCAATGGAGACGGGCTGCCTGAGCTGGTGCGCATTAAGCTTAAGTTTAGCGTGCTGGAAGTAGTGGAGATTATGCTCACGCGCAATGTGGATGCGCTGGTGCAAACGCACTATCTGGGCGCAGACGGTCGCTTCTCTAAACGTCCGGCGTCGCGCAAAAAAATAAGTACTGGGATTAGTTTTGATACGTTTCGACCCCGTGGATTTATGCCGCGCGGTCTGGCGGATTTTAACGCCGACGGGCGTATGGATTTCATCAGCTCGGGCAACGGCAAAGCGTTCGAGGTGTTTTTAGAGAACGGCTCCGGGCCGTTTGCACGGCGCACGGTGGTGCAGAAGATGCCGACGGCGGGCAAGCTGCGCTACGGTGATTTTGATCGCGATGGGAGAACCGACTGGGTGCTGTTTGACGCGCAGGCTGAAGAAGGGCGCATCACGGTCGGTCGCAGTACATCAGCATTGAAGCTGCCGAAGAAGCGTTAGAAAACCGGGCCACTCCGAGCGCTGTGCGCTCGAAGCGGCCGTTCGATCGTTAGTCGTTTTTGTCGTTCAACCAGAGGAACAGGTCGCCGCCGGCTGGTGCTTGCCGACGCCAGTTTGCACCGACAAAATCGATGTCGCCATCGTTATCCACATCGGTCACGGCCAGGTTATGCGAGGCGTGGGTTTCGAGAACATCCAGAATCCAGCTGTCGCCGTTGCCCTGATTGTAATAAACACCCACGCGATCGGTGTCCGATTGGTACATTTCGGCAAACACGATGTCGAGTTGGCCGTCCTGATTGACGTCGACAATGTGATGGCGGTGCAGGTCTTCGACCGTGTCGATCTGGTGGCGAATCCAAGATTGTGTAAGCGGGTTCGCCGGTGCCTCAAACCATGAAAATTGACCCACGCCTACTTCGGAAACGGCGAGCGTCACGTCGAGGCGACCGTCATTATTGATGTCGGCCGTATCGATGCTCGAGCCGGCCGGCCATGCGCCAATTTCGTAGAGCAGCCAGGCGTTGCCGTTCGTAATGTCGCTGACCGGTTGGCGCAGCCAGTAACCGTCACCCACGATGTCGAGACGACCGTCCGCATCGATATCCGCCACTTCCAGGCCGCCGGTGCCCTGAGTCTGATTCCACAGTGGCACGTAGGTCCAAGAGAAGTTGTTGCCCTGTAAAAACAGGCGCGTGGCCGGCTGCGTGGAATCGGCCTGACGCAACGTGATGTCGAGTTTGCCATCGCCATTGATATCGTCGAGGGAAATGTCGTGACCGCGGTAGGGCACAACCTCACGACGCACCCATGAGCCTTCCGGATTGCCGCCTGAACCGGCCGGGTTTTCATACCAGCTCATAGGAATGCCGTTGACCAGAATATCCATCGCGCCATCACCGTTGATGTCACCGCTTTGGATGTCGTCGCCGCCGCCGCCGTCGCCGACGAGGAAACGTTGCCAGTCGGGATTGCGATACCAATAGACCTTGGTGCCGATCACGCCGCCGCCAACGATAATGTCCATCTTGCCGTCGCCGTTGACGTCTGCAAAACCTTTGCCCCACGCGCCAAGATCTTCCTCGATCGTCACCTTCGTGAAGTT
>JBGCEL010000026.1:0-8501 GCA_045106455.1 Gammaproteobacteria bacterium
CAATCGTCATGACGTGGCTTGCCTCAACCGTGCGTGTTAGGCGCAGCGTTGGATAGGCCTCGGGCGGTGCGACATGCGTGCCAGACTCGTTGCCCATAAAGCCGCCCACGTCGTGCACCTGAAGCCCCAGATAGTGGCCCAGACCGTGTGGGAAAAAGCAGGTCGCAAGTCCGCTTGCCACGGCTTCTTCAGCGCTGCAGTGAATGATTTGCGCGCGTTCGAGCACCTGCGCCAGCGCAAGCGTTGCGCGCTCGTGTAGCTCAACGTAATTGAGCCCCGGCTTCAACTGGTTGCACAAATCCTGTTGCAGCGTATCCACTTCAAGAATCAAATCAGCAAACGTGCCGTTACTCGTGGTGTAGGTGCGGGTGATGTCCGATGCATAGCCATTGCAACTGCCGCCGGCGTCAATTAAAAACGAACGCATCTCGGCCGGCGCTTCGCGTTTGAGTGTCATGTAATGCAGGATCGCCGCGTGTTCGTTGAGCGCAATAATGTTCTGGTAGGGCAACGTGTGATCGTCAAGCCCCGTGGCTTTGGCATAAGCCAGATGAATGTCGAATTCGCTGGCACCGGTTTCAAACGCGTCACGCGCGGCGCGATGTCCGGCCACACCAATGCGGGTGGCCTCGGTCAAACATTCCAACTCGTACTCGCTCTTCCAGGCACGGGCGTAGTGCAACGTGTTGAGTACACGTTCGGGATTAATTTCGCTGAAACCCCACGCCAGAATGTCGCTAGCGGCTTCACCGAGAAACGCAACTTTGCCCTCAGGCATCAGCGCTCGCGCCTGCTCCGGCGTATTGACGATTTCAATATTAAAGCGATCGGCCCAGAACGCATCGGGATCGGCCGGCACGGCGTGCCAGTAATCGACCGGTTGGCAGTAAATCAGTGTGGGCGTCTGGCCCGCGCGCAACACAATAAAGCTGTCGGGTGCGTCGATGACCGGCAGCCACGCTTTGAACAGCGGGCTGACCTTAAACGGATAGTGATTGTCATCGAGGAAATGGACGCCGGGCCGACCGGCATACACCACGATGGCATCCAGTCCGGCCTGAGTCAGAACACGGTTATAAAGTGCTTTGTGTGCGCGGACGTGCGCGTCGTAGGAGGTCTTTTTCATGCCCGCATCATACGGAGAAACGCCGGGCGTCAGCAATGCTTGCGCCCGGCGGCTGAATTCTAGTGTTCTTCGCCTTCGTAGGCGATGTTGACGCGGAAATTCAGTTCGTAATGGCAGCGCACCTGGTTGATGCGGCGTTTGCCGTGCCAGCCGCGGCAGACGCGGCGGCCGCTCACTTCCGTTTGGTGATCTTCGATCGCGCTGGTAATCGAGTCGCTCACGTCGAAACCGCCGTGGGCACATTCGACGTTCTTGCAGCGGAATTCAAAAAAAGCGAGCGCCTGCGGACCGAAGCTCCGGCCGTTCATGGTGGGCTCGGTTTCATTGTCGGGTGGGCTGATAACGAGGTTCACGGCCAAATGCCGCACGCCAGGGTACTTGTCTTCCATGCGCGGCACGGTCGCGAGCTTCTGACTGCCTACGGAACCACCGTCGGGGATGGTAACGGGCTCTTCATGTTTTTTGCCGAAAAGGGCTTTTAGCGATCCAAACACCGGATTCTCCAGTTCATCAGTCTGATGTGCTTGTAACAGGACAAACCACGCGTGCCAGACGGACCGCTCGTTCCTTGTGCAACCCCGCTGTCCTCATACGCTGTGGACCGGTGGCTTTGCGTCCCCGCCTCACGACGGGTTTGCCCTGTTTGCGAATCGCCTTCCTGACGAAACGCTTGTTGCGTGATTTATAAGCCAGCAGCAGGGCGATTGCTGTGAACGCAGTCACAACGCTTACGACGTTGCCTGAAACTCTGTCTTTTGCCAAGCCTTTTTTGCACTATGTAGCATTGTGGACGCACACCATTCGGTAATGAACACGTTATGACAGAACACTACGTACTGGGTTCCCATGATGAGGAATTTGAACGTCTGCATCTGCAGCATCAGGTGTGGTCTCCAGACACCACGGCGTTGTGGCAACGTGCCGGCTTTGGACCGGGGCAGACACTGTTGGATGCCGGTTGTGGCCCCGGCCTTGCGACCTCGGATCTGGCGGGTCTGGTTGGGCCCGACGGACGTGTAACCGGGCTTGATGAGGCCGAGCGCTTTGTCGGTGCTGCGACCGCGCGCAGCGCCGCACTTGGACTTGGCAACGTGTCGATTGCGCGCGCAGATTTGCAGTCTGTGCTCGAACTTACGCCCGAATACGACGGCGTCTTCCTGCGGTGGGTGCTGTCGTTTTTGTCACGCCCCGGGCGCGCCTTCGGGCAGTTGGCCGCGGCGCTCAAACCCGGTGGGGCGCTTGTGGCGATGGATTACTGCCACTATGAGGCGGCCCGAGTGTTTCCGCGCAGCGACACGCTTGATCAGCTGTTTCACTACATTGCGCGCGCCAACGAGCAAAGCGGCGGCGATTTTGACCACGGCGCGCAGCTTGCCACGTGGGCCAGGCGTGAGGGTTTGATCGTGGAGTGGCTGGATCCAATTACCCATGCCGCCCAGCCCGGTGGTCGTTACTGGTATTGGTTTACGGCGTTTTGCCGGGTGTTTATTCCGCAAATGGTCAACAGCGGCCACATGCCGGCGGCACTGGCAGAAAAAGTGGTGGCTCAACTGCGTGAGCGAGAGACGATGCCGGGCGCGTTTTTTATGACGCCACCGGTTATGACGATGATCGCCAGAAGACCGGCTTAGGCGCGACTGAGCACCTGCGGTGGGGTGAACACGTCCTGGTCGTCGCCGCCGTTTTCGATGATCTGATGGGCGATACGCAGTTCTGATTTGAGGTTATTAATTTTCGCCTCCAGTGCATCGCGATCTTGCTCAAAGTCGGCCCAGCGATCACGGTTTTCTTTGACGATGTTCTCCAGCGAGCGGATCACTTCGTCTTTCGCGGTGAGTGCCTCATCGCGGGGCAAATCGTCAATCGCGACCGAGGGATGCAAGGCCGGTGCGGTGGGTTTTTCGATGTCGGTATCCCGGGCAACAGGGTCTGGAATTTGTACGTTAATTTCGGGGTCAGGCTCCGGCGTCAACTTCGGCGATGGTGTGGCGCCGATAATATGTTCTTCTTCCATCAGCGCACTGACCGTTGGCGTGTCGTCAGTACGCACCACGACGGCGGCCTGAGAGTCTGTCGCTGCATCCGGCGCTGTCGGCTCGGGCGTTTGCGGCTCACGCGCTGAAGCACTGCGCATCGACGGCCACCACAGACCCACAGCAATGCCAGCGCACAGCGCGATGCAAAAACCAAGCAGCGGCAAAACCATGGAAGGGGGATTGGCCGATGCGTCGGCGCCGGGCCATTGGCGTAACAGCAACAGATAGGCAGCAAGAGCCGCCACCGCGACCAAAATCAGGGCCGTCGCTTTTGAGCGTGGTGCGTTGTCGGTGGGCGTATCGGCCATGAGGTTTCTGCCTGGGAGATAAAAAAAAGGGTGCGCCGTTTCTTGCGCACCCTTCTATTATTACGTTGTGTCGTCGTTTACCTCTACGACACTGGTCACAGTCCAGCGGCGACAGCCATTTAGGTGAGCGCCTCGCGCGTCGCATCGACCAGCATGTCGATCTCTGCAGACGTGATGCGGAAGTGCGGCGTGTAACGCAATGCGTTATGTCCACCGTGAATAATGTTGATGCCAGCGAAGCGCATTTTTTCTTCAACGCTGCCTTTGCCATAGCTCTTGAAACGGCTTGGATCCAGTTCGCAGGAAGCCAGAAGACCGGTGCCCTGTACCTGCGTAATCGCGCCGCCGAGTTCGTCTTTCAGCGCTTCGAGTTTTTGCACAAGTTCGGCGCCACGGCGTCGGATGTTATCGCGCAGCGGATCGTCGACCATGCTGAGCACGGCGCACGCGGCATCGAGTGCGCGCGGGTTCGTGGTCATGGTGTTGCCGTACACGCCTTTGCGATACATCTGCGCTGCGCGTTTGGTCATGGCCAGCACGGACAGTGGAAACTGTCCGGCGTTGAGTGCCTTGGAATAGGTTTCCATATCTGGCGATTCGCAGTCTTCAAACCCCGGGTAGTCCACGATCGACAGGCAACCCTGTGCACGCAAACCGGCCTGAATAGAGTCGACGAGCAAAATGCTGTTGTGCGCGAGCGTAAGGCGACGCGCAGCGTCATAAAATTCGCGGCTCATGGCCTGACCGGGATTGCCCTCGCCCATGACCGGCTCAACGAAGAACGCCTCAATGAAGAAGCCCTCATCGTCAGCACGTTTGAAAACTGCTTCCAACGCGGCGACGTCGTTTGGCTCAACGGTGAGCAAGCGACTGCGGTCGCGGAACGAGGCCAGATGCTTTTTGTAGGTGGGCATCGTTGAGTCGGAAAACTCGGCCGGTTTTTCTGTGCGGCCGTGGAACGCGCCGGCGTGCGCCAGCACGAAGCGCGGTTTGCCCGCATGGGCGCCGCCTTCGTCAGTCATGTGTTTGGCGTTAATGTCGGCAATGCGACCACCGACAGTGACCGACTCCGAACCGCTGTTGATGCACAAGAAACGATCGAACGGTGCTTTGTTGTGATTGCGATTACCCACCTCGCGCCGAATCGCGCGATCAAAACGCAGATGGCTAAAGCTTGGCGTCATGATGTTGGCCATTACCTGATTGCGGTTCATGGCCTCCAGAACGATGTCGGGCGCGTGCCCGAAGCCGAGCATGCCGTAGCCGCCCGAATCGTGCAGCACCGCGCCTTTGGAGGTAACGATCCATGCGCCTTTACCGGCCAAAGCGACAAACGGACACACCGCATCTTGCTTGTAGAAGTTAACAAAGCCGGCCTGCATCGTGTCGATTTGCTCCGACTCATCCAAGTCCATCAGTTCCGGAAATTCTTCCTTCAGCTTGAAATATCGATACACGGCATCGTCCACCGCGATCATGAGCGCGGGATCAATTTTTGCGTAATGTTCGATGGTGGCGTCGGTCAGGCCACGAGTCAGGCGGTCACCACCGCACTGACGCAGCGGCGTCAGACGCGAAATCGGACCTTCGGGATGGGCAATCGGCGTTGCTTGCATGGTTGTTTTTCCTTCCAGAATTATCTCATCATTATATCGCATTCCAGCGTCAACGGATGTGACGGACCGCTGGCGAGGAACATCGCGGGCGTTTACACTGCGGCTTGCAATTGGCACTGCGGCCGTATCGCCGCAGCTTCGCATGAGGGGAGGAGGGGCCGTGTCCGAAAGCGAACCATTTCGTTTATTTGTCAGTCACTTGTGGGAAGCGGACGACGATTATTTACGTCTGTTTGAGTACCTCAATGACGTCGACAACTTCTTTTATGTGAATTTGAGCGACCCGGATGATGCGCCCGCATCAGCGCAGATTGAGGCCGTCCAGATCCAATATAAAAAGCAGCTAGAGAATGCTGAGGTCGCTCTGATTCTGGCCAGTCAGTACGTACGCGACGCAAAGCAGCTGCAATATCAGTTGGATTTGGCGCGAGCGGCGTCCAAACCGGTCGTGGTCGTTGAGCCTTTCGGCCCGGATCCGGTGCTCAAGCCGGTGAAAGAACGCGCCGTGGAAGTGGTGCCCTGGTACAACCGCTCCATCGTTGACGCCATTCGCCATCACGGGCGTGGCGACTTGACCTCGCGCTACGAAGTCATCGATTTTCCATAATCAGATTTTCCATAATCAAAGGTCCGTTGGAGTGGGCGACGCAGATTGCGCGTTGCGCACACCGATCACCGGGGAGCAACATGATAAAGCGAATCGTCCACGCCAGCCGCGTTCTGCGCGGTGCACTGGCGTTTGCGCTGTGCGCGACAGTTTTTGCGGCGAATGCCCAGCAAATTAATGAAATTCGGATGGATCAGTCGGGTGCCGATACCGATGAATATTTCGAACTCGTTGGCGCGCCCGGTACGTCCTTGGACGATTTCACCTATGTCGTCATTGGGGATGGCGTTGGCGGTAGCGGCGTCATCGACACGGCGGTTAGCCTGACCGGTTCGACGATTGGCGCAAGCGGATTTTTTCTGGCGGCAGAGTCGACGTTTACGCTGGGCACGCCCGATCTTGTCACAAACATGAACTTCGAGAATTCCGATAACACCACGCATCTATTGGTGAAAGGATTCTCCGGCGCGGTTCTGCAGGACCTCGACACCGACGACGACGGCGTCCTTGATAGCGTGCCGTGGTTGACCGAGCTCGATCGCATTGCACTCATTGAACAAGACAATCCGCCAACGGTCACCGAATTCCATTACGGTCCGCCGACCGTCGGGCCGGACGGTACGTTTGCGCCCGCGCATGTGAAGCGCTGCCCGGATGGCGACGTGTGGGAAATCGGCGTGTTTAGTCCTGACGGTGTTGCCGACACCCCCGGCGCGCCCAACGCCTGCCCGATGGTCGGTGTATTCACGATTCCTGAACTTCAGGGGGCCGCGCATGTGTCGCCGCAGTTGGGCGTCAACGCAATGACCACTGGCGTCGTAACGGCGGTGACCAACGATGGCTTTTATTTGCAAGACGTGGTCGGTGACGGTGATAGCGCCACCTCCGACGGTATTTTTGTGTTTGCCGGTGTCGCGCCAGGCGTTGTGATCGGCAACGAAGTGCAGGTCGAAGGTACGGTGAGCGAATTTACCCCGGGCGGCGCCGCCAGCGGCAATTTGTCTATCACCCAGCTCACAGCGCCGACAGTAACGGTGCTGCAGGCGAGCGTGGCGCTGCCCGCGCCGGTCGCGATCACGCTGTCCGACCTGCCTTCAACCACGGTGATTACCGACGACGGCACGCTGCCTTTCGACCCCGAAAACGACCCGCTCGATTTTTACGAAACCTTTGAGGGGATGTCTGTTGTGGTGCCGTCGGCTCGCGCTGTGGCGGCACGTGATGCGTTTAACGAGATCATGGTGGTTGCGGAGGATGGCGTTGGCGCGTCGGGGCTCAACGCACGCGGCGGCATTACGCTTACGGCCAATGACGTGAATCCCGAGCGCATCGAGCTGCAGTTACTTGAGTCGCTCACGCCTGGCTTCGATCCGAGTGTGACGACCGGTGATGCGTTGGGTGATGTGTTTGGCGTGGTGGATTATCGCTTCGGTTTTTTTGAGGTGCGCGTTACGCAGCCGTTTACGGTATCTAGCGCCGGCTTAACCCCGGCTATGGGGGCGTTGGCGCCGGGTGAAGATCAGATCACGATTGCCTCCTACAACGTGCTGAACCTCGATCCGCTGTTGGAAGATCCTGAGAACTGTCAGGACGGCGTATCTGATATTGATGATGACGTGGGACAGGGACGCTTCGCGGCGATTGCCGATCATATTGTGAATGCCCTGCACGGACCGGACATCATCGGCCTCCAGGAAATTCAGGATTCCGACGGTTGTGAGGAAAGTGGCATCACGGATGCCTCCGGCACCTACTCGTTGCTCGCGGCGGTGATCGCCATGAACGGCGGTCCGCAGTATGACTTTGTCGACATACCGCCGATGGATGGCTTTGACGGCGGTCAGCCCGGCGGCAACATCCGCAATGGCTATCTGTACAACGCGCAGCGCGTGTCGCTGGTGGGCGGTTCGGTAATGCGAATTGTCGATAGCAACTTAGGCGACGGTGACGCCTTTCTCAATAGTCGCAAGCCGTTAGTTGCCGAGTTCGACTTCAACGGTAACAACATTACCGTCATCAACATGCACTCGTCGTCCAAAGGCGGCAGCTCACCGCTGTTTGGTGCGGTGTTCCCGGCCATTAACGGGCGTGAGGCCAGTCGCGCGGCGCAGTCCGCCGAGGTGAATCTGGTGGTGGACCAGGTGCTGGCGATGGATGTGAATGCCAACATTGTGGTGCTGGGTGACATGAACGAATTTGACTTCACGGCCAGCGTGTTCGATGCATTGACCGGGGCACCCAACGACGTGCTGGACGTGCTCACGCGTCGTCTCGATGAAGTGGAACGCTACACGTTTTCGTTCAACGGCAATGCGCAGGCGCTGGACCACATTGCGGTGAGCGACAATCTGGCACCGATTGCAGAATATGAGGCGGTACATGTAAACAGCGAGTTTCAAGCCGCGCAACGTGGCTCGGATCACGACCCGGTACTGGCGCGTTTTGATTTTGGCCTGGATGTCGTGGACACCGACGGTGACGGCGTGGTCGATAACCTCGATAACTGCACGCAAGTGGTGAACCCTTCACAGCTCGACACTAACGGTGACGGCTTCGGTAACATTTGCGATGCCGATCTGAACAACGATGGCATCGTGAACGCGATTGATCTTGGGCTGTTTCGTTTGCAGTTCTTCGTGCCGGGCGCAAATGACGCCGATTTCAATGGCGACAATATCGTCAACGTGATTGATCTTGGGATTCTCCGCACGCGATTTTTCCAACCCCCAGGACCAAGTGGTTTGTTTTGAATCGCTTGGTGGTTCGTATTGTTGCGGTTGGTCCGTCGTCCGCTTCGGTGGGTATACC
>JBGCEL010000027.1:0-11680 GCA_045106455.1 Gammaproteobacteria bacterium
GCCGCAGCCACCCTTGGCGTTCATTACCATGATGTGCCGCATTATTATCTCCCCACTGATCCGTCGTCATAAAACACGGGCCAAACTTTACCGCTTTGCGGCTAACTACCGCAATACCAAGCATAAAATGTTGCAGTGCTGACGGTGCACAGAAACCCCAAGATTCTAGATGCCGAGCGAACCCCACATCTCATCCACCCGCGACTTCACCTCGGCCGACATCTCAATCGGCACGCCCCATTCGCGGTTGGTCTCACCCGGCCATTTGTTGGTGGCATCAAACCCCATCTTCGAGCCCAGGCCCGACACCGGGGAGGCGAAATCCAGATAGTCGATGGGAGTGTTGTCCACCATGGTGGTATCGCGCATTGGATCCATTCTGGTGGTCATGGCCCAGATCACGTCTTCCCAGCTGCGCACGTCCACATCCTCATCCACCACCACAATAAATTTGGTGTACATGAACTGCCGCAAAAATGACCACACGGCCATCATCACGCGCTTGGCGTGGCCGGGGTATTCCTTTTTCATGCTCACGAGCGCCATGCGATACGAGCAGCCCTCGGGCGGCAAATAGAAATCGCGAATTTCGGGAAACTGACGCTTGAGCAGCGGCACAAATACTTCATTGAGCGCCACGCCCAACACGGCCGGCTCGTCAGGCGGACGACCGGTGTAGGTGCTGTGATAAATGGGATCGTCGCGATGGGTAATACGCTCGACCGTGAACACCGGGAACGTATCCACTTCGTTGTAGTAACCCGTGTGATCGCCAAACGGTCCTTCGGCGGCCACCTCATCCGGTGCGATGTAGCCCTCCAGCACAAACTCGGCGCTGGCCGGCACCAGCAGATCGCTGTGCTGACACGCCACCACTTCGGTGCGACCGCCGCGCAGCAGTCCGGCAAACGCGTATTCAGACAAACCATCCGGCACGGGCGTGACCGCGCCAAGGATCGTGGCCGGATCGGCGCCAAGCGCGACGGCCACGGGAAACTTCTCGCCCGGATGCTGCTCGCAGAACGCACGAAAATCGAGCGCGCCGCCGCGATGGGCCAGCCAGCGCATGATGAGTTTATTGCGCCCAATCACCTGTTGGCGATAGATGCCTAAGTTCAGGCGTTTTTGCGTAGGGCCACGAGTAACCGTAAGCCCCCAGGTCAGCAACGGCCCGGCGTCGCCCGGCCAGCAGGTCTGGATCGGCAGCTTAGCCAGATCCACGGCGTCGCCTTCAATCACGTTTTTCTGGCAGGCGGCTTTGCGCACGACTTTGTGCCGCGTGTTGAGCACTTGTTTAAACTGCGGCATGCGCTCCATCAGCTCACGCGCGGACGACGGCGGCTCGGGCTGTTTCAAAAACGCCAGCAGCTCGCCCACATCGCGCAGCGCTTCCACCGAATCCTGCCCCATGGCAAGCGCCACCCGCTTGGGCGTGCCAAACAAATTGCCCAGGACGGGGATGTCGTAGCCCTTGGCGTTTTCAAACAGCAGCGCCGGGCCGCCGCTTTTGAGCGTGCGGTCGCAGATCTCGGTCATCTCCAGCACCGGGTCGACTTCAATGGAGATGCGTTTGAGTTCGCCCAAAGATTCGAGCTGATGGATAAAATCGCGAAGGTCGCTGTAGTGCATGGCGGTATCGTTGGTGGTGTTGATGTGGACCGGTCGGAGTGTAGCGGCATTTCTATCGCAAAGCGTGGGGGCGCACTCCTAAAACAGAGAGTTCAATCGTAGAACCTCCGCACTTTGGTCATATTCTCGCATTCTTTGATCGGAGCAACCGGCGTAGGGTCAGTATATGAGGAATGTGGCGACAGATTAAATACTCAAGCATCACGCAAGAGATACTTCATGGAGGAAGAACATTGCACAACACAATATTGACCGTTTTGGCGACCATCGCAATACTAATCGGTGCCTTCAGTGGCGCTGCTGATCGAAACGTATCACCCGAAATGCGCGGCTTTGTAAAAACGTTACAAGAGTTCTCAGGCCGTCGCTCACTAAACACGCTATTCAACAACACTCAAGCTCCAGAACGGGGCGCACAAGTTGGCTACGTGAACACCAGCGATGGAAGCTTGACTTTTGCTCGCCGCGATCTGGTCCGAGTTGGAGACTTGCCGATCGTTGGGGCGCGAATCTACGATTCGTCTATGACCACGGCAAATGATTTTGGCTCTTTCTGGCGACTGAGTATTGCAGAGAGCATTGCCGAAGTAGGGGAGCATCTAAATTACTCTGATGAGACCGGCCACACCCACACACTTGTTGCAGAAGACGGCAAGTGGCGCACAACGACATACCAGTCGCATTTTGAAGAAGTGATTCGCACTGATCTAGGCTTCTTAGTGAGATACCGAAATGGCTGGACTAAGCTCTTCGAAAAATTCCAGTCGAGCTACCTTTTAACGCAAGTAAGATCAACTGATGGGCAACAACTCTACGTAAAATATGAGGACGACTTAGTTTCGCGGATCGAGTCCGGAGGAAAGTTCATTGATGTCATCCGAGGCGATAGCGGAAGAATTGAGAGTCTTCGCGACGATTCAAACCGCGAGATTTTGTACACATACAACAGCGCCGGTCACCTTGATTCGGTAACAGATGTCGGTGGCTCGCTATGGAAAATAATGAGCGATCGGAATGGCCGAATCATTGGCATTTTGGATCCTCTAGGCCTGAATGCCCTGCGCATTCACTATAAGCCTAACGGGTCCGCACACCGGGTGAATGTTCGCGGCAGGCAATATGACTTTGAATTCCATAGCGACAGCACGGTGGTGAGCGACGGCGGCGCTGGTGTGACGACATACTTTTTTGACGAGCTGGGACGGACGAAAGGAATTCGGAATAATCGCGGCCAGTACTCGTCCGTTTCTCTCGATACACTCGGACGAGTGCGCCGCATGCACGCCAGGATTGCGGGCGGTGCTCCGGTCCGAGTTACCGGATGGGACTACGGAACTGACGATCGCCTTGCGTCTCGCTTCTTTCATTCTGGCGACGACCGCAATTCTGCCGCCTATACTTACTCCAGCGACGCACGAACACTTCAGATTCAGCGCAATGACGAGTCAGTGCACTCAGTCGTTTTGGACGACGCAGGCCGAACACTTCGACGCAGTGAAGATGGCGTACCGATATCAACCTATTCATACAACGATCAAGGAGAATTGACTTCCAAATCGGCGCCGCAAAACACGGTCGAATTGGTCTATCAGAATGGCGTTCTGAGCTCGGTTGAACGCAATGGAGCTCGTTGGATTGGCTTGGGCTATGGCGCGACACAACAAATACAATCCGTCGAATTCCATGATGGCACTCGAATTTCCTATCAGTACGACGATCATGGACTACGCCGCAGTGCAACTTGGAACAACGATATTGAACAAATATTCGCCTATGATTCGTCGGGTAACCTTCGTGGTATCACGACCGATATGAATGGCCTGCCCCTTGAATCCAATCTGGATTTGGATGACGACAATCGCGTTCGCAGTGTCAACATTGGAACGTTTGAATATGATGTTACCTATGACAAAACCGGGAATGTCTTATCTTTTAGCGGTGATGCTGCAATTGAGTTTTCCTATGACGATCTCGGGCGTTTAACTACCGTAACCGGAGAGGGCGAGGTAATCGCGGCCCACTCGTACGAACCGACCGAAGTTGACATCCGCGCGTCGCTGGATGACCGGACAGGAAGTATTGCTTTGTGGGGTATCCCCTCCCCACACACGTTTGGTAGCAACTTTCAGTTTCGAGGCACGCGCGCTGAACGTAGCGATTTTGCATTTTTGATCATAAATACTGAGCATGGCGTGTACGAAGATCGTGCCTCATTGCTGCCCGAATTGCGCGGGGAAATCGTTGCAGAATCGTCACTTACTCGACTTGGACTGTCACGCGACCTAGATGCGGGAAGCTTTGACCTAGCTTCAAACTCTTTTTTTCTCCCGCAAGAAATGCGCAGCATTAACTGTTGCCCGCCCGTGCCCTGCAACCCAAATCTCGGTCCTTGCGACGACTTCCAACGTTCCACAGCCGGGTCGCCGAACGCTAGAAATCCAAACGACCCGCAACCAAACTGCCCACCAGTGCAAATTGTTGAGACGCCAAGAACGGCGCAGAGAACAGAAATTGCCTATGCTTTCGGTCCGCAAACTGCAATTCCCATGCTTCAGACAATAAACGAGAGCTACACGCTTCGATCATTATTCGTCGGGCCTCAGCTACAAAGCAGGCAATCCGAAGTCGGCTCGACTTTTTTCACCACAAACTTCAATATTGGAAGTACGCCAGTTGTTGCGGCCAGTGACTACAGCGCCGATCACAAGTACGAGCCGTCATTGGTGTCGTGGGCCCAGATGAACCCCGACACGGGTCCAGGTTTGTGCGGCGTTGAGTATTGTTTTCTCTCCCGCTCCAGCGGCAATCAGATTTTAGGCAATGGGGCACGGTCATTCTCCAGGATTGGATCATTGAGGTTCCAAGCCACCATCATCCCCGCAGGAACTTACGTCCCGACAATTATCAATGGCACTGCCAGCGTAGACTTAAATTAGGAGCCGCCATGTTGAACATTAGAAACATCATCGCACTGACTGCCCTGTTTGGATCATTCGGATGCCAAGCCGAATCGGAAGAGTCTCAAAGTGCTCGAGCTTACGCACTCAGCATTGAGAACCAAGCCCTACAGGCAGCGATGGACCGATTCGATATTAGTGATGACGACAAATCAGTTGTTGCTTTTTTGCGTACAGAACACCCCGAGCTATTTAGCGGTAGTGCAACCCCCGCCGCCTCGCCCGAGTTGCAGGCAAGAGTGTCCGCGCTCGAGGCTGTGCTGAACGGCATGGAACCGAAGGTCGCGTACGAAAAATTCGGGCTCGGAAACGTTGGGTTAACTGAAGACGCGTGGGCATTGGATATGCGAAACCTTAGTAGCGAGTACGTGCAGGGCTTTCAGGACGTGGCGCAAATGCAGCAGAGCGAGATGATTTCTCTGCTGCTAAGCAATGAAGCGCTCGTCTCGGAATATGTAGAGCGGTCTCTAGGGCGTGCAATATGTGCCCAACCAGATATACGCGCACGGATTGATGGCAAGATCGAACAAGAAGTCGCTATGCATGGCCAGACTGCGGCACCGGGCGAGGACGTCGTTTGGGCTTGGTGCGTCGCTGAATCAAGAACTTGGTTTGAAGAGTTTGCGACTTCTCTAAGCGCGACGGATCGCGGCTCCCAATGGCGAAAATATTTGCGGAGTTTTTCGACAAACCGAGACTAGTTATTCGTATGCAATCAGAACATTGTCATGAGCGATTTAGCGCGCCTTTTGCTCCGGGCGTTACATAGCGTGAAAACTCCGTAAGAACCACGCGTCGCTATTTTTCGAATGAGAACCCAACGTTTGTCGTGGTTAGCATGTCAAAGGGCTATACTTCGTTAAAGGCTCAACCCGCCACCGATGTAAAGTCTCGTTGCAAATACACTTCACCAAAATGCACGGCGCTGGCAACGACTTTGTTGTCATCGACGCCCGCGCACAACCGCTGGAATTATCCCCTGCGCAGGCGCGTCATTTGGCTGACCGCCAGCGTGGCATTGGCTGCGATCAAATTCTGGTGCTACATGCGGCCACCGACGCCGACTTTGCGTATCGCATTTATAACGCTCAGGGCGGCGAGGTGCAGCAGTGTGGCAACGGTGCACGAGCACTGGCCATACTCGGCCGCGAGTTGTTGGGTCGGCCCGAGACGCTTGCGATGATGAGCCCGGCAGGCCTCGTACACGCCCGCTTTGATAATGCGGACGATCCGCATCAAGTGAGCGTAGATATGGGTGCCGCGCGCTTCGACCCCGCGGCGCTGCCCATGAACGTCGCCGATCGCCGCGAGCAGTACAGCGTCACGCTGGATGACCAGACGCTGCGCTTCGGCGCGGTCTCCATGGGGAACCCGCACGCCGTTATCACGGTCACAAACCTGGAGACCGCAAACGTTGAGCATCTGGGCGCAGCGCTGCAGCAGCACGCGCTGTTTCCCGAGAGCGTTAATGTGGGTTTTATGCAGATCGTCGCACGCGATGTCATCGCTCTGCGGGTATACGAACGCGGCGTGGGCGAAACCCTCGCCTGCGGCACGGGTGCCTGCGCGGCCGTCGCCGTTGGACACACCCACGGCGATCTCGATGCAAACGTGCGCGTAAACCTGCCCGGTGGTGAATTAATGGTAAACTGCGAGCAACCGGACCAAGCTATTTGGCTGACGGGGCCGGCGCACGTCGCCTTCAAAGGACATATTGAACTATGAGTACGCAACGCCAGCCCACACCCGAGAACGACACCCTCGCCGAATTGACCGACGAGACGGTGATCGAATACCTCGAGGCCCACGACGATTTTTTTGCCCAGCACCCGGAATTGCTCGCGGCCCTGAAGCTGCCGCATCAAACCGGCGGTGCGGCTGTATCGCTGGTCGAGCGTCAAGTGTCCATCCTGCGTCAGCGCAACGGCAAGCTCGAGCGCAAACTCAGCGATCTCATGGCCATTGCGCACAGCAATGACGCACTGTCCGGCAAGCTGCACGCCATGTCGCTCATGCTCATGCGGGCACCCTCGCTGCGGGCGCTGGTGTCGCAGCTCGAAGAAGGCCTGCGCGTTGAATTCGGTGCCGATCAAACCACACTAATTTTATTTAACGACAACGTACGCTACCCCGGCACGGATGAATTTTCGTTCGTCCGCTGCGTCGGGGCCCGCAGCGATCGTCTCAAGCCGTTTCGCACGTTTTTGGACGCTGCGCGCCCGCGCTGTGGCCAGATGCGTGACGCTCAGCGCGCGTTCTTGTTTGGCAACGACAACCTGCACATCGGCTCCACGGCCCTCGTGCCGCTGGGCGATGCCAGCCAAATCGGCATTTTGGCCATTGGCAGCAAAGACGCCACGCACTTCCATCCCGGCATGGGTACGGATTTTATGGCACGTTTGGGCGACGTCATGGGCGTCGCGCTGGAGCATCACGCGGTCGGCACGGCTGCTGCCTGATCTCTCGTGCAAGCGATCGCCCACGAGGCCATCGCCCGCTTCATCGATCATTTAGGAAGCGAACGGCGGCTCTCGCCCCACACCCAAAGTAACTACCAGCGCGATCTCGACGCGCTGGCGAGTTTCTGTGACAAATACGCGGTCGAACGCTGGGCTGACATCCTGCCCAAGCAAATGCAGCTTTTCGCCAGTGCCGGTCACCGGCAGGGTCTGGCACCGCGCTCAATCGCCCGCCGATTGTCCGCCGCGCGCTCGTTCTTTGACTATCTGATTCGCGAAGGCGAGCTGTCGTCCAACCCCGGCGCCGACATCCGTTCACCGAAAAAGCGCCGCGCGCTGCCGGGCACGGTGGACGTTGATCGCATGTTCGCGCTGCTCAATTTGCCCGGCGATGAGCCGCTGACACTGCGCGACGGCGCCATGATGGAGCTTTTGTACTCCTCGGGGCTACGGCTGGCCGAACTCGTCGGGCTTGATTTAGGCGATATTGACCAACAAGATCAGACAGTTACAGTACTGGGTAAGGGTGCCAAAACACGCATTCTGCCGGTCGGACGTAAAGCGCTGGATGCCCTCGATAAGTGGCTGACCGTGCGCGGCGGGCTCGCTGCAGAAGCTGAAACGGCCATTTTTGTGAGCTCGCGAGGCCAGCGCATCAGCCCTCGCTCCGTGCAGTCGCGCATTAAATACTGGGCCAAGCGTCAGGGCATTGATATCAATCTCTACCCCCATCTGTTTCGCCACTCGTTCGCCACCCACATGCTCGAATCCTCCAGCGATCTGCGCGGCGTACAGGAGATGCTCGGCCACGCCGATATCAGCACCACGCAGATCTACACCCATCTTGATTTCCAGCATCTGGCCGCCACTTATGACCGAACCCACCCGCGGGCGCGCCGAAAAGCCCGAACGGGATTGGACAAGGAAACCGACGGCGATTGAACGAGAAATCCGGCGGGGATTAGGCGGCCAATCCGGGTACAATGCTCGGCCGCCTCACAACGGCGGTATGACAGGACAGATTTATGCAAACCATTGAAGGCACCACAATTTTGTCGGTGCGTCGCGGCGGCAAAGTGGTCGTCGGTGGCGACGGACAGGCCACCATGGGCAACACCGTCATGAAGGGCAACGTGCGCAAAGTGCGCCGTTTGTACCGCGATACAGTGCTGGCCGGGTTTGCGGGCGGCACGGCCGACGCGTTCACGTTGTTTGAACGCTTCGAGGGCAAGCTGGAGCAATACGGCAACCTCACGCGCGCGGCCATTGAGCTGGCCAAAGACTGGCGCTCGGATCGCAGTCTGCGCCGCCTTGAGGCGTTGCTGTGCGTGGCCGATAAATCCACGTCGCTGCTCATCAGCGGCACCGGTGATGTGATCGAACCCGAACACGATCTGGTGGCGATTGGCTCCGGTGGCTCGTTTGCTCAGGCCGCCGGCATGGCGCTTTTGAACAACACCGAGCTGGGCGCACGCGAAATTGTCGAAAAAGCCCTCGGTATCGCGGCAGACATCTGCATCTACACGAACCACAATCTCACCATCGAAGAGCTCAGCGAGTAACCCATGTCCGAAATGACACCACGCGAAATTGTGCAGGAGCTCGACAAGCACATTGTTGGGCAGGACGACGCCAAACGATCGGTGGCCATCGCGCTGCGCAATCGCTGGCGCCGCTCGCAGGTCGACGAACCGTTGCGCAACGAAATCACGCCCAAAAACATCCTCATGATCGGCCCCACGGGCGTGGGCAAAACCGAGATCGCCCGACGCCTCGCGCGTCTGGCCAAAGCGCCGTTCATTAAAGTGGAAGCGACCAAGTTTACGGAAGTGGGCTACGTGGGTCGCGAGGTCGACTCGATCATCCGCGATCTGGCCGATGTGGCCGTGAAGCTGATTCGCGAAACCGAAATGGACAAAGTGCGCCATCGCGCGGAAGACGCCGCTGAAGATCGCGTGCTCGACGCGCTGCTGCCCTCACCCGTGCGCTCGCCGCTGGACGAGCCGCTGCCCGAAGATCCGACGGCCGCCGACACGCGGCAGAAATTTCGCAAAATGTTCCGCGAGGGCAAACTCGACGACCGCGAAATCGAAATCGAAACCTCGGCCCAAATGATGGGCGTGGAAATTATGGCACCGCCGGGCATGGAAGAGATGACCCAGCAGCTGCAAAGCATGTTTCAAAACGTGGGCAACGGCCGTACCGACACGCGCCGTATGAAAGTGCGCGACGCCTACAAAGTGCTGCTCGAAGAAGAAGCGGCCAAGATGGTCAACGAAGACGAACTCAAGCTGCGCGCGGTGGATGCCGTGGAGCAAAGCGGCATTGTGTTTATCGATGAGATCGACAAAGTGGCGCGGCGCACCGACGGCTCCCAGGGCGGCGCCGACGTGTCGCGCGAAGGCGTGCAGCGCGATCTGCTGCCGCTGGTCGAAGGCAGCACCATCTCCACCAAATACGGCACGGTGAAAACCGACCACATTTTGTTTATTGCCTCCGGTGCGTTTCATGTCGCCAAACCTTCGGACCTGATTCCGGAGCTGCAGGGTCGCTTCCCGATCCGGGTCGAGCTCAACGCGCTGACGAGCGGCGATTTCGTGCGCATTCTCACCGAACCGGACTGCAGCCTCACCGAGCAATACACGGCGCTCATGAACACCGAGGGTTTAAACCTCTCGTTTGCCGCAGACGGCGTGGAGCGCATTGCCGAGGTCGCCTTTCAGGTCAATTCGCGTACCGAAAACATCGGCGCCCGGCGTTTGCACACCGTGCTTGAGCGTCTGCTCGAAACCGTATCCTATGAGGCGGCCGATCGCAGCGGTCATGACGTGGTGGTCACCGCCGACTATGTGGACGAGCACTTGGGTGAGTTGGTGCAGGACGAAGATCTGGCGCGCTACATTTTGTAGTTAAGGCACCGCTATGGAACATCAGCCCACCGAGCTCAAGCTGCGTAAATCCACACGGTCGCTGTGCGTGACGTTTGAAGATGGGCAGGTGTTTGATATGCCGCTGGAGTATTTGCGCGTCTACTCCCCTTCGGCCGAAGTACGCGGCCACGGCCCCGGGCAGGAAGTACTGCAGGTGGGCAAAAAAAACGTGGTGGTCACGCGCATCGAACCGGTCGGCGCGTACGCCGTGCGGCTGGTGTTTGATGACGGCCACAACAGCGGCCTATTTACCTGGGATGTGCTGTACGATCTGGGCCAGAATCACGCGACAAACTGGCAGCATTACCTGACCCGCCTCGAAGACGCTGGCGCCTCACGCGAGTCTTAAACTTAAGAGCAGACACATGAGCGAGAACAACGACACCACCCACTTTGGCTTTGAAGATGTCCCGCGCGATGAAAAAGTAAATCGCGTGCGCGGCGTGTTTGATTCGGTGGCTGACAAATACGATGTGATGAACGATCTGATGTCGATGGGCATTCATCGCATCTGGAAAAAATTCACCATAGATCAAACCGATCTGCAGCCGGGCCAGCGCGCGCTGGACGTGGCCGGCGGCACGGGCGATCTGACCATGGCGATGGCCAAACGCGTTGGCCCCAAGGGCCACGTCATATTGTCCGACATCAACGAAGCGATGCTTGAAAACGGCCGCCGTCGCTTTATCGACGCCGGCGTAATAGACAACGTCTCGTTTGAGGTGGCCAACGCCGAAGAACTGCCGTTTGAGGACAATTCGTTTCACTGCGTGACCATGGCCTTTGGTCTGCGCAACGTCACCGACAAAGACGCCGCGCTGCGCTCCATTTACCGGGTACTCAAACCCGGCGGCCAGCTGCTGGTGCTGGAATTTTCCAAACCCGTAGCACCCGGCCTCGGCCCCATTTACGACGCGTATTCTTTTAAAGTGCTGCCGTTCATGGGCAAGCTTGTGGCCAACGACGAAGACAGCTATCGCTATCTGGCCGAATCCATTCGCATGCACCCGGATCAAGAAACACTGTTGGGCATGTTTGATGACGCCGGCTTTGAAAACACGCGCTATCACAACCTCACCGGCGGCATCGTGGCGCTGCATCGCGGTTACAAGCTGTGAGCGACACACCGGCCCTGTTGAAGCCGCTGGAGGCGCTGCTCAATCGCCAGCTCAAAGACAACAACGACGCACGGCGCGCGCTGCGTCAGCTGCATGGCGAAACGCTGGCGATCAAACTCGAAGGCATCACCTTCGATATCTTTTTTCACGCCTCTGACGATGGCCTGCTGCTGCACACCGACTATGCCGAAGATCCCGCCGCGATCATCAGCGGTTCGGTGCTGGCACTGGCCTCGCTCGCCGGCGGGGCAGCCGATGCCTCGGCCGTACGCCGCACTGGTGTGACCATCCACGGCGACACCGCCGTTGCGCAGAGCTTCCAACGCCTGTTTGAATTGCTCAAGCCGGACTGGGAGGAAGAGCTTTCGCGCATCGTGGGCGACACGGTGGCGCATCGCGTTGGCGACGCCGCTCGTCAATTTCTGGGCTGGGGCAAAGATGTCACCACCCGGATGACGCAGGACTTTGCCGAATACTTCACCGAAGAAAGCCGCGATCTGCCGACCAAGACCGAAACCGAAGATTTCCTCGACGATGTGGATCAACTTCGCGACGATGTCGATCGCGCCGAAGCGCGCTTGCGCAAC
>JBGCEL010000028.1:0-20439 GCA_045106455.1 Gammaproteobacteria bacterium
GGCGAGAGGCAAGACGATGACTGAAAACACAACAGCAAAAGACGTGCTCGCATTTTGGTTCGAGGAAATCGAGCCCAAAGCGCACTGGGTTAAGGACGCTAGTTTTGACGCAACGATTGCCCGTCGCTTTGGTCGGACGCACCGCCGGGCGGCGAGCGCGGAACTGTGGTCATGGCGTGCTACTGCCGGTGGCCGGCTTGCCGAGATTATTGTTTTGGATCAGTTCTCGCGCAATTTATTTCGCGATAGCGCCGCCGCCTTTGCCCACGATGCTCTGGCTCTGGGGTTGGCTCAGGAAGCCGTTGCGACCGGCGCGGACAAAACGCTGTCGGCGCAAGAGCGCAGCTTTTTGTACATGCCGTATATGCACAGCGAATCGGCGCTCATCCATGAGCAGGCCGTCGAGTTGTTTGGCGAGCTTGGCATACAAAGCAGCCTTGACTTTGAGCAGCGGCACAAGACAATCATTGATCGGTTCGGTCGCTATCCTCATCGCAACGCGTTGCTTGGGCGCGAGTCGACGGCCGCAGAGCAGGCGTTCCTGGCCGAGCCCGGTTCGTCGTTTTAGGCTTGCGACAGGTGGGAGGTTTGCCATGACCATGACACGTCGAAAAATCCTTGCTGCAAGCCTCGGTACGTTTGCTGTGGGCGCTGTCGGCACGGCTTCGTGGTTGGCCACCGGTCCGGCGTTGCCCGAGCCCGGCATCGCCCGTGCTCTGGCCCGACTGGATCAATTCGACGCCGGCAGCGGTCTGTCGACCCATGGGGCGTGGAGCGCATTTAAGGTGTTTGAGCATCTGGCGCAAAGCGTGGAGATGTCCATACACGGCTACCCTGAACACAAATCAGCTCTGTTTCAGCGCACCGCAGGGGCGGCCGCGTTCGCCGTTTTTCGCAAACGTGGCCAAATGCGTCACGGGCTGGATGAGCCGATTCCAGGTGCGCCGGGCATCGAAAGCGACGGCGACGTGGCCTCGGCGATGGCCCGCCTGCGAACAGCGCTTTTGGACTTTGAGGCTTACCAAGGGACGTTGGCTCCGCATTTCGCCTATGGCCAATTGTCCCGTGAACAATACGCGATTGCTCACGCGTTGCATCTGGATAACCACTTGCTGGAATTCACGACCCCATAATCGCGTCCGTATATTGTCAACTGTGAGGCGTTCGCGACCTCTTGCCGTGTATAGTCAAGGGCACAATAAGCGCACGAGCGCGCAGTAAGCCGGGCGCCCGACGGCGGGCATCCCGTACAACAAACGACGCGATCTTGACAACAAAACTACGCCAACTCGAAATCCTCGAGCTGTGCGAGGCCGCTCTGGAATTAGCACCGAACGAACGGACCGCATGGCTAGCCAAACGCTGCGACTCGAACGATGCGTTGCTCAGCGATGTTCTAACGTTGTTGGAGCGCGCCGAGCGCGATGACGATCTGTTGACCACCAACCTCATGGCCGACGTAAAGCCGGGCGACCATATTGGGCGTTACGAGCTGATCGAGGTCTGTGGCCATGGTGGCATGGGCACGGTGTACCGGGCCCGCCGGCGGGATGCGTCGTTTGAACAGGTGGTGGCACTTAAAGTGCTGCGGGCTGAGATTGTGACGCAGGCGCTGCGGCAACGGTTTGATCTGGAGCGCCGTGCGTTGGCTCGGCTGCATCATCCGTACATTGCAGGCATGATCGACGGCGGCACGACGGACAAGGGCTTGCCGTGGCTTGTGATGGAGTACGTTGAAGGTGTGCCTATTGACCAGCACTGCAACGATCGGCGTTTGAATGTTGGTGAACGTCTGGCGCTGCTGGAAAAAGTGGCCATGGCCGTGCAGCACGCACATCAAAATCTTGTTATTCATCGCGACCTGAAGCCGTCAAATGTTTTGGTCAATAGCGACGGCATTCCGAAGCTGGTCGACTTTGGCATTGCCAAACTCATTGAGCTACCCGACGAGCACACCGGAGAAGAAAATGTTCAGGGGATTACCACGCTCTATGGCCAGCGTGCGCTCACCCCCGATTTTGCCAGTCCGGAGCAAATTCTTGATGGCCGTGTATCAACCTCCAGCGATATCTATTCGCTGGGCGTTCTAACGATGTTGGTGCTGACCGGTCGCAAACCCTACGAACTCGACACCAAAACGCCCCGCAGTCTTCTCGAATCTTTAGGTCGCATCACCGTTCCGCGCGTGAGCGAAATGGTCTCGCGCCATGCTGATGTGCAAACGTTGGCGACGCTTGCGCAACAGCGCCGCGTTTCGCCCGCCAGACTGCGTCGACTGTTTCGCGGTGATGCAGATGCGATCATGGGTACGGCTCTGCATCCCGAGCCGGTTAAGCGATACGTGTCGGCCGACGCGTTTCGCGAAGATCTGCAGCGCTATCGTTTGGGGCAGCCTGTCGTAGCGCGCAATGCTTCGTTGCTGACGCGCTCTTTGGCTCTCGTGCGCTCGCACAAACTTATGTTTTCTGTCGTCGCCGCAACCGTCGCGGCACTATCGGTGGGCCTTGTGATTGCGCTGTGGCAAGCGCGCATCGCCGAGCGCCGATTTGCAGACCTGCACGAATTTTCGCGCGTGGTGCTGGGTGATGTCTACGATTCCATTGCCAATTTGCCCGGCTCAACGGATGCGCGCCGCGAAATTACGCAAGCAGCGCAGCACTATCTGGACAAACTCGCCGGCAGCGATATGACGCTGGTTCGCCAGCGCCTCAAAGACGACCAGCTGCTCCAGGATCTCGCTTTGGCGTACCGACGTCTGGGCGACGTTCAGGGCGATCCCACCAATGCCAATTTAGGCGAGTCTACCCTTGCGTTGGAAAACTATCGTCGCGCCCTGCAAATTGTGGAACAGATTCGCACAGAGTCCCCGCAGGCGATGAGCGCGCGTGCGCAGATTCATCGGAGCATCGCGGATGTGATGTCGTGGCAGGGCGACAAGGCGCCAGCGCTGGAGCAGCTTAAGGTGGCACACACCTTGATGCGGGCACTTGTGGACGCTGATAGAGACAACCAGGCTGCGCGCGTCAATCTGGTTTACAGCCACGTCAAAATCGGCGATCTGCTGGGCCACCCGTCGTTCCCCAATCTGGGCGATAGTGAGGGTGCTGCGGCGATGTACGCTAAGGGTCTGACGCTGTTCGACCGCACGGCACCGGTCGTGGAGGAGCGCGACCTTGGCCGCAGCCACGGCGTGTTGCTGGAGCGCTCTGGCACGATGGCGATGGTGCACGGGGATGTCGATCGGGCGCTGGCTTTTTATCTTGAATCCGCTGAGGTACGGCGAGCGCTGGCGCAGAACAACGCGGGGCATACCGACATACAGCGCGACGCCGGCGTTGCGGTGGAGATGATTGCAGATGTGCTAAAAAGACGAGGCGACCTGCCAGCAGCGCTCGAAAAATATCGCGAGGCTCTGCAGGTTTATCGCGGTCTCGCCGAGGTGGATGCACGCAATGCCAATGCTCAGCGCACGCTTGCGATTGGTCTCGAAAATCTTGCTGAAGCCCTGGTTCTGGACCAGCGCAATGAGCGCGCCGCACAACGCTACGCCGAGGCGGTGGAAATACGTGAACATCTGGTCGCCCTGGATCCGGCAAGCGAGCGGCTACGAAAAGAACTTGAACGTACACAGGTGGCCTTATCCGTTTTGTTTCCATGAAGGCGCTGGCCTACACTTAACGCCGCCCGCGCGGCATCTGGAAACTGACATGGATCGAGACAACAAAAAAAATGACGCCAGCGAGGCGCAGGCAGCCTTGCGTCTGCACGTCGGGGATCAGCTATTCGAACGCGGCCGGGATGTATTTTCCGCCGGTCGCGTCGGCCGTCTTACGACGCAGGATGTGCGTACTACCGCCACCGTGTCGGGGACTGATGCTTGTGAAGTGGTGATCCGGCGCACGCTGCGGGGATTCGAGGGGCACGGCTCATGTCCGGTGTCGGACGGCTTTGATTTTTGCCATCACTGTGTTGCCGTTGCGCTTGCGATCGACCTGCGCGATACGAAGCGTGAGCGGGCACTGGGCGGCGCACCGGAAGCGCGGCTGAAGGTTTTTTTAGAAGATTTGCCGCGTGAACGTCTGATCGAGCTTATCGCCACGGCGGCCGGTGATCTACCGGATTTGAACGAACGTTTGCAGCTACAAGCGGACATCGCCACGGGCGCCATGGACAAGCGACGTGCGCGTAAACTGGTGACGTCGGCCATGCCGCTGCGCCAGGTCTGGCAACGACCGCAGGTGGTTAAGTATTTTGCCAAGGCGGTGGCCGGCATCAACGGTCTGGTCGAAGTGGCGCCGGACATGGACCCGGCCATTTTGAACAACGTCGCGCAGTACGCGCTGGACCGGCACGATGCGGTACTCGAGCGTATTGACGATACCGATGGCCACCGCTGGTTTCTGCAGGATCGATTGCGTGCGCTGTTTGCTCTGGCGCTGGCGCACAGCAACGCGACGGCGGAAGAAAAAGCCGTCGTGCTGCTGGAGCGTGTGCTGCGCGATGGCTCCGACCTATTTGATGATGAGCTGGATGATTTTGCAGCCGCGCTAGGTGAGGACGGTCGGAGGGCGTTCTACGCGTTGGCTCAGGCGCGCCTGGATGCCAGCAAGAAGAAGCGCTCCGAGGATGCGGACAATGCGCTCAATCGGTTTCAATTGTTGGGGTTGTTGCGTGCCGACGCAGAGCGTCGGGATGACATTGAGGCGCTCATCGACCTGCAAAAGAGTGAATTGCGCGGTGCCGTTGATCGATACCAGCTGGCGGCCCTGTATTTGCGTAATTCGGATCTGGATGCCGCGTTGTCTGCGCTCACTGAAGCAGACGCCCAGACGGACGCGCGGAATTTAAATCATGAGCTGCGCGTCGAAATTCACAGCGCTCGCGAAGAATGGTCGCAGGCGGCTGAGGCGCAATTGCAGGTGGTGCTACAACGGCCGTCATTGGCGCCTTACCATAAGCTCGAAGAGCTGGCCGAGCGAGCCGGGCGTTACGCTATTAGCATTCGCAATGCGAAGACGTCGCTGCGTCGAATGCTCAATGCCGGTGATGCACGTCGCGGCAGAGCGGCCGATCTGCTGGCCGAGCTGGCGTTTACTGCCGGCGAGCCGGACGAAGCGTTTGCACTTATCGTAGAGCACGTGAGCGATGCCGACCGGCTGCTGGAAATGGTGCATTGGTTTGGTGAGCAAGAACCGGTCCGCGCGAGTCAGCTTGTTGACTGTGCGGTTGAGGCCACGATTGCGCAAAAGAAGAGCGGCGCGTACAAGCAAGTGGTGAGTATGTTGAAAACCCACCGCGAGGTTTTTGACCGACTCGGCCCCGGCGCGTTCGCCTCATTTGTCGCCGCATTGAAGGTGCGTCATGAGCTTAAACGCAATTTAATTGCGTTGCTTGGAGCGGCAGGCTGGCATTGACAATCATGGGCATATTCCCCGCCTGAATCTTCTGCTTGACAATTGTCGCTCAGATCACGCTATAGTTTTTTGCGTTGGTTCAATGCTTAAAGACTATGTGTACGGCCCGGAGAGCGCTCTATGAATTCTCGCTTCTTTGAGGACTTTTTTAGTCCTGAAATTGTATGGGGCTACAACTGTAAGAATAAAGTGGCACATCTTGCGACCAGTCGTACGTCGTATGAATCGTTAGACTATCGGCATCTGGTGCATCCCGACGATATTCCCCAGCTGACGCAGCAGATCGTCACCAATCAGAAGCAGCAGCGTCGACGATTTCAACGCTCTCGCCAGCTGGTCAGCTTGCATCGCGTGCGCGATCCAAACGATGAGTACCACACGCATGTGTGTCTGCTAACCATTACGCGCGATAAGGACAATCGCCTCGCGTTCATCTTTGGAATTGACTACCGCATCCCCTCCGACGCGCCGCTTAGCAACGCGGAAGTGCAGTATTTGTCGCATCTTTTGCGCAATGCGGCGGAGCGACTGAGTCCGTTTTTCCTGTGGGTAACCGCGCGCTTGCGCAATCGCAATCGACCGACGAAAAAGAGTGATCCGTTTTTTCAGACCTGGCGTTGTGGCAATCACTACATCTCGCCGTCGCTCTTTCAGATGACGAAAATTGGCTCGGGCATAAGTGTTGAACTGTCGGAAAAACAGGCACGTTTTGTCGGATTGCTATTGGGAGCGGTCGAGGATGGGGCGCCGACCTACGTGAAGCGCGAGATCACGCGTTCCACCGTTTTTGGTACCGACAGCGAGTCTCGGGTTAGCGACAATGACATTGATCAGTTGGTGAAGTTTTTTCGCCAGCGTCTTGGCCGGCTGTCTATTCGAACCAAGCGCGGCTATGGCCATTTGCTGAAATCGAAACGCGAGGTGTGCGAGGGCGAGGCGCTTGAAACGGCGCTGCAGGTCATGTGGACGGCGGGCGATCACAGCGACGAGAGCGCCGGCAGATAAAAACAGGTTTCTTCATTTTGCTAGCAGAGACATCTGTTAGAGCGCTGCGTAGGGTCGGTACTCAAGTCATATCGACGCGAGACGCTACGAGGCAAATTTATGAGAATGAAGGCATTACTGGTAACCGCCGGTTTAGTTTTGGCCGGATGCAGCCACACCACATTGCCCGCTGATTCGACGCTAACCGTCGGCACGGTGCAAAAGGAAATTCGAGTTGGCATGGCTGGCGGTGATGTCGCCGCGGTGCTGGGGTCGCCCAACATCGTCTCCACGGATGCCACGCGCAACGAAGTCTGGATTTACGACAAGATTTCTACGCAGTACATCAAGACCGACGTCAAAGCCGGCATTCTTGCATTGGGCGGTGGCTCCGATTTGATTGGGCTGCCGTCAATCAGCGGCGGCCAATCGTCTGGCGAGACCAGCCAGCGCACGCTAACCGTCGTGATTAAGTTTGACGAACAGCAGCTGGTACGGGACTTTGCGTATCACACGTCCCGCTTCTGAGGCCGGGCAGATGGTGCGCCAAACAATCGCCCTTGCGGCGCTCGCGCTAAGCGGTTTAGTCGGGTGTCAAAGTATGCCGCCGGATGCACTGCGTCTTACCGAAAGTGCACTGGCAACCCGGACTCTGCAAACGCGCGAGTTCTACGACACCAGCGAAGTCCAAATTCTGTCGGCGTCGGTGGGCGTGTTGCAGGATTTGGGCTACGCCATCGATGAGATCGAGAAGCCGCTTGGCGTTTTATCGGCATCCAAGCGTGCCGACGCCACCAATCAGGGGCAGGTTGTTGGTCGCGTGGCGCTCGATCTTGCCAGCTGTTTTTTCACCTTCCTCGTGGCCTGCGACAACGAGAACTACAAGAAAACCGACGACGTGCAGGACATCCGGCTAACGCTGGTTGTGTTGCCCGCGGCCGGAAGTGCAACGGATCACACGGTGCGGGTAACCATGCAGCGGATTGTGTGGGATCGCGATGGTCGTATCTCAAATCAGGCGACGATTGATGAGGCGGCGGTCTATCAGGCCTTTTTTTCGAAGCTGGATAAGTCTGTGATTCTTGAACGCGGAGACACCTAAATGCTACGTACTTCTATTTTACTGTTTGCGGCCATGCTGGCCGGGTGTTCAACGAGCACCCGACCGGTGACCGCCGGAGCAAGCCAGGTTGGCTTACGTCAAATACAAACGCGGGATTACGGTACGCTCGATCGCGAGGCGACGCTGCGCTCCGTTGTGTCGACCTTGCAGGACTTGGGTTTTGTCATAGATCGGGCCGATTACGAACTGGCTACCATCAGTGGCACCAAGCTGCAGGACTACCAGATTCGTATAACCGTTACGGTGCGTGAAATGGAGGCGCAGAAGCTGGCGGTACGTGCGAACGCGCGCTGGAATGACGCGCCAATTGAGGACGCACGATCCTATCAGGATTTCTTTTCAGCACTGGACAAAGCAATGTTCCTAACGCTGCATGAGGTGGACTAGCCCGACGCGAAATGGCGCGTTGCTGTCGCTTTACGGGGTGTTATGAGAAGGCCGTCACGTTTGTCAGGCGGCTCGGTGCGACGCACGATGTTCGGTTTGTGATCACGATTGGTCACAATAGCGCTAAGTCCAAATGAACGGAGTCCACGACAATGCGTTTCCCCAAAATTGCGCTCAGCACAGCTATCGCTCTTGCTACCGCCACGGCCATACATGTCCCTACCGGCGGTGAAAAAGGTGCGGGTGTCCCGGTTACCGTGCCGCCGCTTATCGCGGGTCTTACCGACGTTGTGGCGCCATCTGAGCAGATTTTGCCGACACCCATTGCGATTGCCTCTACCGCCACGCACAAGATGAGCCGCGCGGTTGCGTCGCTTGCCACATCGGGCTCAAGCGATCGAGTCGAAGTGATTCTGGAAGTGGGCGATAGCGCCGTTTCAGATCGTCTGACGCAGCTGGGTGTGAACGAAAACGCCGTGCGACGTTACGGCGCGTTGCCTTATGTTGCGGTCAGCGTAGCGGCGAATCAGTTGGTCGAACTGGCGAGCGACGAGGCGATCCGTTTCGTGTCGCTGGATGACCATGTGGAGGCGTCTTTTTTCGGCTCGCCTTGGCAAGGATGGTTGTCAGGTGGCTATCAAAGTAATTCTCAATCAGGCCCTCAACCTCAGGCCGTAGCGCACGAGGTGGTAAACGCGCTCTATCCGAATGAAACCAACGTAAACAGCCAAGTTGGTGTGGCGGTGATTGATTCAGGTGTGGCCAATAATCCGGATGTCGACTATCTGGTGGCCAAGCACGTGGATTTCGTCACGAATTCTCGCAAGTGCAAGCGCCGCGGCTGCGACGACTTTGGGCACGGCACGCACGTGGCCGGTGCGATCGCCGGTGATGGCTACTTCACACCACAAAACTACTTTGACGGCATCGCGCCTTATGCGCGTTTGTATTCCCTGCGCGTGCTCGACCATAAAGGTCGCGGCAGTGTGTCGACGGTGCTGTCTGCGGCTGATTGGTTGCTGACAAACGGGCACAGCCACGGCATTCGAGTCGTGAACATGTCGCTTGGTAAAGCGGTAGAAACCGAAGCGGCGCACGATCCGCTGGTGCAGGCGGTCAATACGCTTTGGGATGCGGGCTTCGTCGTCGTGGCGTCTGCCGGCAACTATGGCCGCGATGGCAATTTCTCCATTACAAGCCCGGGCAACGCACGCAAAGTGATCACCGTGGGTTCGCTCACCTACGCGGGCACGGCAGACACCAGTGATGATCATGTTTCGACCTATTCCTCGCGCGGCCCCACGTTGTTTGATCACGTCGTGAAGCCGGACCTGGTAGCGCCGGGCAATCGTATTGTCGCAACGGCGTCGGACGGGTCAGCGCTCAAGAATGGCCCGCGCGGCGCCAAGCGCGATCGCCCGCCGGCGAATGGCTACTTCAAAGAGAGCATCTACATGGAGCTGTCGGGTACCAGCATGGCATCTGCGCTGGTGACCGGTGCCGCCGTGCTGATGTTGTCGACCGAACCGCATTTGTCTGCGGCGACCGTCAAGGCTCGCCTGATGCGCTCCGCGCGTAAAGTGCCCTACGGCACGCTGCATACCGGCGCAGGTGTTTTGGATATTCGCGCGGCTCTGAGTGATCGCGGTTTGGTGTCTGGCGAGGCCTTGTCGCCACGTATGGCGCGCTCGCCCGACGGCAGCAAAGTATTCATTGAAGACCCTGCAGCTCTTTGGGGATCGTCAGCGTTCAGCGCCGGGCGTATCTGGAGCGATAGCTATCTGTGGAGCGACAACAGCGTCTCAGGCGACAGCTTTCTGTGGTCCGATAGCTACCTTTGGAGCGACAGCTATCTTTGGAGCGACAGTTTCCTTTGGAGCGATAGCTACTTGTGGAGCGACAGTTATCTGTGGAGCGACAGCTACCTTTGGTCCGATGCCGTACGCGACGACAAACCACTTATGGAGATGCGCGGCAACTCGGTCACCTTCAACGCAGACTAATCACGACGAACTGGCAGGTCTCGTAGCCAAGTGACGAGGTCTGCCAGGACTTTTGGCGCCAACGTTTGCTCGATTTGTCCGTACTCCGCAGGCGCACCGGTCGTTGCGGTCTGAAACAGGTGATTGAGATTGGGGTATACCTTCACTTCTGACAAAGGGTGTCTCAGTTTTGATTTCGCAGCGGGGGCATTTTGATTGGCCAGCACCTGCATGTCCTTGCCGCCGAAAAGAGCCAGCACGGGCGGTTTTAATCGGGCAAGCACCGTACCTGCATCGCGGCGCATGAAGTCCCGAAACCAGGGCGAAGTGAGCGCCTGCGCTTTGGCCTCCAGATTGTCATTCATGCCCAGCATGGCGCGTTGTTCAACGGTCATTGTTTGCGTGGCTTGTTGCATGTAGTCCAATGCGTCAGCGCCGAGCGTTGCGGTGTCCCGGTCTGAGGCCGCCAGAGCATAAACATGACGGTTCATCTCACTGAGTTTGTTGAGATGTTCGGGCGCGCCGCCCGCCGCACGAAAGATGGCGCGGCTTTGAGCGTCCAGCAAAGCCGGACTGTCCACAGCGGGTCCTGCCAGGCGGATCAAAAACTCCACCTGCGCTGAATCGTTGGCAACAATGTCGGCAACCATCGCCCCTTCGCTGTGACCGAGCAGACCAACGCTACTAATATTGTCGTGCCGCCACAGCGTGTTCACAGCACCTTGGGCGTCTTGTACAAAATCATCCATGGTCGCCATCGTGCGATCACCGCGCGACGCACCCACCCCGCGATCGTCAAAACGCAACACGGCAAAACCGTGTCGTGTGAGGTAGTCCGCCAGAACCAAAAATGGCTTGTGCTCAAACAGCGTGCTGTCACGGTCCTGTGGACCTGAGCCGCTGAGCAAAATCACCGCGCGAAACGGCCCATCACCAGCTGGCATGGACAGCGTGCCTGCCAGGTTGGTGACGCCGTCGGCACTATCGAAAGCCATTGAGGTATTGCTATAGGGATAGGGCGGTTGTGGCGTTTGCGGACGCGCCAGCGCGGTGGGTGTGATGACGCGTTCCAGATTCAGCGGCAGCTCAGCGCCACCCTGGCGCCAGACCCCGCTTAAGTTGTCGCCATCAAGAGTGGCGCGGTAGGTGGCGCGAATGGGCGTAATCGCAAAGCTCAGTTTGTCAGCGTCAAATTCGAAACGGTTGACGGGTATCCCCTTGGCGCCTTGATCCGGACTGTCGACACTGGCCGTAAGCACTCCGTCACGCTCGGCGACGTGCAACACCAGTCGCAGTTGAACACCGGCGTTTAGCTTGCCTTCCCAAACGCCTGTGATGGGCGAAACAGTCGGGTCTATTTGTTGTGCCTTGCTGCCGTGCGCGCCCAGCATGAAGGCGACCGCGACCACGGCGGCGATCAGTGGTTGTTTATTCATCTTCAACGACCACGGCCGTGCCAATGGCGAGCAGTTCGGCCGCGCCGCCCATCATCACCGATGTTGTAACTCGCGTGGCGATCACCGCATTGGCGCCAAGGCTTTGTGCTTCGCGGGTCATCCTGTCCAGACACTGTTCGCGACTTTCCGCGATTAGCTTGGCGTACTCGTGTACTTCACCGCCAACAATGTTGCGCAGGGCCGCCATGATGTCTTTGCCAATGTGACGCGCACGGATGGTGTTGCCGCGCACCAGCCCCAGCGTTTTGACAATCCGCTTGTTGGCAATCGTTTCGCTTGTGACCACAATCATTTTTATATCTCCACGTCTTTGTATTTGTCTGTTTTGCGCTCAAGCCAGCGTTGTCGAGTGACCGACAGCAGCAAAAACGCAGCGCCAAGATAGACGCCGCCGATGCCAATTCGCGCCCACAACGATATCGAGTTGTCCTGCACAAAGTGCCAAATGCCGATGCCCCCGCCGGCAATGAGCCCAATCAGAATCAGGATCCAGCCCAGTCGACTCAGTGCGTTGGTGGGCGCATCCAAGCTGTGCTCGCGCCACACGTCTTCCCCAAGCGGGCTCAATGCGCTGCCGCGCACCTGCGTCCGCACCATTTCAACGCTTGCCAATTCGTCGCGGCAAGCTGCGCACTGTTCGCAGTGCAGCTCGACACGTTGACGTTGTTGTTGCGTGAGTTCGCCGTCAACATAACCGGAGAGCATTTCACCCACGTGCTCCGAAATATTAGTGTGGCTATTCATAAGCGGCCAGCGCCTCCTTCAAAGCCAGTCGTGATCGATGCAGTCGCGACATGATGGTCCCTTTGGGTACGTCGAGGATGCCGGCGATTTCGGCATATGACAGATCGAGGTAATCGCGCAGCACGATGGTTTCTCGCTGGGCCGTAGGCAGTGACTGCAGCGCTCTGACAATTGCTGCATCACGTTGCTGTGCCTCGACCAGCTGATCCGGGCCGCCGGCGCTGTCAATGATGTCTTCCGCTGTGGCATCCACGGAACGGCGTTGACGTAGCAGATCGATACAGCGATTGCGCACAACGCGAAAAAACCACGGCCGCAGAGGCCCCTGATTCGCGTCGTAGGCCCCGGGTTTGCCAAGTGCCTTGGCAATCGCGTCGTGGACAGCGTCGGCCGCGTCTTCGGAATTGCCCAGTATCTGAAAGGCAAGGGCATGCGCGCCGCTTCCAAGGCGGATCAGTTCATCGTGCATGGCGTTGGTATTGCGTGTCCATGTCTCTACTACGCACGAGCTGCTGGTTTTATTCCCTCACAGAGCGAAAAACTATTCAGGCGCGATGCCGGGGGTGCAGGTTGGGGGTAGGGGGTCCGGCAAATACCAGCGACGCTGGTCCGGCTGCAGAAAGTCCGCTTCTCGCAGCGTGCCCCCGTGTGCACGGAACCAGTCTACCCACAGGTCGCGGACGCGGGGTTGGCTGTGATCAAGTGTGAAACCTTCGCTGGGCATGATGGGCGTGAAAATATCGTCACCACCGAGTAGCAGAAAATCATTGGCTGCCACAGACAGAACGTCGGCGTCGGCGACCGGATACCCGTCGGTTCTGCTGATCGTCAGGCTCGACGAATGATCCGAGCAGGTCACGGTGACGTGCAGACCCGAGATGCCCGCCCTGCGGCCGGTGTTTTGGACCTGAGCTGTGAGCAAACGACGCAGCGAGGCGCCCGTGAGCTCGATCACGGCAACGCGATTGTCGAATGGGAATGCCCGGTACACATCGCCAAACGTAAGCGGTCCTGCTGGCAGGCTGTCGCGAATACCGCCCACGACATTGTGAATGGCCACATCGGCACCGGTAGCTTCTCTTATCGCATCGGTCATGAGACGGCCGATCGCCGAGAAGGGTTGGTTGTTGGTGGTGATGGCGGTTTCAAGCGTGATGCCCAAAGGCTCGCGTTTGACCACGTCCGCTCGTGATGCCGCGGCGCGCACGATGTCGGCTACGGCGGCCAACGATTTGATGCCGCGTCCTTCATAGCGCGCAGCCACGGCGCCACTGTCGTCGCTTTTGGCGCAGCGTTGTCCCTGGCTATCCACAAACTCGCACACCCGCTGGGCCGGAAAAATGGTGCGCTCGACGATCTTGCGTGTGGCGCGATCAATGCGATAGTCCACACGACCAAAGGCTCGCGCGTTGGCAAAACTCTCGGTGATCGCGATGCCGTTTACCTCGTGGGCGATACCGCGATGTTGGTGGCCAGCAATAATTTGATCGACTAAGCCGCGGGGCAGGGCGCGTGCCACTTCGAAAATCTCCGCGTCGTTTTCGCAGACGCTCAAATCGCTGGGGTCGGTAAGCGATTCACAGCGACCGCCCGCGTGCGCCACCACGATCACCAGATCCGCATCCCGTGCGCGCAGCTGCGTCGCGTAGTGTTCAATAGTGGGTGCCAAGGGTGCGATGGCCAGGCCCGCGGTGTTGGCGAGGATGGTCGTCGCAATGGTCTCGGCGGTGGTGACGCCAATCACACCGATCCGCACGCCGGCGCGCTCAAACATGGTCGTCGGCTGCACGTTCTCCCAGGCGACCGGATCGCCCGTGGCCTGATCGATGACGTTGGCCGCCAGCAGCGGGAAATGGGCCTCACGCGCGCGGGCTTTGAGCGCGCCCTGCGGGTCGTCTTGCGGGGTTTCAGGGATGAACGCCTCACCCGCTGGACCAAAATCAAACTCATGATTGCCAATGGCGGCGGCGTCGTAAGCCAGAGCATTGTAGGCCGCGATCATCGCTGCGCCCTCGCCGAGATTGGACTCAAGCGTGCCCTGCCACATATCGCCTGCATCGAGCAGCGCGACCCCGCCGTCGCTCTGACGCGCGTCGCGCAGCGCGGTGACATAGCCGGAAAAGGCGGTCAGGCCGCCATAGCGTCCAAGCAGCTCACCGTGCACGTCATTGGTGCCGATCACCGACAACGTGATGAGGTCAGGTTGTGGCGAGCGTGCCGGCGTGGCGCAGGCGGCGAGGCTTAAAGTCACGAGGCACAGAAAAAGCTGACGCATTGGGCGCTCCGGGTTGACTGCTGAATCTCTATTCTAGCCGGGAATCACTTTGTGTGATCAGTCTTAAATGCGGGCTGGTGTAAGCTTGAGGAATCTGAAGATAAAGAAGAGACAGGGATATGATGGTACGACTATCGGCACTGCTGTGCTGCGCGCTATTGGTCGGTTGCGTTGGCCCCTACACATCCGTCGTGACCGTACGGCATGCGGAAAAACAATCCGGTGTTAGCGACCCCGGGCTCACCGCGGCGGGTCAGCGTCGCGCCGACGCGCTGCGCGACCATTTGGCAGATGCTCGTGCGAACATCGTGGCCGTGTACTCCACAGACACGCGACGTACGCGCAATACGGCGGCACCCACCGCACAGAGCCTCGGCGTTCCGGTGCGTATCTACAGTTCGCCCGAACAACTCGCGGCACGCATCCGCGCGGAACATGCGGGTGAAGCCGTGCTGGTGGTGGCGCATAGCAATACACTGGGCCTAATTGTGGATGCGTTCGGCGCAGACCGGCCCGCGGCGATTCCGGGCACTATTTCTGAAAACGACTACGACAATATGGTGACGGTGATTGTGAACGGGCGCGGGGCGGCAGGCGCCGTTCACACCACCTATGGCGAGGAATCGCCTTAAGCTCTTACGGAGCAATTCGATGATGAAAACCAAAACATTCGCGCTTGTTGCAGTCGCGCTGCTGTGCGCCGCCGCACCGGCGCAAACGCCCACCACACTCGAGTACAGCTGGCTGACTGTGGGCGAGCCCTCAGGCGCGCAAACCACGACGATCATCGATGACAAAACGACGGTTGAGTTTGAGTTTGCCGATCGCGGTCGCGGGCCCAAAACGCGCACAACGATCCAGCTAAGCCCGGCTGGCTTTCCGACGAGTGCGGTCATTTCCGGAAACAATTACCAGAAGGCCGCCGTCAATGAGCAGTTTACTGTGCGCGGCGATGTGGCCACGTGGTCCTCGTCGGTAGAACAAGGTCGCGCGGCGTTCGACGGTACGGCGTTTTATGTGCCCTTCAACGCACCCCCAGAAGTTATGGCCATGCTCGCCCGTGCCGCGCTGGCATCAGAAGAAAAAAGCGTAAACCTGTTGCCGAGCGGCACGGCGTCCATCCAGAAAGTGGAAGAAGTGACACTCCAAGACGCGGCACGACGCACGCGCGTCACGTTGTTTCAGATTCGTGGTCTGGACACCCGTCCATCGCTGTTGTGGCTTGATGATCGGCAGCAGTTTTTCGGTACCGACTACGGCTGGTTCGGGGTTATTCGTAAGGGTTATGAGCATCACATCAATACGTTGAAGGCGCACCAGAAAGACGCGTCGGTGGCTTACTTTTCTGACGTTGCCACACGTCATACCGAGCGGCTGGACGAACTGTTAGTCATAAAAGATGCGCGTATCTTCGACAGCCTGACGGGGCAGCTAACCGAGCCGGCCACGGTGATGGTTTATGCGGGCAAAATAACGGCCATCTACTTTACACCTGTGGCGGTTCCGGAAGGCGCAAAGGTGATTGCCGCCGCAGGACAGACGTTGTTGCCTACGCTTTGGGATATGCACGGTCATGTTAACGCGAATGCGTATTTGAATTATCTTGCCGCCGGGGTCACCAACGTTCGCGATATGGCCAATGAACATGATCTGACGGTCGACCTCGCGCGCGATGTCGCGCGTAACGTGATTGCCGGTCCCGACCTCTACACACTTGGGTTTGTCGATAAACGCGGCGAGTTTTCGGCACCGACGGGCAGGCTTGCCGACACGCTGGATGACGCCCGTGCGCACATCGATTTTTATGCGCAGCACGGGTATGTCGGGATCAAACTTTACAGCTCCATAGAGCCCGCGTGGGTGGAACCTCTGGCGCGCCAGGCGCATGCCAGAGGCATGTCGGTGCAGGGCCATGTGCCGGCGTTTATGGATGCGGATCAGGCCATCGATGCAGGTTACGACGAGCTAACGCACATCAACATGGTGCTACTGAATTTTCTGGGTGGTCGTGACCTCGACACGCGCACGCCAACGCGATTCAAGGTGCCCGGTGAACGGGCTGGAACGATCGATCTGGCGGCGCCCGAGGTCGGCGCGTTCGTGAGAAAAATGCGTGACCGCGATATTGCACTGGATCCGACGCTGAGTATTTTCATGAATCTTTTTTTGAACGAGCCGGGCAAGGTCTCGCCGGTGTTTCGTGAAGTGGCGGATCACCTGCCGGCCAACGTGCGACGCAATGCCGTGGCGTCGGCCTCATACAATGATGGGCAGGAAGAGAGGTACCGCAATGCCGCCAAGCGCTCGCTGCAGTTAACCCGTTTGCTGCACGACAACGGCATCCGCTTGTTACCTGGCACTGACAATATGCTGCCCGGGTTTACGTTGATTCGTGAACTCAAATATTACGCCGAGGCGGGTATTCCAGTACCCGAGGTGTTAGCGCTTGCCACCATCGGCGCGGCGCGTCATCTAGGGCAGGATCGGCGGCTGGGTTCTGTCTCGGTGGGCAAGGATGCGCAGCTCTATTTGGTGGAAGGCAATCCACTTGAAAATCTGTCTGCGCTTTACAAGGTGCGACATGTGATCAAAGGCGACAAGCTCTATTTCGCCCCTGACCTGCTGACGGAGCAAGGATTCAAGCCTTTCTGATGCTTTGATTGATCACGACTTTAGCGCTTCATAGCGGAAATCCCGTATTGTCCTAGGTGCCGCGTAGCGGCATCTTCTGCACTCCATCGTCTCTTCAGTTAAGGAATGCAGTGCCATGGCCGAAATCTCGACCAATCCGACGTCGAACATCGCGGACGATGTCCTGCAAATCACCTATACAAACGAACAAATACGCGATCTGTTTCGTACCGGTAAATACCCTTACGAATCGAAGATCAGCGCGCGGCGTTACAACCAGCGCAAGGAGGAGCTGCAGGTCGAATTGCTCAAGGTGCAAAACTGGGTAAAGCAGACCGGGCAACGCATTGTTGTGTTGTGTGAAGGTCGTGATGCGGCTGGCAAAGGTGGCACGATCAAGCGCTTCATGGAGCATCTCAACCCACGTGCGGCGCGCGTTGTTGCATTGGAAAAACCCACGGATCACGAGCGCGGCCAGTGGTACTTCCAACGCTATGTAGCGCATTTGCCCACCGCCGGTGAGATGGTGTTTTTTGATCGCTCCTGGTACAACCGCGCCGGCGTGGAACGGGTGATGGGCTTTTGTAATTCTCTCGATTATCTTGAGTTCATGCGTCAGGCGCCCGACCTTGAACGCATGATCGCCCGTTCGGGCATACACTTGTTCAAGTACTGGTTTTCGGTGACCAAAACCGAGCAGGAACGTCGTTTCGATGCGCGGGCACAAGACCCGCTGAAGCAGTGGAAGCTCAGCCCGATCGACAAGCTTTCACGCAACAAGTGGGTGGAATACACGCAGGCCAAGGAAGCCATGTTTTTCTACACCGACACGCGCGATGCGCCCTGGACGGTCATCAAATCGGATGACAAAAAACGTGCTCGGCTCAATTGCATGCAGCACTTTTTATCGAGTCTGGACTACCCGGATAAAAATTTGGAGGTGGTCCGCGGACCCGATCCGCTGATCGTCGGAACACCATCGCAGGTCATTGAAAAGGACAGTCATCTCTGGGGCTAGCGTTGCCCCGAGGCGCGATATTCCAGCTACACTAAGCCGAACCATGTAATTTAAGGCTGCGTGTTCATGCAAAACCTCCATCGATTGCAGGCGTCTCTGGTCTGTTTTATTGCCGTTGTTTTTATTTGCAGCTGCGCGCCGACACGTCAGTGGCCAGCGGCGGATTCTGAGCGAGCACGCCTTGCGAAGATTGCGCGCGATGTGAACATTGTGCGCGACGATTTTGGTGTGCCGCACATTTATGGCAAGACGGACGCGGATGCGGTGTTCGGTTTGTTGTACGCGCAGGCCGAAGACGACTTTAATCGCGTTGAGCGCAACTACATTTGGGCTACCGGGCGACTGGCCGAGATCGAAGGGGAGTCCGCGCTGTACAGCGATTTGCGCGCGCGCCTGTACATGACGGTGGATGAGGCCAAGGCGGCGTACCGCGCCGCGCCACCCTGGCTCAAAGCGCTGTGCGATGCCTACGCCGACGGCCTCAATTATTATTTGCTGACGCACCCGGAGGTGCAGCCGCGGTTGCTGGAAAAATTCGAGCCGTGGATGCCGATGTTTTTTAGTGAAGGCTCTATTGGCGGCGACATCGAAGCGGTGGACGTCGACGGCATTCGCGCGTTTTACGGCAGCGGCGAGTCTGTTGCAAAGCTTGACGACAGTCGCGCTGCGACGTTTGGCGAACCAGCGGGCTCAAACGGCTTTGCAATCGCCGGTGAGCTCACCCGCTCGGGGGCGCCGCTGCTGCTAATTAATCCGCACACGTCGTTTTATTTTCGTGGCGAAGTGCACGTGGTGAGTGAAGAGGGTCTCAATGCCTATGGCGCGGTGACCTGGGGGCAGTTTTTTGTCTACCAGGGGTTTAACGAAAATACCGGCTGGATGCACACCTCTACCTACGTGGATTTTATGGACGAATTTGTGGAGGACGTATTCGAGCGCGATGGCAAGCTTATGTACCGCTATGGCGATGAAATTCGTCCCGTCGAGGTGTCGAGCGTGACGCTGCGCTATAAGCAAGGCGAGCAGATGCTGTCGCGCACTTTCCCAACCTATCGCACGCATCATGGTCCGGTGACCCACAAGGTGGATGGGAAATGGGTCGTGACCAAAATTAACTGGGATCCCATTAATGCCCTGCGTCAGTCTTTCGTGCGTACGAAGTTGAGCGATCATGATCAGTTTCGCGACATGATGCGTATCCGGCGCAATTCATCCAACAACACGGTATACGCCGATTCGTCCGGCAACATTGCCTACTACCACGGCAATTTTGTGCCGCGGCGTGATGTTCAGTTCGATTTTTCCAAACCGGTAGATGGCAGCAATCCGGCCACCGACTGGCAGGGCTTGCACACGGTTGAAGAGACCGTCAGCGTGCTTAATCCACCCAACGGATGGATTCAGAACTGCAATTCGACACCGTTTACATCGGCTGGCGAATACAGTCCCAAGCGCGACGATTATCCGCCGTATATGGCGCCGGATGGTGAGAACTTTCGCGGCCTGCATGCGGTGGCGGTACTCGATGGCAAACGTGACCTGACCCTCGAGCGCCTGATCGAGCTTGCCTACGATCCGCACATGACCGCGTTTGATGTGTTGGTGCCCGGCGTGGTGAACGCCTTCGATGAGCTAGGCAGCACCGATGCGGACCTGCGTGATGCGGTAGCTATTTTGCGCCGATGGGATAAACGTACGAGCGCCGATTCGGTTGCCATGACGCTGGCGCATTTCTACGGGTTGGCGCACGCTGCGCGCGCGACCAATCCGGATAAACTCAATCCCCGTGGCGTAGAGTTTATTCACTATCTGGCATCCGCGACGCCGCCACGCGAACGACTTGATGTGCTGGCCCAGACGCTACAAATGTTGGGCCGTGATTTCGGTACGTGGCGAACGCCGTGGGGTGAGGTCAATCGATTCCAACGCCTCACTGGCGATATAGCCCATCCGCACGACGACAATGCTCCGAGTTTGCCGGTGGCGTTAGGCTCGGGGCGCTGGGGGGCGCTGGCGTCGTTTGGGGCTAAACGGTTCGAAGGCACGAAACGTATTTACGGTTCGTCGGGTAACAGTTTTGTCGCGGTGGTCGAATTCGGCGAACGCTTGCGCGCGAAATCGATGCTGGCGGGCGGTCAAAGCGGCGATCCGGCTTCACCGCATTTTAACGATCAGGCGCAGCCCTACGTTGACGGCCAGTTCAAGGACGTCGCGTTTTATCCAGAGGACGTTGAGGCGCGCGCGGCGCGCCGCTACCACCCCGGGGAATAGGGATTGTGTCGCGGGTTCGCATTGTTGCGGTTGGTCCGTCGTCCGCTTCGGTGGGTATACCTCTGGACACGCCGGAGGACCGGCTACAGTCCAGAGGCATACCCACCGAACCGAACGCCGAACCAAGTGCGTAATTCGAATCCCGCGCGCTTG
>JBGCEL010000029.1:0-4630 GCA_045106455.1 Gammaproteobacteria bacterium
TCATGTCACCACTCGCCCTTTTGCTTAACGTCCTGTGGATTTTCTTCGGCGGTGGTCTGAGTGCGCTCGTGTTTTGGACCGTCGGCGGCGTACTGCTAGCCATCACGGTGGTCGGTCTGCCGTTTTCGTTTGCTGCGTTTCGGCTCGCACGTTTCGCCTTCGTACCGTTTGGTCAGCGCGCGGTCCCCGCCCAGCAAATGGGCGGTCGACGTGTCCCGGGAACCCTGCTCGCCAACATTCTGTGGTTTGTGCTGGCCGGTGTATGGCTGTGGCTCTATCATGTTGTCGTAGCCATCGGCCTGTGCCTCACCATCATTGGTATCCCGTTTGGCATCGCCAATTTCCGTCTGGCGGGATTGGCGCTGCGCCCGCTCGGCCGACGCGTGGTGTTGGTTGAGGAATTGATGCCGCGAACTTAGAGTTTTCTCCGGATAAGGAACGTAGCGTATGAGCGAAGAACAAATGGCAGAAGAACAAGACGCCAAACCCGCATCGGAAATGCCCGGCAAATCCGAATTAGTCCGCGACGCCATGGTGTTTCAGTTCAAGCTGCTGGTGGATGGCGTACGCGACTTTATTTTGATTCCCGTGTCGTTTTTCGCAGCGCTCATTAGTCTGTTCAAGCCCGGTGACAAGGCGGGAACGGAGTTTTACGACGTGGTGGCGTTTGGTCGCACCACGGAGGAGAAGATCAACCTGTTTTCTGCGGCCGACAAGGTCAAGCGCGAAACGGCCGCCGAAGAGTTGCCTGATTTAGATACGCTGGTGGACGACGTCGAGGCGTACGTGAAGAAAGAATACGCCGGCGAACGGTTTGCCGGCGCGCGCGAACGCCTCGAAAAATTGCGTGAATCCGTGCAGGAACGGATGGACAAGCCGGACTAGGGCGCGACACCCTGCATCAAATAACCGCAGATCAGCGCGCCGTAGGTGCCAAGCGCATAGCCCAGCACGGCCAGCAGCACGCCCACCGGTGCCAGCGACGGATGAAACGCCGCCGCCACCACAGGTGCACTGGCCGCGCCGCCGATGTTGGCTTTACTGCCCACGGCAAGAAAGAAGTACGGCGCGCGAATGACTTTGGCGACAATCACCAGCAGCAGCACGTGGAAGGCCATCCAGACAAACCCGACCAAGAAAATGCCGGGGTTTTCAGCAATCGCCAGCACGTCCATTTTCATGCCGATGGTGGCCACCAGCACATAGATAAATACGCTGCCAATTTTTGAGGCGCCCGCGCCTTCGTAATTTCTAAGTCGCGTGAAGCTCAAGCCCACGCCAATGGTAGTGGCAATAACAATGAGCCAGAAAAAGCCCGAACCAAGACTAAAATTATTGGCCAGATACGGCGCGTGCGTTTTGATGGCCGGTGCGAGGATGTCTGCACACCAGTGCGCGACGCCCGTGGCACCCAGTGCAATACCCAGTACGACCATCAGATCATTGAAGCTTGGGATGCGCGCTACCTTTTGGCTAAACGCGTGCATGCTGTTTTTCAAAGTCTCCACTGACGAGGCATCGGCCTTGAAAAACCGATCGAGGCTCGCCGCTTTGCCTACACCCAAAAGCAAGAAGAACATCCAAACTTCGGCAACGATAATATCGACCGTAATCATGACCGAGAACATGCTGCCCGAGATCAGGTTCTTGTCGCCTTCTTTAAAAATCTCATACATCGCGGCCTGATTGGCGCCACCGCCAATCCAGCTGCCCGCGACGGTCGTCATGCCGCGCCAGACTTCATTGGGCTCGGCACCGCCCACCAGCTCGGGGTTAATGAACGAGAAGATGAAAATGGCCAGCGGGCCACCCAACACCACGCCCACGGTGCCGGTTAGAAACATCACCAGCGCTTTGGGGCCGAGTTGAAATACTTCCTTGAGATTGATGCTCAGCGTCAGAAGCACCAGGCTTGCCGGCAGCATGTAACGGGAGGCCACGAAGTAGAGCTTGGAGCCGGAGACGAATTGATCGGCGATGGCCTTGGCGTCTTCATTGTGCAGCGTGAAGTTCTTAAAATCTTTGAACGACGATATGCCAGACATATCGAAACCGCTTTGGGTGAGCGCCGCCATGGCCGCGTTCATGTCCACCCATTTGGGCGAAATAATGCCAAACGTGCTGAACAGCGAGGGCAGGAAGTAGCACAGCAGCAGCGCTGGAATCACTGTGAAGAATTTACTGAAAGTGGGCGTTTCGGTGGCTTTAAAGATAAGCGCCAGCAGAACCATCAAGATGCCAAAGACCACGGCATCGTTGGTGATGAGCGGGATATCTGAAACTACTTCTTCCATATCTTTATTCGTCTTCGTTCAAAGCGGTAATAATGTCTTGGCATATTACGCGACCTTGTCATTGAAAACATACCTTGGCGGGTGAGCGTTAGAATTTTGCCAACCCGATCATGGTTCGTCTTTGCGGCGCGCTTGAAACAGTCCGTAGCCAATGATGCCGGCGTCGAGCAAAGGCCGCAGCAGCGCCGCGGTGCCGTGCGCGATCCACAGTCCTTGTTGCGGCCGCTTCGCGTTACGCCGCCAGGCCATATGGCGTACGAAGCCGCCCAGCACGTCGTCCGTGAGATCGTTGAACTGCACCGCACTTTGCGGCAACTGAGCAAGGCAACGGGTCCATTGTTCACGCGTGCGCCAGTGTGTCCATGGGATGCCGGCCAGCGTGCTGGTGACGCGCAGGCGTGCCGAAGCTGATAAGCCCGCCAGCGGTTGCGCGAGGTACAGGTCGGTCCACGTCATCGTGCCGCAGGCGTTGACCTGTGGCCACAGTGCCTGCAGGCGTGGCCACAGCCCGGGGACAAAATAGGCACTGTCGACGGCCAGAACGTGGTCCCAGCGACGATCAGGTGGAGGTGGTGTGTCACGCTCCCAGCCGTAGTAGTGGCCAATCGAAAATTCGCGGGTCCATAATTTATTCTGGTCCGGCCCCTGACCGGGCCCAATGTCGAGAACGCTGTCGCGGGCGCTTAAATTCGCCTGATGGGCAACGCGTAGGGCCAGCGCTCGCGCGGCCTCACAATAGGGTTGCTCAGCGTCTGACCAAAGGCCAAGATTTTCCCAGGTGCTCGGGGCAGGGTGGTTCAGTGCCCGTCGCATGTGGGCGCGTTGACGGTCGTGCCAGCGTCGAATCATGGGCAGCACCATGACAGATCGCCACTCGCTGGGATACTCTTGAACCCAAGCGCAGCAGGAATCCACCATGACCATTCACGAGCCACGGCCCCGTATTGCCATCGTTGGCAGCGGCATCTCCGGCCTTTCTGCGGCCTGGTTATTGGGTGATCGTTTTCACATCACCATGTTTGAACGTCGCTCGGTGCTTGGGTTGGGGTCGCAGGGCCAGATGGTGGACACAGATAGCGGGCCGGTGCGCGTGGATATTCCGCCGCGCGTGTTTAATGCCGGTCACTACCGAGCCATGAGCGAGCTGCTGGCGGACGTGGACATGCCCACGTATGAGATTGCGCAGCGCCCCGGTTTTTCAGACCAGAACGGCCGACCGTATCTTGGCTTTGACACCGTTGGCAGCGGTGCGCAAACGCAGCACCGGCTGCGACTGCACCTGCGTACCTGGCCGTGGCTTAGCCGTCATGGCGCGCAGCTGTATCGCTGGCATCGTTTTTTGCAGGACTTTTGTGCGGATCAGGTTGGCGCGGATGAAACGCTGGCCGCGGCGCTTGCGCGTCTGGGATTCTCCGATCAATTTCGCGACAGTTTTTTGTATCCCATGTGGGCGCTGATGTGCACGTGTCGCTATGACCACATGGATGCGTTTCCGGCGCGGCCAGTGCTTGAGCTGGCGCAAAATTTCGCCGGCAGTTTCGCCACACGACGCTTCAAAGGCGGCACGCAAGCGCTTGAGAAGCGCCTGCTGCAGCGCGTGCACGCTATCGCTCTGGGGCGCACGGTGAGTCGCATTGATCAGCGCGGCGACGAAGTTCTTTTGCACACCGCGCAAGACGCTGAGCCCGTGTCGTTTCGCCATGTGATTCTGGCCACCGATCCGCACAGCACGATCGGTCTGCTCAAAAACGGACCGTTAGCGGCCGATCGTGCATTGATCGCGCAGGTGCCCTCACACGAAACCACCATGATTCTGCACACGGACACCGCGGCGTTGCCACGCGCTTTGCGCGCGCCCGTGAATCTGCACTACGACGCGCAGCGCCGCCGCTCGTCCGCAACGCTGTGGATGAATCCTATCGAGCACGCGCCATTGGGTAAGACCGTGCTGCAAAGTTGGGACCCCATGACGCCGCCGGCGGCTGATTCGGTGATTGCGCAGCGCACGTTTCACCGCGCGTTGATGACCTGCGCTTCGCAGCAGGCGATGGCGCAACTGCGATCATGTATGCGCGAAGCGTCTTCGCGTCGGGTTTGGTTTGTGGGGAGCTACGTCTGTGACGGGGTGCCGTTGCTTGAAAACGGCGTACAGTCTGCCCGGTTGGTGGCCGGGCTACTGCGCGAGCGTTATCCGACTCAATCTACCGCGCGCAATGCATCCGCCGCTCGCACCAACGCAGAGGTCATGCCGGCATCGAGCGGTGAGTGCGCGCCATCGGGCACGATCGTTAGCTGAGATTTGGGCAGCGCCCGATGCAGTTCCCACGCGCTGATCG
>JBGCEL010000030.1:0-66394 GCA_045106455.1 Gammaproteobacteria bacterium
ACAACGGCGGTGAACCAGAAGACGCGCCTGGCAATGAACCCGGCGACGATGACCCCGGCGACAACTCTGGCGGCTCGCCCGGCAACAACAATAATTCAGGTGGCTCCTCGGGCGGCGGTGGCGGCAACTGCAACGACAGTCATCACAACGCCAGCGTGCCCTAGACTCTGATTGCAACGCCCGGCGCAGGGAAAGCGCCGGGTGTTTTGTTACACGCCCGCGGTACGCTTGTTAGCGGCAAACTCGGCACCCGACGGTAGCAACCGCTCGAGCACTTTGGCCGAAGACAGCACGCCGGGCATACCCGCGCCGGGATGGGTGCCGGCACCGACCATGTACAGTCCGTCCAGCTCTTCACTGCGGTTGTGGGGACGGAACCAGGCACTTTGCAGTAACTCCGGCTCGAGCGAAAACGCCGCACCGGTGTGCGAACACAATCGATCCTGAAAGTCCTGCGGCGTCAGTACGTGCGAGGTAACGATGGACTCACCGAGGCCCGGCAACACCGTCGTCTCAAGCCGATCCTGCACCAACTGGCGATAACGCTCAGACTCTACCGCCCAGTCCGTCCCACTGCCCAGATGCGGCACTGGCGAGAGCACGTAGAACGCGTCGCAACCGTCCGGCGCAAGCGATGTATCGGCCGCCGTGGGTCGATGCAAATACAGGCTGCAGTCGTCGGCCAGCACCTTGCGTTTAAAAATATCCCGCAACAAATCGCGGTAGCGCGGACCCAGCACCATAGTGTGATGATAAACATCATCGAAGCGCTTATTCGTACCGAAATACCAAACGAACAAACTCATCGAGTAGTTTGCCCGCTTAATTTTTGCGTCGCTCCAGCGTCGTCGTGGGTACTCAGAAAGCAGTTTGCCGTAGGTCCAGGACGGGTCGGCATTGGAGATGACAACGTCGGCATCGATGCGCTCGCCGGAGGCAAGCGTCACGCCGCTCGCTCGATCATTGTCCACGGTAATCTGCTTCACATCGGCGTTGTAACGCAGCGCGCCACCCTGACCTTCAATTAAGTCCGCCAAGCCGCGCACCAGCGCGCCGGTCCCGCCCACCGCGTAGTGCACACCGTATTTGCTCTCAAGATGAGCAATCAGACAATAGTAAGACGTGGTATTAAACGGATTGCCACCGATCAGCAGCGGGTGGAAACTAAACGCGATCTTGAGTCGTTCGTCTTTGAAAAAACCCTTCACGCGATGAAACACGGAACGTTGCCCACCGAGACGCACGAGATCGATCATGGTCTGCAACGTAAAACCAAAGCTGTGGAACGGCTTGTCGGCCAAATCCGTAAACGCGGTTTTGAAAATCCGACCGCTGAGCTTCATGAATCGGCGGTAACCCTCAACGTCGTCGGGGTTAAAGCGTGCGATTTCAGCTTCCATCCGATCTTTGTCGCCGGTGTAGTTGAATACCGAGCCGTCATCGAAGCGAATTTTATAGAAAGGGTCGCACGGCTTGATTTCAATGTGATCGGACAATCTCTTGCCACACAGATCCCACAGCTCATCAAACAAATAGGGCGCCGTAATGATGGTGGGCCCGGCATCGAAGGTGTAACCGTCTTTATGGTAGGTGTACGCGCGGCCACCTGGTGCGTCGAGTCGTTCGAGCACGGTCGTGCGATAGCCCCTCGCACCGAGGCGAACTGCGGCAGCCAAACCACCGAAGCCGCTGCCAATAATGACCGCGTGAGGACGATGATATTGCGTTTTGAACTCGGTGACGTCGTCATGCGACGCTGCGTAAATTCCGGCGGGCTCGGACATAGGTTACTCCGGCAGAGCGTAGAGACACCCTGCCATGGTAACCAATCGTTACGCTCAAAACCGTAACAATTAAGTTACGGCTGAAAATTAAAACCAGATGGGTTCCGGGCGGAACCCAATGGTGTGCTAGATCGGAGCCAAACCGCCGCCATGCGGTGCCAGCGAGGTATGGGCTGCCAGAGTGGCCGCCAGCTCACGCACGGCTTCTGGGCCAAGAATGGTCTCCAGTAACTCGCCCGTGGAGCAATGTGACTCGATGGGATGACGCAGAGGCTTGTGCGTATTGATTAAGTAACGGTTACGACGACCGTCTTTCACGCGAATAACGATGCCCGCTTCATCGAGCTGCGTGACCAACCGTACGGCCGTTCGCTCAGTAATACCCACGCGATCCGCCACATCACGCAATCGCATGTGCGAATTTTGGGCCAGACACACCAAAACATGGGCGTAGTTGCTTAAAAACGTCCACTCACTGCCGCTTTCAGCCATCGTTATCTCTCCGCTTCAAATTCTGTTTAAGACGCTATTAGGTTCACTATACGGACTCGAAAACCAGAAACAAATATCCATCTTCACATATGCCAAGATATGAAGATATTTGTCCGGACGTTTAGCCTCTAATCTGGCCCGCACCTCGCACAACATACTTGTAGCTGGTGAGTTGCTCAACACCTACGGGACCGCGCGCATGCAGCTTGCCCGTAGAGATACCGATCTCGGCGCCCATCCCAAACTCGCCGCCATCTGCAAACTGAGTCGAGGCATTGTGCAGCACAATAGCGCTGTCCACCCTATCCAGAAAACGCTGCGCCGTCGCGCTATTGTCCGCCACGATTGCTTCTGTGTGACCCGAACCATAGCGCTGAATATGGGCCACAGCAGCGTCCACACCATCCACCTGTTGTGCGCTGATAACAAGCGCCAGATATTCCGTGGTCCAGTCCTGCTCGACGGCGCTCACCATGCGCGCGTCCAGATGGCGCAACGAATCCGCCGCGCGCACCTCACAGCCTGCATCAAGCAGCGTCGCGAGCACGGCGCGCTTTAAATTGTCTGAAGCCATGCTGTCGAGCAGCAGGGTTTCAGCCGCACCGCAAATCCCCGTGCGGCGGAGCTTGGCGTCTTTGACAATGGCACACGCCATGTCTTCATCGGCGCTGCCGTCCACATATACATGACACAATCCTTCGAGGTGACCAATCACAGGTACGCGTGCATCGCGATTTACCCGCTCGATCAAGCTGCGTCCACCACGGGGCACAATAATGTCGATGGCACCATCCAGCCCCTGTAACAGCAGACCCACGGCATCACGACTGGTGGTCGGCACCATTTGCACGGCGCCAGCCAGACCCGGCGCGCTCGCCAACGCCTGCGCGACACAATGATGAATCGCCTTCGAGGTGTGAAAACAGTCTGACCCGCCCCGCAACACGGCGGCATTGCCCGACTTGATGCACAGCGCTGCGGCGTCTGCCATTACATTGGGGCGCGACTCAAACACCATGCCGATGACGCCCAAAGGCACCCGCACGCGTGCGATGCGCAGCCCGTTGGGCCGATCCCAGGCCGCGATTTCACTGCCAATCGGATCGGCCAACGCGCCAATCGCCTCAACCCCGCACGCCATCGATTCAATGCGCTCGGCATCCAGTGTTAGCCGATCAATCATGGCCGCCGAACGTTCGCGCTGCCGCGCTTGCGTTACGTCGAGCGCATTCGCGGCCAAAATCTCATTGGAATCGGTGCGCAGATACGTGGCCAACGCCCCAAGCAGGTCGTCTTTGGTCGCGCGATCCGTTTGCGCCAGAACGCGCGCGGCCGCGACCGCCGTGCGACCCAGAGCCAGCATTTGGGTGTTCAGGTTAGTCATCCGCTCGTTCCACCATCACCAGATCGTCCCGGTGCACCATGGCTGCTCGCCCGCGGTAGCCAAGACGCGCTTCGATATCCACACTGCGTAAGCCGACAATTTTCTGCGCTTCCGCACAATCGTAAGCACACAACCCTACCGCCAAATCGCGCCCTTCGGCATCTTTCACGGTCACCGTATCACCGCGTTCGAAGTGACCCTCTACGCGCAGAACACCAGCGCTAAGCAAGGATTTGCCAGCCCGCAGTGCGCTCGCCGCACCATGATCGATATGCACCACGCCGCGTCGCTCCAACGAGCCGGCGATCCAACGCTTGCGCGCACTGGCCGGCGTGCCGTGCGGCAAAAATCGAGTGCAACGCCCACCGGCGCGCAACGTCGCCAGCGGATGGTCAGCGCGACCGTCGCCCAGCACGACGCCGCAGCCGGCAGCCGCGGCAATCCGTGCCGCCAAAACTTTCGTACGCATGCCGCCGGTCCCGACCCCCGACACACTGTCACCGGCCATCGCCAGCACCTCGTCGGTGATTTCCGATACCTGTTCTACATGTTGAGCGGTGGGCTCCAGCGTGGGATTGGCGTCGTACAGACCATCCACGTCGGACAACAGTACGAGCATTTGCGCATCGATCATCTGGGCGACCCGCGCGGCCAGCCGATCATTGTCACCGTAGCGCAATTCGTCGGTCGCGACGGTGTCATTCTCATTCACCACCGGCACAGCACCGACATCAAGGAGCGTCTGCAGGGTGCGTCGCGCGTTGAGATGGCGGCGCCGATTCTCAGTATCGTGGTAGGTCAGCAGCACCTGTGCCACGGGCAGATTGAGCGTGGCGAAGGCCGTCTGAAACGCATTTGCCAGCAACACCTGTCCAGCGGCGGCGGCGGCCTGACTCTCATCCAAACGCAGCGGGCCCGCTCCCAGCGACAGAGCAGAGCGCCCGAGCGCGACGGCCCCGGATGCCACCAGAACAACCTGCGTACCGGTTTTATGCAGCGCACCGATATCACGCACGATGGTGCGCAGCCAACGCTCACGCAAGCTGCCCGTGGCCGTATCAGTTAAAAGACTCGACCCGACCTTTATGACGACGCGGCGTCCGGTCTGGAACCAGTCCTCGATGGTGTTGGATGCTGTACTACCGACCATCCTCGAAGATTGCCGTGTCGCCTGATTCAGCGCAATGCCTGCGGCCTACGTAAATTTAGTAGCGTCGCGCCAACCACACGCCAACACGTGAGCCGATATCCACCTGCTGCGCCCATAATCTGGCAAGCGGGCCGCCACGTTGGGCTCTGCGTCCGCCGGCATCATTCCGATGCGCTACCTCGTCCGCACAAAACGCCATCAACACCGTTCGCAGCGATGCCCACCTGCGCTCCTTCTCCAGCAATTCAATCTGATCGCCGTAATGCGTTTCAACAAACGTCTCAACCGCCTCGATGGTCACCCACACGGCGCGGGCGCCGAACAGGGCCGGCAATGCACCCAGCAAGAAGCCGGCCAGACGCCACACGGGAATGAGACGACTGTGGTAGCGCCTTGGTAGCCACTGCTCGAAAAACGCCAAATGCGCCTGCTCGGTGGCCAGATGCTCATGCGCAAACGCCCGAACGATCGGATCGCGGCTCACGGCCAGCACACCGTGGTAGATGTAGACCGCGCCGGTTTCTCCCGCATGGTCCGACTGCAGATCGCGGGCCAGGTTTTCAGGCAACCCCAGTTCCGCGAACGGCATCACAGTTTGATGCTTACCTTGTGTTACAACTTTCACTTCATTCGTTCGCTAAAATTTGCCTATGAATTCGATACCTGAACACGCCAGCGGCGACAGCGTTGACGCCCGCGAGGTGGCCTATTACGACTCACTCGCCGCAACCTGGTGGGATCAGAGCGGGCCCTTCTGGCCGCTCCATCGCCTCAACATCCTGCGTACGCAGTGGTTGGTGGCTCGCATGGCTGAACATTTCGGGCGAGATGCAACCTCAGATGCGCCCCTGGCCGGACTGCGAGTGATCGACGTTGGCTGCGGCGGCGGCATTTTGGCCGAGTCGATGGCCGCACACGGCGCCGAGGTCACCGGCATCGACGTCGTCACAAAGAATATCGCGATCGCTCAAAGCCACGCGAGCAAGAGCAACCTGAACATTACTTACCGCTGCATGACCGCCGAGGACCTGGCGGAAACAGACGAACGCTTTGACGTGGTGCTGAATATGGAGGTCGTGGAGCACGTGGCTGACCTGCCTGGGTTCATGCAGGCCTGCACAAGACTTGTGGGAACCGGCGGCATGATGTTCGTCGCCACGTTGAACAGAACGCCCAAGTCGTGGCTATTTGGCATTGTCGGCGCCGAGTACGTTATGCGCTGGCTGCCGCGCGGCACCCACCGCTGGGGGCTGTTCCGCACACCCACCGAGCTTGGGGAACTCATGGCTTTGGACGGACTACAGGTGGTGGCGGAAACAGGCGTACAGGTCAATCCGATCACTCGACGGTTTTCGCTGTGTGGCTCAAAACAGGTCAATTACATGCTGGCTGCGTCGCGCTGACGTTCAGTGATGCGCTACAGTAGCGCCGACCTTTACAACCGACATACCCGATGACCCTGCTAATCACCTTTTTCTCGATATCCCTCGTGTTCTCATTTTTGTGCTCGATGTGGGAAGCCGTGCTGTTAAGCATCACACCTGCCTACGCCGAGATACAAAATCAAAAAGGCACGGCGCGCGGCAAACTGCTGAGCGCATTCAAAAAGGATATCGACCGACCGCTGTCCGCGATCCTCACGCTCAACACCATTGCGCACACCGTTGGGGCCATCGGCGTTGGCGCCCAGGCCGCACAGATCTGGGCCCAGTCGCCGGCATGGATCACCCAGCTTGCCGTACCGGCCGCGATGACGCTGGCGATTTTGTTCCTCTCGGAGATCATTCCCAAAACGCTTGGCGCCGTGTACTGGCAACGACTGGTGCCGTTCACCGTGCGCTGCCTGCAGTTTATTGTGGTCGCATTCGCGCCGTTGGTGTGGGTCAGTCGCCTGATAACCGGCTTGTTTAAAAGCGACGAGAAAACCAGCATTTTGTCGCGTTCTGATTTTGTCGCCATGGCCCAAATCGGCGCCGACGAGGGTGTGTTCGAGGAGAACGAATCCCAGATCATCCGTAACCTGTTGCGCTTTGAGCGCGTTAGTGCTGCGGACATCATGACACCGCGCACGGTGGTCGTGGCCGCCGCCGCGAGCAACACGCTGCAGTCTTTTTACGATGAGCATCCGCAGTTGCGTTTTTCGCGCATCCCGGTCTTCGCCGAAGAAAACCGCGATCTGATCACCGGGTTTTTGCTCAAAGACGAGCTGCTGCAGCAACTGGTCGAGAAAAACGGCAGCGCCACCATTGCGTCTTTGCAGCGTCCCATCATGGTCATTCCGTTGGCGTTCCCGCTGCCGGATCTGTTCGGTCGACTCGTTGAGAAACGCGAACACATCGCCGTGGTCGTGGATGAATATGGTGGTCTGGCCGGCATTGTCACAATGGAAGATGTTATCGAGACATTGCTGGGACTTGAGATCGTGGATGAGTCCGATCACGCCGAAGACATGCAGTCTCACGCGCGGGCGACCTGGCGCGCTCGTGCCAAGGCGCACGGACTGGCCGTTGAAGACCTCGACGCAAAATGAGCAATGCGACCCGTTACTTCGAGGATCTCGAGGTAACGACCAATTATTCCGAATCCTCAGTTCGCACAATCACCGAGCAAGAGATAGTAGACTTCGCCGCGCTGTACGACCCGCAGTACTTCCACGCCGATGCGGTGGCCGCCAAGGACTCGCGCTTTGGCTCGGTCATTGCCTCAGGCATACAGGTAATGGCGATCTGGCGGGCACTGGACCATGAAATCGCGCAAGACATCGCGTGGATCTGCGGCGTCGCCTGGAACAACGTACGCTGGCACAACGCGGTGCGCCCGGGAGACCAGCTACGAGCCCGGGCCCGCTGCACCGAGAAGCGCGTTTCTGACAGCGATGCCACGCGTGGTGTCGTGACCATTGACTATCAGCTGATGAATCAACACGACCACTGTGTGTGGTCCTGCGAGAGCATCAATCTTGTTGAACGTCGCACTAGCGACGACCTCTGAACCCCCAAGTACTTTACCGTTGCATCACCGGACGATCTGAATGACCGAAAACGCCCTCGGAACGAAACGCACGATCCCCGAACTGTTCGTGTTTTTCCGCAAAATTCTCGGACCGGAACGCAAGTTCTACACGCTGGCCATTATCTATGGCATCGGCATTGGCGTGCTGTCTCTTGCCACACCCATCTCGGTACAGATGCTGGTCAACTCCATCGTCAATACCGGGCTAACGCTGCCGCTGGTTGTTCTATCACTCACGCTCTTTGCACTATTGTGCACAGCGGGCGTACTAAACGCTCTGCGCATTCATCTGGTGGACGTCTTCGGTCGACGCTTTTACGCCCGCATGGTGTCGGAAATTGCACTGCGCTCGATCTACGCATTGAATCCGTTTTTCGATGATCACAGTACCGGCCCGCTGTTCAATCGCTACTTCGACATCATTGTCGTCATGAAGCGTATTCCCTATCTTTTGGTGGGTGGTTTTTCGATCATGCTGCAGGCCGTGGTGGGCTTCGCTCTGGTCTCGCTTTACCACCCGGCATTTTTGGCGTTCAATCTGGTCATTATCGCTCTGGTGTTCATCACCTGGATCATTTGGGGTCGCGCCGCCATCAAAAGCGCGATGCGCCTGTCGCACAAAAAACACGAAACGGCCGCATGGCTGGAAAGCCTGGCCTCGTCCAACGGGTTCTTTAAAACCGAACGACATATTGCCGGCGCGCTGGAGCGCACCGAACAGGCCACCGCCTCGTACATGAAAGAGCACGTCACGCACTTTCGTCATCACTTTGGCCAGACCATTGCGTTCCTGCTTATTTATGCGCTTGCCAGCGCGAGCCTTCTGGGGCTCGGTGGCTGGCTCGTAATTCAGGGCGAACTCACGATCGGCCAACTGGTCGCAGCCGAACTGGTGCTCTCTGTGGTGTTTTACGGCATCTCACAAATGGGCACCTACATGACGTATTTCTACGATCTGTGTGCCGCGGTCGAAGAACTGTCACTGTTCCATGAGATCGAACAAGAAGAGTTCACGGGCACCGATGAACACCTCGACGGTGACAGCTCGCTGGCGTTTGTGCGCGCTAAGGGCTTCACACGCGGCAATGACATCACGTTTGATTTTTCACTGCCGGCCAAAGCACGCGTTCTGGCCTGCGCCGAAGATCATTCGCTGCAGCGTATGTTTACCAATTTCATGAAACGCCATGACGTGCCGGACAGCGGCTACATTACCGTCGGCGGACATGACACGAAATCGCTGCAGGCCTACGCTCTGCGCCGCGAAATCATTGTGCTCGATCGGCCGACGGTCCTCGAGATGACCATCCGCGAGTATTTGAAACTCAGCGCCCCCGATGTTTCAGGCAAGGATATTCTTGAGGCATTGCGCGCCGTGGACCTGCACGCCACCGTGGCGCAATTCAAACAAAGCCTGGACACACCGATGGCCGTCACGGGCTGGCCATTGTCTATGACCGAAACCCTGCGCCTGCGTCTGGCTGCAGCGCTCATCGCCAAGCCGCGTTTGCTCGTGCTCGGCCCGCTGTACGACGTCATGCCGGTTGAGACCTTCTCGCGCGCGCTCGATCATCTGCAAAAAGAAAATGAGTGCAGCGTCATTCACTTCTCGCTGCGCCATGACGACAGCAACTACAATCAATTTTTGTATTTGGGTCAGGACGAGCAGGCGGTCTTTGAATCGTTTGACGACTTTTGCGCGCACATTAAATTGTGCGGCGTGCTGAGTCCCTCGATACCCGATACCGAAGATCATGGGAGACACGACCCATGAAGCCAATGGAGCATCACGGCGAACATTTCGCCACGTTTAATGCCATCAAAATCCCGCGCATAGCGCGCGTGATCGCGTGGTTTCTGGTGCTGCTGGTCATCGCCGTTGGCACATTCATCGCTCTGGTTCCGTGGATTCAGACCACGGCTGGCAACGGTCGCGTCACTGCACTAAATCCCATCGATCGTCAGCAGGAAATCAATGCGCTGGTGAGCGGTCGTATTGAAGCGTGGTACGTGCAAGATGGCGATCACGTTCAAGTGGGCGACCCCATCGTTAAGATTGTGGATAACGATCCACAGCTGCTCGAAAGGCTGCAATCCGAACGCGCTCAGGTTGCCTTGAAACTCGACAACGCCGTGAAAGCCCAACGCACCGCCGAAATCGATCTGCGGCGCATGAAAGAACTGTTTGAACAGGGGCTCGCCGCACGGCGGGAATTTGAACAAGCAGACATTCGCGTCGCATCGTTGCGCTCGGCCGTGGCTGAAGCGACCGCCGAGCTCAACCGCACGGAAATCAATATTTCGCGCCAGTCTGTACAAACGGTGAACGCGCCGCGCGACGGCGTCATCCTGCGCGTCAATGCCGGCGATGCGGCCACCTTTGTGCGCACGGGCGACGTGGTCGCCACGTTTGTGCCCGACAACATCCAACGGGCTGTGGAGCTGTATATCGATGGCCGCGACGTGGCGCTGGTACAACCCGGTGACCGCGTACGTCTGGAATTTGAAGGTTGGCCCGCTGTGCAATTTAGCGGTTGGCCATCCAAGGCCATCGGCATGTTCGGCGGCACCGTGACGGCGGTGGACGCATCGGCGCACAGCAGCGGCCTGTTTCGAATTCTCATTATCGAGGACACGGCCGACCCCAATCCCTGGCCCGATCAGGCCTACGTTCGATTTGGCTCCAAAGTGCGCGGCTGGATTTTGCTGAGCGAGGTAACGGTGGGCTACGAGATCTGGCGTCAGCTCAATAATTTCCCTCCTGATTTTCCGATACCGACCGGACTATAAGCGGATGATCAGACCCCTCATCTTCGCGTTGCTTGGTTTGGGCATCGCATCTGTGCAAGCACAGTCCACAGCGCCGCCTCTGGGGCTGACCGAAGTGCTGGACACCTCAAGTCAGCATTTCCCCAAGATTCTGGAGTCGCTGGCCAAACGCCGCGTCGCTGCCGGCGAGCAGGCCGCCGCACTCGGGGCCTTCGATCTGGTGTTCAAAGCCGACAGCTACAGCTACGGCACCGGTTTTTATGACGGCAACGTGCTCGGAGCGAAAGCCAGCCAGCCGCTACGCGCGCTGGGCGCCGAGGTATACGGTCAATACCGAATTTCCACCGGTGACTTTCCGATTTATCAGGATGAGAACTTCACCAACAACGGCGGTCAGGCCAAGGTCGGCGTACTGTTTTCTTTGTTGCGTGACCGGGACATCGACAAGCGCCGCTTTGCCGAATCGGACGCCGTATTCGCGCTGCGCGACGCCGACTTCGACGTGCTGCTCACGCAGGTTGGCGTACAGCAGTCCGCTGCCGCGGCCTATTGGAAATGGGTCGCAGCGGGCCAGGCGCTGGGCGTCTATCGCGACCTGCTCAGCATTGCCGAGCGTCGCGACACGGGGTTGCGCAAGCAGTTGGACCAGGGCGCAATCGCCGCCATTTTCGTGACTGAAAACCTGCAGAACATTACGCGCCGACAGTCGTTTGTCATGAGCGCCGAACGCGATTTCCGCCAGGCCGCGGTGGCCCTGTCGTTTTATTACCGCGACAACGACGGTCGGCCGCAAATGCCCAACAACGACCGTCTGCCACCCGTGCTGCCGGTGGCGTCAGGGGCTGTCATGCCGCCCGCCGTGCTGGAGCGCGACATTGACCGGGCACTGCAACGTCGACCGGAAGTGGCGCAGCTGCGCAATACCATTGAGCGCGGCCTGAACAAAATGCGACTGCAGGAAAACGCTCTGAAACCACGCTTCGATGTGCGCCTCGAACTCGCCGAAGGACTCGGCGGCATTGGCGAAGGCGGCAGCTCACGCGACTCAACAGACACAACCGTAGGCCTGTCGTTTTCGGTGCCGGTACAGCGCCGTGCAGCACGCGCCCGTCTGGATCAGGCCCGCAACAAACTTGACGCCATGCGCCTCGAGCAACAGCAGCTGGAGGAAAAAATCGCGCTGGAAGTGCAGGATATTCTATTGAGCTTGCGCTACGCCGAGCGACTCGCGGCACTGGCAGGTCAAGAGCTCGCGCAGTCAAAACAACTCGAAGTGGCCGAGCAAAAGCGCTTTGAAAGCGGCGCCAGCGATTTTTTTCTTGTGAATGTGCGTGAACAGGCCGTGGCCAACGCGCGCGTGAAGGCCGTCGCCGCAAGTCTGCAAACACAGATCGCTCGCATCAATCTCGACGCCGCCACGATCAATCTTGAACCTCTGCGACTGCAGGAGCTCGCCACCCTGCCCTAGCGCGCCAGCGCGTCGGTTATCGGTCTACTCCACCACCAGGCGCCGGCCGAAGGGCACGCTCCGGTGGGCGTGTTCGCGCGCCACCGCCCACAAGACGGGGCAACGCGGCGCGACGCCCGCAGGACCGTCCAGGTCCGTCAACACCACAATATAGTCAGGGCGATGCGTCACAGCCTCCGCCAGAAGTGGCGCGAAATCGGTGCCACCACCGCCTTGCAGCGACCATTCGTCCAGCGTCAGCGTGCCCGGTCGAAACGTGCGCACGTCGCGCACCACATCGTCGCCCACCACCACGACCGCCACGGCTCGGGTCTGCGAGGTGATCGCGCGCAGCTGGGCCGTAAATCCGGCCAGCATCTGATCATCCACCGAACCCGACACATCGAGCACCACGGCCAGACGTGGCACGTGTCGCGCACTCACCGTACCGGGCTCAAACGGCAGGCGACGCCCGCTGGCCGTGCGCCCCTGATTGGCAAGCCACGACCGCGCCGGACGCGACCAGGAACGCTCAGGCTGCGGTACCAGTGCGCGCGCCAGTCGCTGGCGCAGCACCTGCTGCCACGGCACGCGCACCCGTGGCACGTCGGCACCCAGCGTGCGTAAAAGCGAAAATTCCGCATCGGCCGCATGCCCGCGGACCAACCGTTCGGACCACTCGCGCACAGCGTGGGCAATCGCCTGAGGCGCTGCGCCGTCGGGCCCCGGCAGCAAATCGGTCTGCTCTGAGTCGCCGAGTGCGCGCGTGACGGCCGCGCGCGGACCGTCTACCTGAATATCTTGGCCACTCGCTTGCGTTTCTTGCGACTCGCCAGCCTCCGTGGCGCTTTCGTCGCGCCCGCCCTGACCACGACCATCACCCGACTGCCCCGACCCACGGCGATCGTCCAATGCTCGATATAAGGTTTCCACATCGAACCGCAGCAACGCCGACTCAGCGGTTAGCTCTTCACCCAGCGCACGCTGCACCAACATCTCGAGCCGCACGGCCCGCGCCGGTAACGACAGCCACGACAGGTGCGAAAGCGTACTGTTCACCAGCGCGTCGGCGCACACGTTGTAGAGCTCGTCGTCGAGTCGCCCGATAAGACCGCGCAACGCTTCACGGCGCCCGACGTGGCGAAACGCGACATGCAGGATTTGATGCGCCACCCACCCCACTTGCGCGACGTGCGTCAGTTGCTCGAACGCCGGCGTATAAAACACCGATGCGCCGTCCGTCGCGATCGGTGCGCGCGTCGGCAGTTTGGATACATCCTGATGTCGCATCCACAGGGCGAGCGAGCCGGTCGCCGGCGCGCGTTCTATCAGCGTTTGAATGGCGGCGGTACCGCGATGATCGCCGCTCGAATGGGTCACCGGTCTGTCATGGCGTCGCGCTTGGCGCTGTATTCAAGATAGACCGGATGGTCGAGTACGCTTGCATCCAGACCGCGCTCCAGAGCGCGGCGAAACAGCAATTCAAACGTTAGCGTCTGCGCCTCGCTGGCAGGCAACCCGGCGGTCGGGTCGAAATCAGGGTATTGCCCCACGATGTCGAGCGCCCGGCGCATACGCGACTCGGAATCAACCGCCGCCACCAAGCCGTAAATCATGCCGTACAGACCGTCGAGACTCGTGGGCAGTAAGACGCGAGTGGCCTCTCCGGGTGTCGCCGCCAGCAGCGCCTGCACATCAACCGCCGACCGCAGCTCGCGCAAAACGCCGAAAAACTCCGCGGCATTGGCCGCGCCAATACGGCCCTGAACAAACAGCCGTCGCTGCGCATCGTCAATCTCGGCCTGCAACACCTCGGACACATCCTCCCAACCGCGCGGACTCGCGCCCACCAGATGGTCCGCTGCGATCTGTGCTTCGGTGTCATCGAGACGATCTGCACGCACTTTTAGATAGGCCAAGACCTCCGGCGCAAAATCACGCTCCAGCGCATAGTCGAGGAATGCCTCAACGGTCGGCTCGATATTGAAATGAAACATGCGATCGGCCAGCGCCGTACCCATGTCGTAGCTCACCGCACCGTGAAAACTGGCATTGCCGGCCGCCACCACCATCCAGCCGTCGGGCAAACAATAGTTGCCCACGCGACGATCCAAAATCAGTGAATAGGCCGAAATCTGCAGACGTTGATCCGCGGCGGTCAGTTCATCCAGAAACAAAATGCCGCTCGAGGCAGGATCCGAGGGGAGAAACTCCGGCGGAAACCAAACGGTTTGCTCACGCTCGTCGTCAGCGTAAATGGCGCCACGCAAATCCACCGGCTCGATGGTCGTCAGACGCAAATCGATCAAGGTCACGCCGGCCGCGTCCGCCACCTGACGGACCACCGACGACTTGCCAATCCCCCGCGTGCCCCACAGCATCGTGGCGCGCCGTCGCAGCACGGGATGATCGAACTGCGCGGCCAGCGCGTGTTTTGCCGCGCTAATAGAGACGGGCGGGATGTTCATGGGATTCGATTGCGTCATGCAGAGGGTCCTTTATTTGCAGGCGCCGTGTAAGGCCACGCGTTGGCCGCCAACGACCGGGGACGCGGCGGTATTTCGATGCGCGGCATTTCTCGCCAGGTCAACATCAGAGCGCCAATCATAAGCAGCGGCGGTAGCGAGAGAAACGCGGGATGCAAACCGCGCTCATCGCTCAACACGAGGCGATCAAGCAGCGGCAGCGCGGCAACAATCGCAACGCACACGAAAACGGGGATAAAACGGCGCAAATACAACCGCCAGCGCGCCGCGCGGCGCTCGCGATGGTAGTTCTGCGGCGGCGCACTCAGTGCCGCGGCGATTTGCGCCGCCATCAAGCCGAAACGCCGACGTGTTTCGCGCCCACGGGCGGGCTGGCGAACCGGCACCTGCAATGTCGTAGACCAGCCCTCATCGGTCTCAGTAAGAGGACGCCAGCCGTGATGGGTGAGCGCTAAAAAGTCGTCGGGCAAGTGCCACGGTGTGGCGCCGCCTTTCAGCGCAAGCGTGGTGGTCATGGGCTCGCCAATGACCGTGCGGGCATCGGTCTCGATCAGAAGTCCGCGCACAATCGTCGCGCAGCCGGTGAGCTCGAGGCGCGCGTCCTTCTCTGGCGCTACATCGTAACTATCGGCGACCAACGCCTCGCCCTCAAAACGAAACTGATCTTCTGCTGCGAGGCGCAGCAACGCGGCAGCCAGTGCATCGATATCCCCACCTTGCGTGGTCAGTGTCGCCTGCAGGCGGTGATCGTATTCGGCAATTCGGATCAAAATGGTGGCGCCCTCCTCCAGCAGATGGAGCTCGTGACGCACGGCGATGAGCGGATCGTCCGGGAGCGCTTGCTGAACAAACGCAATTTTTCGTCGCGCCCGGTCACTGGCCGGCAGGTCCACGCGCAGACCAGCGCGCGTGAGCGGAGCCGCCGCGCGCAGAACGTCGTGATGACTCAGTGGTGGCAGCGAGACCGGCGTTTCCATATCGGCATACATAGTGTCAGATTTCGCTATCCAGCATATTTGAGATGCGGCCGAGGCGGCAAAAAATGGACGCTTCAAATCCGGGCGTGAGGTTGTTACGGTCTCGGCATGAAATTACGACGCAGCAATATCGACCGCCTCCGCAACGGTAAGTTTGATGTCCTTGTGATTGGCGGCGGCATCAATGGGGCCGTCAGTGCCGCTGCTCTGAGTGCGAAAGGTGCGCGTGTTGCCTTGGTGGATCGCGGCGACTTCGCGGGCCAGACCAGCTCACAGTCATCCAATTTGGCGTGGGGAGGTATCAAGTATCTGGAAGGTCGCGAATTTCGGCTGGTCAACAAGCTGTGCAAGAGCCGCAATCAGTTGGTCGACGCCTACCCATCCACGGTGAAAGAAATTCGTTTTTTGGCCACGGTAGAAAAAGGCTTTCGCTTCCCGCCGTTTTTCATTTACATGGGCTCGCTTCTGTACTGGGTGATGGGGCGATTTGCGACCAAAGCGCCGCGCTGGTTTAGCACCGAAGCGCTCGGCGCCAGAGAAGAGGCGATTGATGTCTCGGATGCGCGTGCCGGCATCGAATATTCGGATTGCTATCTCTACGACAACGACGCCCGATTTGTTTTCAATTTTGTGCGCAGCGCGCTGAACTATGGGGCAGCCGCCGCCAACTATGTGGCGTGCACGTCTTTGCGCCGGGATGACAGCGGCTGGCACGCCGAGCTCGAAGATCGTCAGAGCGGCGAGCGTTTTGAGCTAAACGCCACCACGGTGATCAACGCCGGCGGCCCCGGCGCCGACACCCTGAACGACAATGCCGATATCGACACCGAGCACCGCCACGTGTTCTCAAAGGGCATTCACCTGATTGTTGATCGGGTGACGAAAACCCGCCGCATATTGGCGTTTTTCGCCAGTGACGGACGTTTGTTTTTTGTCATGCCGATGGGGCCGAAGACCTGCATCGGCACCACCGATACCCGCGTGGACGATCCGCACACTGGCGTGACCGATGAAGATCGTGATTTCGTTTTGGCCAACGCCAACGAAATGCTAAACCTGCCCCACAAACTGACCAAAGACGACATTATTGCGGAGCGCTGTGGCGTGCGGCCGCTTGCCGTGCAGGGTCAGGACGCCGGGGATGACTGGGTGACGCTGTCGCGCAAACATATTGTGGAGGTCGACAAAGCGGCGCAACACGTCAGCATCTTTGGCGGCAAGATAACCGACTGCATCAATGTGGGCGATGAAATTGCGCAGACCATACAGGGCTTAGGTGTTGAGCTGCCCCACGCCGATCGGCGCTGGTACGGCGAACCGTCGAAATCGGTGTTTGAAGAATTTATGCATCAGGCGGAGCTGATGTCGCTGGAGCAATATCGTCACCCGATCGCCTCGGAACCTCTGGCTCGTCGCTTCTGGCGCCGCTACGGCGCGCGCGCGTTTGAAATTTTGGAGACCATCCGGCGCGACCCCGACAGTACTCGCCCACTCATCGAGAACGCCGAGTACCTGCGCTGCGAGATTGAGCAGGCCGCGCGCGATGAGATGATTACTGAACTCGATGATTTTCTGCGCCGTCGTTCAAAAATCACGATGGTGGTGCGACCCAATGAAGTGGCTCGTAGTCACGGTCTACGCGAAGCCTGCGAAATTTTGTTTGGCGACAAGGCCCAGGAAAAACTCGAAACCTACCTGCAGCAACTGGCCGCTGGCGAGCGCTAGAACCCCCCGCTTTTACAGACCGGCTTTCTTGCTCCGGTTTTTCTTGACGTTCTTTTACGTTCAACGTATCTTCCATCTTCACATCTGCAAAGATTCGCACACATAAATCTTTGATGATATGCATATGTTGCCACGCAACACAACGCAAATAATTGTTTTTAAATCAATTTTAAAAGGAATGCGGAATGCCAAGCCGTGCCATTGTCGCCAAAGAACTGGCGAGTATCTTCAAAGTCATCGCACATCCCGATCGCGTGCGAGTGATTGAAGAACTTCGGGCCGGCGAAAAAGACGTGAACACACTCGTCGAAATTCTGGAACTACCGGGCCCCCGCGTGTCTCAGCACTTAAGTCTTTTACGCGCTCATCGCATGGTCGAGGAGCGACGCGAAGGACGTCACCATTTTTACCACCTGAGCCAGCCGGAAATTGCGCGCTGGATCGCAGAGGGACTCACATTTGTCGAGGGCCGGATGAACGGGATCAGTAGGTCCGCCATCGAAGCCGCTCGCGAAATGTGGACAGACAACGAAAGCCAAACCGGCACGAAATAGAGGAATCAGGAAATGCCTAAATTTGCAGCAGGCGTCGTACGCTTCCAGAACGAAGTGTACCCGCAGAAAAAAGAACTCTTTGAAAAACTGAGCCGTGGTCAGTCACCGGAAGCACTGTTCATCACGTGCTCGGATTCACGCATTGAAACCGCCATGATCACGCAAACCGAACCTGGCGAACTGTTCATCTGTCGTAACGCCGGCAACATCGTGCCCCCACACACCAATCACACCGGTGGCATGACGGCCTCGATCGAATTCGCAACGGCAGCTCTGCAGGTCCCACACATTGTGGTGTGCGGGCACACCGAGTGCGGCGCCATGAAAGGTGCGATGAACCCCGAAGGCCTCGACGCCCTGCCACACGTCAAAGAGTGGCTGAGCTATTCGAAAGCAGCCGTAGACATCGTCGGGAAACTCGGCGAAGGCAAATCAGATGAAGAACGTATGCAGCTCTTGCTGCAGCACAACGTGATTTTGCAGCTCACGCATTTGAAAACGCATCCCGCTGTGGCAGCACGTCTGGCCACCGGCGATCTGGAGCTGCATGGCTGGGTCTATGACATCAAAACCGGCGATGTTCACGCCTACGATGAAGACAAAAATGCCTTCGTCGCTGTGGACGAGCGTTACGCAGAACAGGTCGCGCGCCTCGCCGCGTCCAGCGGCTGCGCTGCCTGATTAGCCAAAGGCCAGCACTATGAAATTTTTTGATACTTCCAACCTGCGCGGCGATATCTACGGTGGCTTAACCGCCGGTGTCGTGGCGCTTCCTCTGGCTCTGGCCTTTGGTGAAGCCTCCGGAGCCGGTCCAATCGCCGGTCTCTGGGGCGCTATCTTCGTGGGCTTTTTCGCGTCGCTGTTTGGCGGCACGGGCGCTCAGGTATCCGGCCCCACCGGCCCGATGGTCGTGGTGTTTGCGGGTGTGTTCGCACAACTCACCGGCCAGGTCGAACTCATATTCGCCGCGGTCGTGCTCGCTGGTGTTCTGCAAATCGTCTTTGGTTTGCTCAAAGTCGGACAGTACATCCGGCTGGTGCCCTATCCGGTTATATCCGGCTTTATGAGCGGCATCGGTGTCATCATCATCGCGCTACAGGTATCGCGCCTGTTTGGTCACGAGCCAGAAGGTGGCGGCACCATTCCGGCCATGCAAGCCATTCCCGGTTCGGTGATGGATCCCAACTGGCCCGCTCTGACCATCGGCATCGCAACGCTGGTCACGATCTTCTTCTGGCCGAAGAAAATCGGCAAATACCTGCCCTCCCCGCTGGCCGCACTAATCGTGGGCATGCTCGTGAGTTTATTCTTCACCGGCGCACCACTGCTCGGTGAAATCCCGACCGGCCTGCCGGAATTCGTGATGCCGAAGTTTAGTCAGGAGACGCTTCTGGTCGTCGGCGAAGCCGCATTGGTGCTCGCCGTACTCGGTGCCATCGACAGCCTGCTTACCTCGCTGGTTGCCGACAACATGACGCGCACGCGTCACGATTCAGAGAAAGAGCTGATCGGCCAAGGCATCGGTAATACGATTGCCGGCTTGTTCGGTGCCATCCCTGGCGCCGGTGCCACCATGCGTACCGTTGCCAACATTCGCACCGGCGGCAAGACCAAGATTGCCGGCATGCTGCACTCCGTGCTGCTCGTCTCTACGGTGGTTCTGCTCGCGCCGATCGCCTCCAAGATTCCGCACGCCGCTCTGGCCGGTATTCTGGTGAAAGTGGGTTGGGACATCATCGATGTGAACTACATCCAGCGTGCCCACAAAGGTCCGCGTTGGGATCTTTTGCTCATGGCTCTGGTACTTGGACTCACCGTGTTCTGGAACCTGATTGCAGCAGTGTTGGTGGGTGTGGCTCTGGCCGCGCTGGCGTTCATCAAACGTCTCGCCGACGAGCAGCTCAAGGCCTTTCGCAACACCGGTGACCACATTGCCACCTCGGATGAGGAGCGTGCACTGCTCAAGCGGGCGGACGGCCACATCCTGATGTTCGACTTTGGTGGTCCTTTGAGCTTCGGCGCCGCGGCTGATCTGGGTTTGCAGGTCCGTGAACGCGCCGAAAAAAAAGGCGACGCCATTATCCTGGACTTCTCGAGCGTGCCGTTTATGGACGTGTCCGCGGCGCGTGCGGTCGAGACGATTATCTGCGATGCCAACGACGCGGGTCGCACGGCCTACGTGACTGGCATCAACCCGGAAGTGGACAGTGTGCTCAAAGCGCTCGACGCCGATCACTGTCTGCAGGCCAACACCACGTTCGAAAAGCGTGTGGATGCGCTGCGGGCTGCGGTAGAGAAATTTGAGGAGAGCAGAGGGCTGTCTGGCGACATGCAGCCTGCCGCCTCCTAACGTCTAAGCTCACCTCCCCTGAGCTGATCAGGCCCTGAAGTCATTTCAGGGCCTTTTTTTTGTGCGCCCTGCGTAGCCCGGTAGATGCCAGCCTTTGATGATGGCGCCACCGCGTAGCAGCAGTGCAGCGGAAAAACCGAAGCCCGCCGCCCACCACGCGTTCAGACCCAGCGACGACAACAATGCGAATGTGCCGGCACCAAGAAATGCCGCCGTCAGATAGATCTCCGGACGAATAATGACCGACGGCTCACCGGCCACCAGATCGCGCATGACACCGCCAAATGTCGCCGTGGATACGCCCATCACGATCGCCACCGACGGCGGGCTGCCCACGCCCAACGCTTTGGCCGCCCCCATCACCGAATAGGCCGCCAACCCCACGGCATCGGCCCAGCGCAGTGGCCGTCCCCAGTGCTCCGCGCGATCGGCCAGAAACCACATCCCCACCGCTGCCAGTGCGCAAACGCCGAGATACTCCGGCGCCTCGGTCCAGAACACGGGCACATCGAGAATTAGATCGCGCAACGTGCCGCCACCGATGCCGGTCATGGTGGCGAAAAAAATGAATGCCACCAGATCCAGCCGCCGCCGCGAGGCGGCAATAGCACCGGACACGGCAAACACCGCGACACCAATGTAATCGAGTAAGGAGAGCAACATGGGCGCTTGTTTACCGCATCGTCGCAGCCAACGCAACGCCATGAGGTATCAAGCCCTGTGATACGCCACCGTGCAAATCGTTACTCCTGAAAAGGGTTGGCCGCAGTTATACTGAACGCTTGCAACGTCTGCCCCGCCCGGAACCGCACCATGACCTATTTTCTCTACGCGGTAACCGTGCTGATCTGGGGCTCCACCTGGATCGCGATCAAATATCAGCTTAACGGCACGCCGGAGGATGTCTCGATCGGCGCCCGCTTTATCTTTGCCGCTATTGTGTTATTCGCCATTGCGGCACTAAGCGGCCGGCGCATACGACTGCCACGAGCCTGCTGGCCGATGGTTGCTACGCAGGGCGCACTCATGTTTTGCATGAACTATGTGCTGGTGTACCGCGGCACCAACTACATTTCCTCCGGCCTGATGGCCGTGATTTTCACGCTGCTGATTCCGGCCAACCAGCTCAACGAGTTCATCTTCTTTCGCAAACCAATTTCCGGCCGTGTTGCGCTGGCGGGCTTGATGGGCGTTGCCGGCGTTTTGCTGATGTTCTGGCCCGAGCTGCGCAAATCCGACTGGAGTGATGGCGCCTTGACCGGCATTGGCCTTGGTATCGCCTCGGTCTATTTCGCCTCACTCGGCAACATGGCGGCGGTCATCAACACCGGCAAACAACTCCCCGTCACGGCCGTCAACGCCTGGGGCATGTTGCTCGGCGGCACGCTGTCGCTGGGTCTTGCCGTCGCGTTGGGCGAAACACTGCACATTACGTGGGACTCAGGCTACTCATGGTCGTTTCTTTATTTATCCGTGTTCGGCTCGGCCATTGCCTTCACCTGTTACCTGATGCTGATTGAACGCATTGGTTCGGCGCGCGCCGCCTACAGCTCGGTATTGCTGCCCATTGTCGCCATGCTGATCTCGACGTTTTTCGAGGATTTCCGATGGAGCGCTATGGCGCTGATCGGTGTGGCGATCGCGCTGGTGGGCAATGCCATGGCGCTCACCGGCAAACGCCGGGTGCCAGCGAAAAACACCTGACGGATTGAAACACTTTCTCTTGCCCAATGCGCTTAAACTTCACGCATGAAGCGCGCGATAAAGTTCTTTCACAGTCTTGCCGGTATCGGTTTTGCCGGTGGTCTTGCGGCCTACATGCTGGTGCTCAACAGCGCACCTGACATCGCGGCCACAGCCGACTACGCCGCCATGCGTGGCGCCCTAAACACCGTCGCCAGCTGGATGATCATGCCCTCGATGCTGCTCGCCGTTACCAGTGGCCTGCTCGCCATGGCCCTGCACTATCCCTTTCACGAAACGCCGTGGGTGTGGGTGAAAGCCGGTACCGGACTGCTTATTTTTGAAGCCTCGCTCATGAGCATCGACGCGCCGGCCGAGCGCGCGGCCAACGCCGCAGCGCGTGCCGTGAACGGCGAGATTGATACGGCAACGCTCGTGTCACTGGTGTCCGATGAGTGGAAGGCGATGTGGACGTTACTGGTGCTCGCGGTCCTCAACGTTCTGCTCGCCATTTGGCGTCCGCGTTTGTGGCGCGGCGCGACGCCTGAGTCCGACGAGTCTAAAAACTCGGCTTAACCGTGCCGAGGAACGCCACTGTCGCAAACCATCTAGGTCTTACGTCGGCATAAACAGCGTCGCGGGCTGCTCCAGCATCTCGCGCATGCGCTGAATCATCGCGGCGGCATCGAAGCCGTCCACAAAACGATGATCAAACGACGACGACAGATTCATCATTTGGCGTACCGCAATCTGCCCATTGACGACCATCGGTCGTTCCACCACGCGGTTCACACCAATGATGCCGACCTCGGGCATATTGATCACCGGCGTTGAGGCGATACCGCCAAGCTTGCCGAGACTTGTGAGCGTAATCGTGGAGCCAGTGAGTTCATCACGGCCGATGGTGTTGTCGCGTGCGCCGCCGGCCACGCGCTTGATCTGTTCGGCCATCTGCTCAAGCGTGAGCTGATCGGCATTGCGCACCACCGGCACTTTCAATCCATCCGGCGTTTGCGTGGCGATGCCAAGATGCACCGCGCCGTGACGAATAATGACGTTGCGTTCTTTGTCGTAGGTAGCGTTGCACTGCGGGAATTCACGCAGCGCCCGCATCAGCGCCAGCGCGATAAACGGCAGCGGCGTGAGTCGTACGCCGCCATTGGCGCGCTCGTTCAAATGCACGCGCAATCCGTCGAGCTGCGTAACGTCCATTTCTTCGACGTAAGAAAAATGCGGAATTTCGCGTTTGGATTCGCTCATGCGGTTCGCAATCATGCGGCGCAATCCAATGACCTTGACCTCAGTGGTTTCAGCCGGCGTGTACGCTGGCGCGGCCGACGACGTCGCGGACCGCTGTACAAACGACTCAAAATCATGCGGCAGAATACGGCCGTTCGGGCCGCTGCCACCCACACGCGTCAGATCAATGCCCATCTGTTTGGCGCGACGACGAATCGCCGGGGACGTGATGACTTTGCCATCGGCGCGCGGTGCCGGACCGACCTGCGGCGCAGGCGGAGCAATGGGCGCCGCTTGCGCAGGTACGGGCGCCTGCACGGCTGGCGCTGGTTCAGTCGGCGCCTCTTCGGCGGGCGCATCTTCTACCGGCATTTGGCCATCGGTAGCAAACACCACCAACGCGGCACCAACGGCGATCATGTCACCTGGTTCACCGGCAAGTTTGGTCACGCGACCGGACACCGGCGCGGAAACCTCAACGGCAGCTTTGTCCGTCATCATGGTGCCCACGACGGCCTCTTCCGCGACCATGTCGCCCACCTTGACACTCCAGTCGCCAATCTCCGCCTCGACCGTGCCCTCGCCCAGATCAGGCAACTTGAAAATATATTCGCTCATGCTGCCTCCATAACCTGTTTGATGGCCGCGACAAAGCGTTTTTGACCAGGAAAATACTGCCACTCAAACGCATGCGGATACGGCGTATCCCAACCCGCGACGCGCTCAATCGGCGCCTCAAGATGCCAGAAGCAGGCCTCCTGAATGGACGCCACGAGCTCGGCCCCAAAACCGCTGGTGCGTGTCGCCTCGTGGGCCACCAAACAACGACCGGTCTTTTTCACGGATGCGGCAATCGTCTCGATATCCAGCGGCGCCAGCGTGCGCACGTCGATAATCTCGGCGTCCACGCCGGTCAGGTCGGCCGACGCCTGCGCCACGTGCACCAGCGTGCCGTAGGTCACGATCGTAAGGGCATTGCCGGGCCGTGCTATCTCGGCTTTATCGAGCGGCACGGTGTAGTAGCCCTCAGGCACATCGCCCTTCGGATGCGCCGACCACGACACGGCCGGTTTTTTCGGATCGCCATCGAACGGGCCGTTGTAAATACGTTTGGGTTCGAAAAACAGCACCGGGTCATCCGACTCAATGGCGCTGATTAAAAGTCCCTTGGCATCGTAGGGATTCGACGGCATCACCGTCTTGATGCCGCTGATGTGCGTAAACAGGGCCTCCGGCGACTGCGAGTGCGTCTGCCCGCCGCGAATACCGCCGCCGCAGGGCGTGCGAATCGTCACGGGCGAGAAAAACTCTCCACCGCTGCGATAGCGCAGCCGTGCCAGCTCGCTAACCACCTGATCGAGGCCCGGATAGATGTAGTCGGCAAACTGAATCTCGGCCACGGGCCGCAATCCATTCACGCCCATGCCGATGGACGCGCCAATGATGCCGCCCTCAGCAATCGGCGCATCGATCACCCGATGCTCGCCGTATTTGCGCTGCAAGCCGTCGGTGCAGCGAAACACGCCGCCGAAATAGCCCACGTCCTGCCCCATGACCACCACGGCGCCGTCTTTCTCAAGCATCACGTCCAGCGCAGAGCGAACCGCCTGAATCATATTCATTTGTGGCATGACTTAGTCCTCTTCCAACTGGCGCATGATGTTGCGCTGAGCTTCCAGATGCGCCGGCGTTTCGGCGTAGACATCATCAAACATGGTAGAGGGATCAAGCTGCGGGCCCTCGTTCATCGTGCCGTAGGACTGCGCTTCTTTCCACGCCGCCGACATGCCGGCACGCAGTTCTTCTTCCAGCGCTTCCTGACGCTCTTCCGACCACTGTCCTAATTGGATCAAGTGATTTTTCAGCCGCGCGAGCGGATCGCCCAGCGGGAAAGCCGCCCATTCATCTTTAGGCCGATACTTGGTCGGATCATCCGACGTGGAATGTGCCCCGCCGCGGTAGGTCACGTGTTCGATAAGCGTGGGGCCACCGCCGCGTCTGGCGCGCTCTGCCGCCCACAACGTCACCGAATAGACGGCCAGAAGATCGTTGCCATCCACGCGGATGCCCGGCACGCCAACACCCAGACCGCGCGCCGCGAACGGACGCCGATCGCCGCCAGCGAAACCCTGGAACGTGGAGATCGCCCACTGGTTGTTCACCACGTTCAAAATCACCGGTGCCTGATACACGGCGGCAAACGTCAGCGCGTGATGGAAGTCGGCCTCGGCCGTACTGCCGTCGCCCACCCATGCGGCTGCCACGTGGTCTTCGCCTTTAATGGCAGACGCCATAGCCCAACCCACAGCGTGCGGGTATTGCGTACCGAGGTTGCCCGAAATCGAGAACACATTGCCTTTGGAGGAGTGGTACATGATCGGCATTTGCCGGCCTTTGCACATGTCCTGAGTGTTGGATAAACACTGACACATGATCTCGATCGGCTTCACGCCGCGATACAAAAACAAACCTTGATTGCGATACGAAGGAAAGCACATATCACCGGGACGCAGCGCCATGCCCTGTCCGATAGAGACTGCCTCTTCGCCCGTAGACTGCATGTAAAACGAAATTTTGCCCTGACGCTGCGCCTGCCACAGACGTTCGTCCATGATGCGATTCAAGGTAATCCAGCGCAGTGCCACCTGCAGCTCGGCAGCGTCGAGATTCGGATCCCACGGACCTTTGGCCACGTGATCATCATCCAGCACGCGCACGAGTTCGGTACTTAAGTACTCAACGTCGCGGGGTGCCGCATCAATGGCCGGGCGATCAATCGCGCCCGCCGGGGACAAATGCAAATAGCTGAAATCGGGCTCTTCGCCGGGACGGGCCGTAGGCCGTGGGACGTGCAGTCTGGACGTTTTACTCATGCGCTAAGCGCCTCCTCAGTGTTGGTTTGCCGACCGGCAGCGACGAGCGCGCGGGCCATCTCATTAGCAATCGCATTGGTGGCACGCTGCTCTTTGGCCGCGCGCGCGAAAATATTGTCCAGACGCTCTGGAATGCGCCCCACGTCGGCTCTGACCGCTGCCGCCGTAGAGCCGCCGCGATGCTCGTGCCATACGCTGATGATGCCGCCGCCGTTAATCACGAAATCCGGTGCGTAGAGGATGTCGCGTTGACGCAGCAGCTCGCCGTCGTCTTCGCCGCCCAGTTGATTGTTGGCGCCACCGGCGATCACCGGTGTGCGCAAACGAGCGATCGTATCAGCATCAAATAAATGACCCAGCGCACACGGCGCCAGCACGTCGACATCGGCAAACAAAATATCCGCCGGTGACACCACCTCAACGGGCATCGCGTCAACGACGCGCTTGAGGTTGGCCTCGTTGACATCGGCCACGACAAGCTTTGCGCCCGACTCGTGCAGCAGCCGGCACAGGTTGAAACCGACATTGCCGACGCCCTGCACGGCGACACGCAGGCCCCGCACCGAATCTTTATTCAGGCGCGCACGAACCGCAGCGGTAATGCCGTGAAAAACACCCAGCGCTGTCCAGGGACTGGGATCGCCCCCGGCGGCTTGCCCTTCCTGAGCAAGTCCGGACACGTGAGCCGTGTGGCGCGACACTTCGTGCATGTCTGCCACCGTCATGCCCACATCTTCGGCCGTGATGTAGCGGCCACCCAGAGAATCCACAACGCGCCCGTAGGCGGCGAACAGCTGCGGCGTTTTCGGCGCGTCGTCGCTGGCCAGAATCACAGCCTTGCCGCCGCCAAACGGCAGTCCGGCGATTGCGTTTTTGTATGTCATGCCGCGCGACAGGCGCAAGGCGTCCGTCAGCGCATCCGCACTGTGGGCATACTCCCAGCGCCTGCAGCCGCCAGCCGCCGGCCCGAGCGCCGTGGAATGAATCGCAATAATCGTGGCGAGTCCGGTTTTGGCCTCGTAGGCCTGATGAACCGTCTCGTGCTGATCGAACTCGGGATGATCAAAAACAGTCATGATGCTGCCCTGCAAAAAACAGGCGCACATTCTACCTTGCCAGAGCGGCATTTTATTTGGTAAATATGAGCATAAGTACCCATAAGGCGCATATCCGTTGCGTTTCTATCTTTGGAATCACATAAACTATGCAAAATGTAAAACTTGATTACACAGACCGGCAAATCCTCAACCTCATGCAGACCGAGCCGGCCCTGAATGCGGCAGCGATTGGCGAACGTATCGGCCGCTCTCAGTCGGCCTGCTGGCGCAGAATTCAGCGGCTGCGCGACAGCGGGGTGATCGAGGATCAGCCGGTGGGTCTCAATCGCGAAAAGGTGGGCCTCGACACCATGGTGTTTGCACAGGTGAAACTCACCTCTCACGGACGCAGCAATCTAAACCAGTTTATCGAAGCCGTGCACGATTTCCCGGAAGTACTCGACTGTCACATTGTGCTGGGACCGGTCGACTTTTTGCTGCGCATTGTCACGGCCGATATGAAGGCCTACGAACGTTTCTTTTTCGATAAGCTCTCGCAGCTGCCCGGCGTGCAGGAAGTCACCTCCAGCATCGTACTGTCGGAGGTCAAACACACCACCGTCCTGCCGATTTAGCGCGGCCGGGGTATCGCGGTGACGCCCACGTCGTGGCGCGGAAACGCACTGGCATCGATCGTCTCGAGATAGCCGTGCCATGCCGCGTGACCCAATACCGGCAGGATCACGACCAGACCAAGGCAGGCCGTGAGAATGCCGAGCACCAAGCCGCTCAAAGCCATGGCCAGCCACTGCATCATCACCAGACGATTGCGCAGCACGGCATTGACCGAGGTGACCACAGCCGTTACGGCATCCACACGCCGATGCACAATCATCGGCAGCGAAAAAGCACTGGCGGAGAAGGTAATCGCCACGAAGACCGCACCAATCGCGCTGCCGATGCCAAGGAAAGTGGCAAACTCGATCATGGGCGCCGTTGGATTCGCGGGAAAAAATACGTGCACCATGGTGCCGGCTCGGGCCCACACCAAAAAAATTATCAGCAGCACCAGCGCAAACACCATCTCGTTGCCAAGATGGCGCTTCAAACCCGTGCGCACCGCACGACGCAGTGACGGCGTCTGATGGCGCTCAAGCTGCGCACTCATGGCATAAAGCCCAGTACAGACCAAAGGCGCCACGAACACGAACCCACCGACCACGGCAAACACGACCCAGTAGCCGCCAAACCCCCACGCCACGTAACACATCAGCGCGACCAGCGAGGCCATGAACAGACCGTAGGCCATGCTTGCCCATCCTGCCGCGCGAAAGTCCCGCCAGCCCAGACGCAACCAGCGCCAGGGCGCGCCGAAGTCCAGCGTGTTGGCCGGTGCCGCAAACGGCAGACCAGACAGCTCGTTAATGGCCCGATTACTGGCCCGATTACTGGCCCGATTACTGGCCCGATTACTGGCCCGATTACTGGCTTGATCATCACTCACACGGCCAGACTACGCGTCTGGCCGTGCACAGGCGAATTTGGACTTAGACAAACAGACCCGGGTATTGCGGCGCATAGCCCCGCAGCACCTCGGCACTCACCGCGGCCTCCGGCACTCCCATAAAGCGCGTCAGCACCTCGCCGAAGACATCCCGGAAGTCGGTAGTGGACTGAAGATCGCGCGGCTGACCGCTGTTGCCCTGGACGTGCAACTGATCCAGCGCAAGACCCGGCCACACCCCGGACGGCGTGTTCAGTCCGCTCCCTGGCGCACCGGCAGCGCCACGCGTCAATACACGCCCCCCGGCAACGGCCCCGGACAGCGCAAACATCGCGTTGCCCCAGCCGTGATCCGTACCGCCATTGCCGTTGACGGCCGCGGTGCGCCCAAATTCCGTGACGATGAGCAGACAGGTGCGATTCTTCGCTGCACCGATGTCTTCCCAAAACGCTTTGACGGCCGTACCCAGCGCCGCACCGCGTGTTTGGATATTGGTCAGTAGATTGGAATGATGATCCCAACCGCCGTTATTGACCGTGATCATGCGCACGCCCAGATCCGGATTCTTGATCAGTCGCGCAGCATCCTGCAATGCCCGGTTGAGCGGACCATTGCCGGCCGGATAGCTCACGCCCGGCGGCTGACTTGCAAGACCTTGGAGCGTGTCGATTGCACCAAATGCCGCCTGTCCCGCCGCGCCCGCAAATCCTCCTTGAGCGCCAAAAATTTCCGTTAACGCATTACCGCGTTCCAGTGCAAAATTACCGCCGTAGGCAACGCTACTGATCTCGGGAAACGCCACACTAAACGGCGCCTCCGGACCCGCCAGCGCCTTGGTCATAAACGAACCAATCGAGACGCCGTTCACGAACGGATTGGGCGCACACAAATCGCCCTGCGCGGCCATCACGCCAAGCGCGCGATTGAGCCAACCGTCCGGCGTGGATTGTGAAGCGCTGCCCGGCATCACGCGCTCAATTGAATCCTGCGCCGTGAAGTGCGAATAGTCGTTGGCTCCGCCCATGGCATGGACCATGGCCATCTCGCCACTGTCGTACAAAGATTTAAACGGTGCCAGCGACGGATGCAGCTCGAAGAAGCCGTCCAACTCCAGTTCTGCACCGCCTTCAGGAATGGCGATGTTGCCGCGTCGGGCCACATAGCTTGCCTCGTCACCGCGCGGCACAACCAGACTTAGGCCGTCCGCACCGCCGCGCAAAAACAGTACGACCAGCGTATTTTCAGACTGCGCGCATGCCGCTTGTGCCACCGATGCCGGCAGCGCGCCAAGCGCAAGACTGCCACCAACACGAGCACAAAATTGTCTGCGATTAATTGCCTTTTTCATTGTGTGCTCCTCGTTCAATGCATCAAAAATTCAGGTGAAGACAGCAGCAGCATGGCCGCCTGTCGTGTCCGAACGTTGCGTCCGGCACTGGCGGGTAACGCCTCCACAAAGTCGATGACCGTGGTCCGCGTTGCCGGCTCAACCCCTCGTGGCAAGAAGCGCTCAATAAGCGCATCCACCAGCTCGGTACTGGTTGCGCCCACCGCCACGCCGTAGCGTTGTGCCGGATCGGGAATCGGCGCGATGAGACGCTGCACCTGATTCAGGCGCGCCAACGCACCGCCTGCACTAACCCACGCCACCGAAAGCTCGGGGAAACCGGTTGGCGGCCCCGCTTTGTAGAGCGTCTCGCCCATTAACTCCAAATCGGCCATCACGCCGTTAAACGAATTTTCGAAACGATTCACGTTGCCCGGCTCGTCGGTCAGCTGCGACTCTCCCAGCACATCGACGCCAAGCGCACGCGCGAGACGTGCCGTGAACAACTGCGGTCGCGCGAACTTGGTGCGCCAGTTCTCTTCAATACCGAGAAATTCCTTACTCGAAAGAATCGCCAGCATCACGCCGCGCATATTGCCGCCGTTGGCGGCCCAGGCAGACGTGGCGCGCTGCAAAAGATCATCCGGCACATCTTCAGAGACGAAACGTGTAATTAGTTTTCGACTCACAAACTCCGCCGTCTTCGGGTGCAACGCGAGCAGGCAAAACAGCACTTCGGCCTCAGTCTCGAACGCCTCTGCCGGACGCCCATCGCAGCCCAGCGTGCCGTCGAATACCCACGGCTCGGTGTTGGCAAGCGTGACGGTCTTGGTGCCATTCACATGCCGCCCCGGCACATATCGCGTTTCATAATCGGGCGCGTTATTCACATAGCCCGTCAAAATATTGGTGACCTCTTGCACGTCCTCTTCATCGTAGGTATCGAATTTTCCTACCGTGTGCAGCTCCAGAAGTTCACGCGCGAAATTCTCATTGACGTTGCCGCGGCGTGATCGTTTCAAATCAAGATAGTCGAGCATCGCGGGCGCCAGCGCCGTTTCGCGCAACAAATCTTCGAAGCGTCCCAGCGCGTGTGGGGCGATCGCGTCTTGCTCGTAGCTTTGCATGGCGATACGTGCGACCGCGACGGCGCCATCAACGTTAAAATGGTTGAGCCAAAAATCGAGCAACACAGCCTCAAGCTGACGACGCGACAACGCCGCACGCAGCAACTTGACCTCTCCAAGCTGCCAGTTCATGTGGTTCAAACCGGCCCGCCGATCGGTGCAATACGACTGCGTCGCAGGACAAAATTGGGGCCGCAGCTCGGCAATGCTCTTGCCCCACGTTGCATAGAAACCGGTGGCATACGGAATCAACGCCTGCTCAAACTCCGGGTCCGCAATTTGCTCCGGAAACAGTTGCTCGCGCAGATAGAAAAACGCACCAACGTCGAGAATTCTCTGCCGCGACCACGCGTCGCCGCCGAAGCCTAAACGAGCGAGAACGTGCTCGTTCTGATCGGTATCGCAATAAGTGGCGGCTGCATCATCACAGGGATCTGCTGCGCCTGCGGTCGTAGACAGACCCAAACACAGCGGTACGATGCCAAGTAGCCATAGCGGACGTAGTCGCCCGTAAAGTCGAAGTTTCGACTGCTTCATCTGCCTCTCCTGAAAGTGAATCGTTGGTCAGGAGCCGAGGCTATAGCGCGCGCCCGAAGGCTCAACTGTCGTTGATTTTCGACGTCGCCAAACCGCTACGGCGAGATGGGAAACAATGACTAGGAAACGGTGAGAAGCCGTCCAAACCAATTCGGAAAATGCGCCGCCAAGGCCACACCCGAGGTAGGGAAAGCGAGAGGTGAGAGTGTGTGTAGTCGGAAACCGAAACTGCGCGAATTAGCGTCGATGTCGATTGACGAGTGCAACCAGCTCGGCGATCTCAAAGGGCTTTTCCAGCAGCCCGTCGTAGGCCGCAGCAGCGCGCTCAACGGCCTCCTCAGCAAAACCTGTGGTCAGTACCAGCGCAAGCTCGGGGTAACGCTCGCGGATCGCTGCCATCACCTCCAAACCATTGGAACCCGGCAGCTTGTAGTCGCACAACACCAGATCAAACCGTATCGCATCTTTTTCCAAAAACGCAAAGGCGGCCGTTGCATCCGGTGCCAGCGTCACGTCAATATTTTCGATCTGCAGGGCATCGACCAAGAACCGGCCGACCAGAGCAGAGTCCTCAACGTACAAGATTTTTCCCAACGTCTGGTCAGCGCCCTGGCCCGCCGTCGCATTGGGCATCAGGATTGGTCAGCGCTGGATTCGGGCTCGCCCAGATTCTGCGAGTACCAAACGGCCGCCTCAGCGCGTCGTTGGACGCCAAGTTTTTCAAACACTGACGCAAGGTAATTGCGCGCCGTCTTCTCGCTGATATCCATATGTCGCGCGATCTGTTTGTTCGTCATGCCCTTGGCGACATTGCGCAGCACGCGCAGCTGCTGTGGTGAGAGCAACGCATCGGGTTCGTTGGCGGCCACCACCTCGAGCGAGGCGACCTGGAGCAGGTTCGACACACTGTCGTGATAGACATCAATTCCGCGCGACACCAGTCGCAGCGAGGAAACCAGATCACGTGTATCGATGGTTTTTAAAAGATAGCCGTTGGCGCGCAGGCGCATGGCTTCCTCAACGTTCTTACGATCAAGATTACCGGTGAGAAACACGACTTTGCATTCCGGCTGTTTTTCTACGCACGCGCGCGCAAATTCAAGACCGGACTGCTCCGGCAATTCGATATCCAGGACCGCAACATCATAACGATGCTCCGCGATCGCGCGAATGCCCTCCTCGTAGGTGCCGACACATTCTACGTGCTCGATATCCGGCTCCTTCGCCAGCATCGGGGAGATACTGCCAAGAATCACGGCGTGATCATCGAGCATAAGGATTTTCATTTGAGTTGGGCGGACAGCAAACGGAACGCCGATTCTGCATCCAGAATCGCCTCGGTCACTTCCTCAAAAATCTCTTTGCGGCGCTCCGGTGTGATGTCGGTACTCACCATAAGGCGACTACCCATTTTTACCTGCGCAAGACAGTTGCCCAGAGTATGCAGTTCCTCCTGCATCTCACAGATTCGTTCGTCTGAAACCATTCGCTAACCTGAATAAAGCACGGCAGAGGCCAAAGGCTCTGCGTTTCGTTCCCTGAATGCCGGACGCTGGCTTTGCCGCCACACTTTGTGCAACCACCAACGGATATGGCACGCGTTTTCTTCTTGGGGCCGATCTTGGCGCAATCAGGGTCAAATGTCACCCGTGCGTTTGCCATCTTTTGTCCAGACATAACGCTTGGTAGTTTGTGCATGCAGGAGAACACAAGCAGAACAACTTCGGTCGTTACGTTTGATACTTCTTTTGTTCACCGGGTGACAGGACGCCAGTTAGCCCATGGATGGGCTTCCCTGGTGAACAATCGAACGGTTTTCCTGTCTTTTCTATCGGGTGCTCGCCAACTCTGGCTATGCTCCGCGGACAATCCCTAATTGCACATTTCGTGCACGACGGCTCCGGTCAACCCCATGGCCGGCGTCGTCTTTGTCGTGATTCACCGTTTAATTAGCGCGAGTAGCGGCCGGGTTTGCCCGGCGGCTGAATCCCCTTGGCCGCCAGCCAGTCCTGACATTTACGCTGCCAGTGACTCACCTCTGGGTATTGCTCTGCATCCACGGGGCGAAAAAAGATGTCCTCGAGTATCGGCTGTGCACCCACCCGCTCTGGCTTGGGCGCCTGCTTCAAACGATATTCAGCATCCGCACCGCGCTCGAGCAGAAAATAGGCGTGTTCGAAATCACCGAACCCGGTGGCCATGCTCAGGACTGTATTGCCGTAAAGTCCGCCTTCAAATGCGTCAACCTCCGCATTAGCATCCAGCAGGGCTTCAATGACGTCCCACTTTTGGACCCGCCGCGCAATATGGATCAGGGCTTCTTTGTCGCGATTGACGGCGTTGGGGTCGGCGCCGTGCGCCAGAGCCGCCTGCACAAACGAGGCATCTGCGCCTTCCACCACGTAGTGCATCAAGATTTCGCCATTGCCAGCGCGCCGATTGGCGTCAGCGCCATTTTTTAGCAACGCAATAAATCCACCGAGGTTGCGCTGATGCACGGGCCACAAAAGCAGCGGCATGCCCTCATCAGACAGCGCGTTGGGATCGAGTTTTTCATACTCAATGAGTTCGCTAACGCGTTCGGCATCGCCGGACGCCGCGGCCTTGGCAAGCGTGGCTAGCCCACCGGAAAAATGCAGTTCGAGTCGCATGGATTTGTGCTGATCGCCCCCGGCATCTGAAGATAAGGTGGCCGGGTCAGTGCACGCCGCACAGCCGAGCGCCAGAACACTGGCCGCAAGGATAAGACGCGTACGGATGATTATCGGCTTCACCGTGCCGGATTATATCAGCGTCCGAGTAGCAAGTCGGCGCGAGCCTCAAGCGTGCCCAACACCTGGTCGATACCGCGATCCACAAAGTCCATGCCGTGACGTGCGACAGATTCACCCAGCGCATCCGGTGCGGCCGTAATCACCGCGTCATTTTGGAACTCTTCAAGCGCCTGCTGGTAGGCCTCTACGGTTTCGATGGCACCGCCGCCTTTCCACAATGGGACATCATCAGCGGCCTCAAGACGCGTATCCAGACGATCCAGAATTTCATCGGCGCGGGTAGCAATGCCGTCGGGCCCCACAAATTCCGCCGCGTCATTCGGCGAGGCTGCGCCATTTTGCCCCAGCGCCTCGAGCGCCACCGGCTGTCCAACCGCCTCGGCCATCGACAGCAAGTCGGATCCTTGCGCATTGGCAAGCACGCCAAAGTCACCAATGGAACCAACGCGATCCTCCACCTGCCCCTCAACAAATGGGTTGGTCGCAACCCCGGCGGCAAACCGGACGAGACCACCAATCTGATCGGCACGCACCGGATCAATGCCGGACGCCGATTCTTGCAGGGTGGTCAGAATTTCGCCTTCCACCTGATACACGGTCACCAGATCGGCCGTATCTTCAACCGGAATGCCCAGCCCATTGCGAGCGATATATTCGCCCGCCGTGTTGGGATGCAAGCCAGCCGAATTAAACGTATTGGCCTCAGCGCCGGTCACCGCCGACGCCGCGGAGGCCATGCCGCCACCCAGCGAGTGGCCGGTAATCTCAAACTCACCGTCCGTGGCGCGATCGACGCGCAGTGCGACATTCATTGCACGATCGTAGTAATCGGTTTGACCACCGGTGCCCTGACCAAAGTTATTGGACCAGTCTTCTGCGGAGGTGGCCGTGGTGCCTTTAAACGCCAACACCGGCTCGGCATCTGCGCCGTGAATCGCGGGGTCGGGAATATAGAGTTCAGCTCGGAAACCGGAGTTAGCAGGCGCCAGACTTTCCTGCGTCAAACCATAACGCGCGAGGGTTGCAGGGTCTTCGCTGGCACGAGTCCAGCCGACCGGCGCCGAAGGACTCACGCCTTCACCCACCCAGTGATAGACATCGGCTGACAGGCCGGCCATTTCTTCACCGTGGTAACGCGCCTCAAGCTGGTCCGCAAGCTCGGTGGCTTCTGGCGTGCCCAGCGCGCGCAGTCCGTCAACCCGCTGCTGCTGCTCGGCCAACTGTGTGCGCACCGCCGCCACTTCCGAGGCAGACGGCGGAATCGAGGGCACGATGCTCTTCTCGAGATTACCGCCATTAGTCAAAATAACGGTGTCTCGCGGCACCAGCGAATCAATGGCGGTGTTGATGCGCCCCAGCATGCGCGAGCGGGTTTCCACACTGCCGGTATTCTCGGCAACGTTCTGCAGATCCTGCAGGCCATCCGCGTGGTATTCGCTGGAATCAAAGCCCACCAGCGGGTCGCTCGTGGTCTTGCCAAGACCGGCCTGCACAACGTGCGTCAGCTGCGCGTCATCCAATGACGCCACGGCACGATCGAAGGCGGACGCTTCGCCGGACAAAGAACCCAGCACAGCGAGTGCGGCATCCGTGTAGACGCTCGATTCGCGCGTCGTCGTATTAAAGGTGCCTTGCGCCTGACCGCCCTCGGCAATCAGTCCGCCATCGGCCAGTGAGGCAATAAAATCGGCTTTGGTGTTCGGCGTCGCGTGGTCGGCCACCGCCTGACCAATGGCACCGACGTCCGTATTGACGCCCGGATCGTCACCGCCAAAAGCTTCTGCAAAACGTGCTAACTGCGCGCCGTCCAGCGACCGCGCCATGTCCGCGAAAAAATCCTGCTTTTGTGTATCGCTTAAACCACTGGGGCCCCAGTCGTTGATCTCGGCGGCAAGCGTCTGAACCGTATCGTCAGACAGTTGCTCGAACGCCGCGGTGGCGTCGCGCGGGTCCAGCCCGGCAAGCGTGGTTTGTACGCTTAAAACATCGTTCTCGGTAACCGGGTTTAGAAACCCGCTCGTGAGTGACGCCTCGATCGAGGTGGCCGCCGCATCCGCGGCGCCCGAAGTATCCTGTAGCGCCGGGTCATTGGCAGCGATCTGCGCTGCGCCAATAGCGGCGTCCGATGTGAAATCGTTGGTTATTGCGGGGCCCGACATGACACTTCCTCCATGATCCTTACCCAACAAGATAAAGTCATGGCGTGGCGCCGGGCACTAGGGCATACCCTAGCGAAAGTGGACAAGTAATCTAAAAATCAACGACTTAAGTGATTTGAAGGCCGCAAATAATAGCGCGCGACCACAATCCCGGCCACGGCGCCGGCCAAATGACCATCCCACGACACCCGCCCCGACGCGGGCATCACACCACTAAGCAACGTGGTGCCGTAGACCACCGCCGTAATACCGGCGGCAGCAAACGCCAGCATGGAGCGTGACCGATAGCCGCCGACGATCAAGCAAGTCGCCAGGCCAAACACCAATCCGCTCGCGCCGATGTGATTGCCATTGCGAGCAAACAACCACGTGAGCGCCCCGCCGAGCAACGAGATCATCAGCGCTGTGATGAGCGGCCGCGGCTGGGTGGCGATCAACATCGCCATAAGAAGGATTAGCGGTACAAGATTCGAGCTTAGGTGAGCCAGATCGGCATGCAACAGCGGCATCGCGACAATGCCGGTCAAACCTTCCAGCGAGCGTGGGCGCAGGCCAAACTGCTCCAGCGGCAGAACGCGATCAGCGACAAAGCTGACACACAGCACCACGATAAAAATAGCCAGAGCGCGGGCGTTACGAAAAGACAGCCCGCCGGCTTGGTTGTTCGTCAAAGGCACCACTCCGCAGCTCGCCAGGGGGCGACGAACTGCAGAGTAGCACGGTCAATATCAGGCAGCCGAGCGGCTCCATATCTCGCCCGCAAACTGCGAATTCACTTCGGTTTCGGTGAGGTGGTTGGTGTAGTTGCTAAGCGTTTTCATGGTCACGCCAAGCACCACGTCCAGCGCTTGTTGCGCACTAAACCCGGCCGCAATAAAGGCATCGGTAGACGCACCGCTAACCCAGCCGCGTTCGGTGACGACCGCGCGGGTGAACACCGCCAGCGCCTCAAGTTGGGCGTCGGGCAACGTTGTGCCGCTGCGAATCGCGTCCACGATGGCGGCATCAACGCCGACCATGTTTTTGGCGATCACCGAGTGCGCGGCAACGCAAAATTCGCAGCCGTTCACAACGCTCGCGCTCAGCGACACCACCTGCTGTTCGGTCTTGTTCAGACTGCTCTTTTCAAACAGGTCGCCCAATGCAACATAGGCATTTAGCACAGCCGGTGATTCCGCCATGTTGGCGTACAAGTTCGGGACAAAGCCGAGCGCCTTGTTGGCGCCCTCAAGGACGGGTCTGGCGCCAGCCGGGGCACTGTCGATGGTATGGGTTTTGAAATGGCTCATGATCGTTCTCCTGATGGTTCGTAATGCTTCTTTGCGATTAAGGTCTGGTCAACTTTTGGGGCGACACGTTTGCCGCCGCTGATGGAACCTAATTTACGAGCTGATCGGTCCTGGCAATATGCTCTGACGTAGGCCAAATCTGTTTATTCGTCCAGATTGCGGACGGGCTGGTTGCGGTACAATGCGCCGCGTGAGCACTAAATCCTTAACAAACAGCGCTTTGAGCGCTTTCTTGGGCGCCAGCTTGGCCATTTTCGGCAGCAGCGATGCGCGGGCGGCACAAGACGCTCCGGCAACGAGCAACATCGCGGCGGAATTTACCGCGATCTGCGAGTCGTTTACCGACAGCGAAGAGCCCTACTACGGCGAGAAAACGGCGCAACAACTGCGCGCTATGGAAAGCGGTGACGGCTTTGCTGCACGCCCTGCGCGAGAGAAAATTCAATTGTGGCTGCGCCTTGGCTGGGAGGAGCTGAAGCTTGGCAATCCGCTGGCCTCGATCGATGCTCTGGAAAGCGCCGTGGCCGGGCTCGAGGCGTTTCCGGGCGCCGCCCGTGCAAAGCAACGCGCCCACGGCATGCTCATCGTGGCTCACTTGCAGGCGGCCGAAGATGAAAACTGCGTCGCCCACCATCAAAGCGGCAGCTGCATTCTGCCCATTGGCCCCGATGGCGTGCACCGTGCGCCAAAGCACGCCCGACTGGCCGGCGACTTAAGCCTTGAGCTACTCGAATCCCAGCGCGCCGTGCCGAGTCTGCTGTGGTCGCTTAACATCTCGCGCATGGTCGCGGGGCTCTATCCCGGCGGCGTGCCCGAAGCCATGCGCTTGCCACAGGACGCTTTCGACAACGACGTCGACTTTCCGCGCTGGCGCGACGTGGCGCCCAAGCTTGGCGTGAACGCACTGGATCTGGCCGGCGGCGCCATCATGGATGACTTTGACGGCGACGGACATCTCGACCTGATTTCCTCTTCGTGCCATCCGTGCGACAGCATGAAAGCGTTTCGCAACGACGGCGAAGGCGGTTTTGAAGATGTCACCAAAGCCTGGGGGCTCGATGTCCAGCGCGGCGGCCTGAACATTGTGCACGCGGATTTCAACAACGACGGTGCGCTGGATCTGTTGGTTCTGCGCGGCGGCTGGCTGCATTCGTTTGGTACTGTCCGCAATTCGCTGCTGCGCAACGACGTGGCCAGCGGCGGTGGCTTTGTGGATGTGACCAGGGCACTGGGTATTGCCGAGCCCGCCCTGCCCACCCAAACCGCCGCCTGGGCCGACTACGATCTGGACGGCGATCTGGATGTCTATATCGGTAACGAAGGCTCAGGTGAAGCGCCGTATCCATCGCAACTGTTTCGCAATGACGGCAAAGACGGATTTGTCGACGTAGCGCAGGACGCAGGCGTTGTGAATCGACGCTACACCAAGGCCGTTACCTGGGGCGACTACGACAATGACGGCGACCCGGATCTCTATGTTTCCACCAACAACTCGCCCAATCGCCTGTATCGCAACAACGGCGACGGCACGTTCACCGACGTTGCCGAGGCGATGGGTGTCATGCTGCCGGCACGTCGCAGCTTCGCAACCTGGTTTTTCGACTACGACCACGACGGCTGGCTCGACTTGTTCGTCGGCAATTTCGAAAACCCACCGGCGAAAGTCATGGCCTCATATTTCGGGGCGAAAGACCAAGGCGGTGCACCGCTGGTGTATCACAACGATGAAGGTAAAGGATTTACCAACCGCGCCGCGCAGTTGGGACTCACCCGGCCGCTGATGCCCATGGGCGCCAATTACGGCGATCTGGACAACGACGGTTGGCTCGACATTTATCTTGGCACCGGCGAGCCCGCGTTCGAGGCGCAAGTACCCAACGTGATGTATCGAAATGTCGGCGGCAAGCAGTTTGAGGACGTGACGTTCGCCGGTGGTTTCGGGCACATACAAAAAGGCCACGGCATCGCGTTTGGCGATGTAGACGGTGACGGCGATCAGGACATTTTTCATCAAATCGGCGGCTTCTACCCGGGCGACACATTTGGCAACGCCCTGTTTGAAAACCCCGGCAATAAAAACGCATGGATCAAACTCGCACTGCGCGGCACGCGCGCCAACTCGTTCGGCCTCGGCGCCCGCATTCAAATAGACGTAGACACGCCCGACGGTCCGCGCAGTTTGCATCGAGTCGGTGGCACGGGCGGATCGTTCGGCGGCTCGAGCCTTAACCTCGACATTGGCCTTGGCAATGCCACCGCAATTAGTCGTATTCAGGTGCGCTGGCCCGGCGGCGATACGCAAATCATCACCAGCCCACCGATGCGTGACACGCTGACCGTGACCGAGCCACAACAAAAAAACCGTTCACAGGAAAACGGATCATGAAATTGTATTGTCTGGCGGCCGCACTGTTGGCCACCACCGCGGCCAACGCCGATCTGTTTCGCGACGCGAGCGAGGATGTTGGCGTTGAATTCACGCATTTTAACGGCATGTCGGGCGCCCACTATTTCCCCGAAATGATGGGCGCCGGCGGCGCGGTCTTTGACTACGACAACGACGGCGATCTGGATCTTTATCTGCTGCAGGGTCGCATGCTTGGGCAAGGCAAAACGCTCGACGATGCCAGCTTCCCGCCGGCCGACGACAAGCCCCTGCACGACCGACTGTATCGCAACGACTGTAATCGCCCGTGTACCACCCTTAAATTTACGGATGTCACCGCTGACAGCGGCATTGTTGCCGATGGCTATGGCATGGGCGTTGCCGCCGCCGACATCGACAACGATGGCTTTATTGATCTCTACGTTATGAATTTTGGCAGCAATCAGCTGTGGCGCAACCAAGGCGACGGCACGTTCAAGAACATCACGCAAAGCGCCGGCGTCGACGACGCACGCTGGTCGGTCAGCGCATCGTTTGTGGACATTGACGCCGACGGCCTGCTCGATCTCTACGTGGGCAATTATCTCAAACACGACAACTCGAAACAGCGCGTGTGTAAGCTTGCGCAGCGTTTCGACGATTACTGCGGCCCGCTGCGTGGCGCGGGACAAACCGATCGGCTGTTTCACAATCAGGGCGACGGCGTATTTAAAGACATCAGTGAATCGTCGGGCATTGTCAGCGCCTGGGGCGGCGCGCTGGGCATCTCGACGGCCGATTTCGACGGAGATGGCGATCTGGATATTTACGTGGCCAACGACGGCGTGGCCAATCAGCTGTGGCTCAATCAGGGCGATCTGACCTTTGAAGATGATGCCCTGCTTGCCGGCGTGTCCGTAAACAAAGACGGCATGGCCGAAGCGAGCATGGGTGTGGACGCGGCCGATTTCGATGGCGACGGCGACATGGACCTTTTTATGACCCACCTGCGTCAAGAAACCAACACGCTCTATGTGAACGACGGACAGGGCTGGTTTGAAGATCAGAGCATCGCGATGGGCCTTGCGTCAGATTCGTTCAGCTACACCGGTTTTGGCACGGCCTGGTTCGATTTCAACAACGACGGCTGGCTGGATGTGCTGAGCGTAAACGGCGCCGTGCGCAAAATCGAAGCACTGCTTTTGGCCGCTGACCCGTATCCGTTACACCAACCCAATCAGCTGTTTGAAAACACCGGCGGCGGACGCTATCGCGAAATTACGGCAACGGCGGGCGCGGTGTTTGGCTTGTCTGAAGTCAGTCGCGGCGCGGCGTTTGGCGATCTGGACAACGACGGCGACACCGACGTGGTAGTCACCAATAACAATGGCCGCGTGCGCATCATGCTCAACGAGCATGCGGGCCCGCAGCACTGGCTGGGCCTGCGCGTGCTCGATGCGGCCGGGCGCGACGCGCTTGGCGCCGTCGTCACCGCCACGCTCGGCGAAGCCACACTCGTACGCTCCGTGCGCAGCGACGGCAGCTACGCCAGCGCCAACGATCCACGCGTGCTGCTGGGCCTCGGCAGCAGCGATGAGAAAACCAGCGTGACCGTGCGCTGGCCCAACGGCAAAAGCAAAACCTTCGCCGACCTCGATGTGGATCGCTACCACGTGCTCGAACCATGAAGCGCCAACACGCGAACCGCTTTGCGCTGGTTGCCACGCTTGTGATCGCGGGCTGTGATGCACAGCCCAAGTCCGGCGACCGGATGCCGACAGAGCCCCCGGCGGCGACGATCAAGGTGGGACTGCATGAAGTGCCGCATCCTAATCCGGCGGCCTTCAAACCCGACATTCGCGCATCCCTTGCGCCAGCACGACAGCGCTTTGACAGCGCCCGCAAATCGCTCGAAGGCACGGCGCTTGGCGCGGCGTTTGGCAAGCTGGGACTGCACTATCAGGCCCATCAGCAGCAAGAAGCTGCGGCCGCCTGTTTTCTCAACGCCCGCCTGTTAAATCCAAACGACGCGCGCTGGCCCTACCACCTGGCCGTGCTGCGCGAAGAAACCGGTAACTTCGACGATGCTCTGGCGCTGTACACGACCGCGCTAAAACTTGCCCCCGACAATACGGCCGGTCAAATCCGCGCCGGTCTGCTGCACGTGCAACTGGGCGATCTGGAGGCCGCGCATGAGACCCTTTCCGGAGCGCTTGAGGTGCGCCCCGATAGTGCGGCAGCGCTCGCCGGTCTTGGCGACATAGCTCGCGCGCGCAACGATATGGAAACCGCGGCCGATTTTTACCGGCGGGCTCTGGAACTTGATCCGAGCGCGAGCCAGCTGCGCTATCGACTGGGGCTGGTTTATCGGGCGCTGGGTGATATCGACGCGGCCAGAGCATCGCTTGCACAGCGCGGCGAGCGCATTGCACGCATCAAAGATCCGCTGTTGCTGCAGATGCAGGCGCATCTGAAGCCGCCGGAGCACTACATTGCGCAAGCGCAAAATGCACTGGAAGCCAACGACCTGCGGCGCGCGGCGCAATTCTACTCGCTGGGCCTGGCGGTCGAGCCCACCCACGCTGAATCTCTGGTGCAACTTGGCGAAGTGCTGCTGGCCGCGAAACAGGACAGTGCGGCCAAACAACAGTTTGAAAAACTGATCGAGGCGCATCCGTCCAACGCCATGGGCCACTACTATCTGGGACTGTGCGCGGTACGCGCTGGTGATCGCCCGGAGGCACTCAAATGGATGCAGCGCGCACTGGAATTGGATCCGTCGCTGCAACGCGCCCGCACGGCCATTAGCCGACTGGCAGGCTAGTCAGCGTTTGGCTCGGCGCGATACCGCTCTTTCACTTTTACGTAGTGATCGGCCGAATACTTCAACATGTCAAAGTCGTCGCTTTTGAGCTCGCGCACGGGCCTCGCCGGCGCGCCGGCGTAAAGCCAGCCTGAGCGCAGCACTTTACGCGGCGTCACCAAACTACCTGCGGCCAGCAATACGTCGTCTTCAATCACCGCAAAATCCATGACGATGGCGCTAATACCAATCAGGCAGCGATCACCCACCGTGCAGGCGTGCAGCACGGCCTTATGGCCGACGGTCACATCCTCGCCCACAATTAACGGCGAGCCGGGCGAATAGGTACCCGCATGAGCGACGTGACAAACACTGGCGTCCTGTACGTTGGAGCGCGCACCGATTCGAATATAATTGACGTCGCCACGCAGCACGGCCGTCGGCCAGATCGACGCATCGTCGCCCAGTGTCACATCGCCAATGACGCACGCTGCTTCGTCCACATACACCCGCTCGCCCAGCTGCGGTCGCGTGTCGCCCAATGCACGCAGCGAACGGCTCATAGCATGGTGACCAGTTCTTCGGCGCTCGTTGGATGGATCGCGACGGTGTCGTCAAAATCGGCTTTGGTCGCACCCATTTTTACAGCCACCGCAAAGCCCTGCAGCATTTCGTCTGCACCCGGCCCCAGAACATGGACGCCCACTACTTTTTCGGCCTCACCCATCGTCACCAGCTTCATCACACACGGCGTCTTGCGCTCGGTGAGCTGGTGATACATCGGCGTAAACTTGCTGGTGTACACACGCACGCTGTCGCCGTAGGCCGCACGCGCGGCCGGCTCCGTCATACCCACGGTGCCAATCGTCGGATGAGAAAACACGACGGTGGCGATGTTGTCGTAGTTTAAGTGGCGATCTTTCTGACCATCGAATAAACGATCGGACAAGCGCCGTCCCGCGGCGATCGCTACGGGCGTCAACGGTTCGCGTCCCGTCACGTCCCCCAATGCGTACAGCCCCTCGACATTCGTGCACTGATACTTGTCGGTGGAAACAAACCCGTGCTCATCAAGCTTGATGCCGGTGTGCTCGATACCAATATCCGACGTGGCCGGATCGCGGCCGATGGCCCATAGAATTTGATCGTATCCGCCGAGGCTGCGACCGTCCTGGGCGTGCAGCGTGAGCGCGCCGGGCTTGCCCTCGAGTTTGGACGGCACAAACTGCTTGACCACATTCACGTGATTGTCGGCCAGCGCCACCAGCAAGCCCTCTTGCAACATGGGATCGAAACTACGCAGCGCGTGGTCGTGGCGAATCAGAAGATCTACCTCCGAGCCAAGCGAGGCAAACACGCCGGCAAGCTCCACGCCAATATACCCACTACCGACCACGCCCACCTTCTTGGGTTGCTCAGGCAATGCGAAGAAACCGTCGGAATCGATACCGAGGTTTGCGCCCGGGATGTCTGGAAAACGCGGTGCGCCGCCGGTGGCCACTACGATGTGCGGTGCCGTTATGCGGCGTCCGTCGATCTCAATGGTGTGCGCATCTACGAAACGCCCGTGACCGGCGATGTACTCCACGCCACGACGCTCAAGATTACGTTCGTAGATGCCGTTCAGACGCTCGACGTAGGCATCCCGATCCGCTTTCAAAGCCGCCCAGTCAATGCGGTCCAGCGTGGCGTGTATGCCGTAGCCCGGCGCGTCGTGTACGGCGTGCGCAACATCCGCGGCGTACCACATGACTTTTTTGGGTACGCAGCCGACGTTGACGCAAGTGCCGCCCAGCGGTTTGGGCTCAATGATGGCCGCTTTGGCGCCGTACTGAGCCGCGCGCTGTGCGCAGGCCAGTCCGCCACTACCACCGCCCAGGGCAATAAGATCAAATTTCTCGCTCATGCTGCATTCACGTGTCGTCAAATTGTGATCACTGTACACAACCCAAACGCACTGTCCAGTGTATAATTGAGCGCTTGCCCGGTCCCGGCAACGTGTTTTCCAAAGGTGATTCTCATGATTGAGTTTGGCGTGTTCTTGCTGTTTCTGGCTCTACTGTTTGGCTACGGCGTCACCATCTACAACGGTTTGGTCACACTGCGCGAAAACGTGAAAAAGGCCTGGGCCAACATCGACGTTCTGCTGCGTCAGCGTCATGAGGAAATCCCGAAACTCATCGAGACCTGCAAGCAGTACATGGGCTACGAGCAGGAAACGCTGGAAAAAGTGATGGCAGCGCGCGCGAAGGTCTCCGCCGCACAGACCTCCGGCGATGTGGGTGCGCTCGGCAAAGCGGAAGGACAACTCCGCATGGGCCTGGGGAATCTTTTTGCCGTCGCCGAGCAATACCCCGAACTCAAAGCCAATGAGTCTTTCCAACATTTACAAGCCCGGATCTCGTCGATGGAAGAGTCCATTGCCGATCGGCGCGAGTTTTATAACGAATCGGTCAATCAGAACAACATTCGAATTGGGCATTTTCCGGACAACCTGATTGCCAATTTCTTCAAATTCAAAGATGCCGATTTGCTGGAATTTTCGGCTGAAGAACTCGCCGACGTCGACGTGAAAGCGCTGTTCAACTCCTGAGCACGCTACTGCGCAGCCGGAGTACATCGTGGGCGATCTGCTAACCGATTTTAGCGGCACCGTCGCCGGTTTCGACGACACGCAATACTTTATTTTTCTCGCGTTTTTCGGCGTTGTTAGCGCGGTGGCCTTTGTGCGCGCGTTTCGCACATTGCGTCTCACTCGTTTGGTCGAGGATTTGCCTACCTCCCGCACGCGTTCCGCACCGCAGGGCTATATCGAGCTGGCCGGCATCGCGCGCCTGATGCCCGGGCCGCAAATCGTCACCCCCATGAGTCAGCGACCTTGCGTCTGGTGGTCGCTGGTCACCGAAGAATACAAAAGCGATCAATGGCAGGCCGTGGAACGCGAGGTCAGTGACGAGCTGTTTCATCTCAACGACGATTCGGGCACCTGCATCGTTGATCCCGAGAACGCCGATGTCTCCGCCGGCCATAAATTGGTCACCAAAACCGGCAGCCTGCTGGAACGGAGCCGGAGCACTCGCTTTCGCCATACCGAGCGCTACATTAAAGACGGCGATGAACTGCACATCATCGGCTGGCATCGCACGTTCAAAAGCGATGCCAACTGGGATCATCAAGAAGAACTGGTCGAAAAACTGCGCGAATGGAAGCGCGATCAGGAAACGCTGGTACGGCGCTTCGATGCAAACCGGGACGGGCGCATCGACGAACAAGAATGGGAAACCGCTCGCCGCGAGGCGCGCAAAGAGGTTGCCGCTGAGCATCGCGAGGCGAGCGTCGCACCTGGGGTGAATGTGATTGGGGCGCCGGATGATGCCCGACCATTTCTGATTGCGGCCGAACACGAGGATTTGGTCGCACGCCGATTGTGGCGCAGCACAATTATTACCGCAGTGGTCTGCGTTGTCGCCGGTTTTCTGACCATTTTGACCATTGCCGCCAGACTTTAGTGACCTGCCGCCCTGTTTTGAGGTAAGGTCTCGGCCCTTGAATTTCCCTGTCCTGGGAGCTTTGCACACTATGTCGAACCCATTACTCGATACCGTCGGGTTGCCTGCTTTTGCAGCCATTAAGGCCCGTCACGTCGAACCCGCGATCGATCAGGTCCTGGCGGACAATCGCGCACGCATTGAAGAACTCGCACAGCCGGGCGTCCGGCACACCTGGTCCACATTGGTGGAAGCCATGGAGGCCATGCAGCACCGCCTGGAGCGCGTTTGGTCTCCGGTGAGCCACTTGAACGCCGTGGTCAATAACGATGAGCTGCGCGACGCCTACAACGCGTGCCTGGCCAAACTCACCGATTACGCATCCGAGCTCGGTCAGAATCGAGCGCTGTTCCAAGCCTTCGAATCACTGAACGAGCGCCTCGGCAATTCTTTCGATGCCACGCAGCGCAAGCTGATCAGCAACACGTTGCGAGATTTCCGCTTATCAGGCGTGCATTTGGACGACGACACCCGCAATGAGGTGCGCTCCCTGATGCTGGAGCTGTCCAAGCTACAGTCAAAGTTTGAAGAGAATCTGCTGGATGCCAGCAACGCGTTTTCTTATCAGGTGACCGACGAAGCCGAACTCGCCGGCATTCCCGAACAGGCCGTCGCGCGCGCCGCGGACGAAGCGAAAAATCGCGACCTCGAGGGTTGGTGGTTTGGGCTCGACTTCCCGTCGTATTTCGCCATTGTTGCCCACGCGCAAAGCGAACCTCTGCGCAAGTTATTTTATGATGCCTGGGTTACGCGGGCATCGGATCAGGGACCGGAAGCCAGCAAGTACGACAACGGCCCGATCATGGAGCGCATCTTAAAGCTGCGTCATGCCCTGTCTAATCACATCGGTTTCGAAAACTATGCGGCCTATTCGCTTGCCACAAAGATGGCCGACACCACCGATGAGGTGATGCAGTTCCTAACCGACCTGGCCGAGCGCACGCGCCCGATGGCGAGCGATGAGTTTGCTGAACTCGAGGCCTTTGCCGGCAAAACACTCAATGCCTGGGACGTGGCGTTTTATTCTGAAAAACTGCAGAAAGAGAAATTTCTGGTGTCCGAAGAAGAGCTACGCCCCTATTTCCCGGTAGAGCGCGCCATGTCCGGATTGTTCGAGGTGACCGAGCGCCTGTATGGCGTGACCATAGAAGAGCAGCCGTGCAACGCCACCTGGCACCCGAGCGTGAAGCTCTACGCCGTGCGCGACCGCAGCGGCGACATCCTGGGCCAGTTTTACGTCGATCTGTACGCACGCGACAAAAAGCGCGGCGGCGCCTGGATGGACGAGTGCATTGGGCGCAAACGCTTTGGCGACGACCTGCGCACGCCGGTGGCCTATCTGGTGTGCAATTTCATGCCGCCGTCGGGCGATAAGCCCGGCCTCCTGACCCACGGCGAAATTGTCACGCTGTTCCACGAGTTTGGCCATACGCTGCATTTGCTGCTCACGAAAGTGGACTATCCAAGCATTGCCGGCATCAACGGCGTGCCGTGGGATGTGGTCGAACTCCCAAGCCAGTTTATGGAGAACTTCGTCTGGACCGACGAGGTACTGCCCATGATCTCCGGTCACTTTGAATCCGGCGATCCGCTACCGACCGATGTGTTCGATCGACTACTCGGCACGCGCGATTTCCAGTCCGGCATGCACATGGTGCGTCAGCTTGAATTTGCTTTGTTCGATATGCGCATCCACATGGAATACGGCAACGGACTCAGCGTCAGCACGATTCTGGACGAAGTACGGGACGATGTGAGCGTGGTTCCGGTGACCGACAACAACCGATTTGCGAACGGTTTTTCGCACGTTTTTGGCGGTGGTTACGCGGCGGGCTACTACAGCTACAAATGGGCGGAAGTGCTGTCAGCGGACGCCTTTTCTGCTTTCGAGGAGAGCGGCATTCTCGACGCGGATACGGGTCGACGATTCCGTCGCTCAGTACTTGAGATCGGCGGATCGGTGGATGCGATGCAGGCGTTTGTGAACTTCCGCGGACGCAAACCCACCCTCGACGCATTGCTGCGCCACACCGGAATCGAAGACGCCGCCTAAGAGCGTCTCGCGGCGACAATCTGTCCATAGCGACCTGTGAGCCGGCCCGAAGTGTGGCCGAGTTCACAGTTTGCAACATTGGGGAGCTCAAAGCGGCGAAAACGTGCTGTTTTCGGCCGATGTGCTATCGCCTTTACGGGACAGTTTTCTTACACTCCCACAACATAATAATGACCCTTATCCCCCCAAACGAGCCGCAGTGAGCACCAGTAGCGAATACGACGTAACCGGAAAAATTCGTGTCAGCCGCATGAACGATGTACGCAACGAAGTGTGCGACATCTTTCGGCGCGTCTACCCGAGCGTTTCCTTCGATCCGGTGAACCAGGCGTTCACAGATTTCGAGCGCCTGTTTGAAGGCTCGATGCCGGGCTATGTGGGCTGCGACACCGTCTACCATGACATGCAGCACTCACTGGATGTCACGCTGGCTATGTGTCGCCTGCTTGGCGGGCACGAAAAGCACGAGCGCGTGGAAGATCGTCTGGGGCCACGCCTCATGATCGTTGGCGCCGTTGCCGCTTTGTTTCATGATGCCGGCTACATCCGACGCGAGGCCGATAAGGATGAGGGCGTCAATGGTGCGCACTATACGAAGAGTCACATCTCGCGTGGCGCCCAGTTCCTGAACGAGTACATGCCGAAAATCGGTCTTAGCGAGTACCTCGATATCGCTATCGAAGCGCTGCACTTTACCGGCTACGAACGCCCTCTGGATTCGCTCGGCCTCGGCGCGCCGAAAACGCGCAAACTTGGCAAGCTTCTGGGCACGGCCGATCTCGTGGCCCAAATGTCGGATCGCTGCTATCTGGAAAAATGCCGTGATCGGCTGTTTCCAGAGTTTGTGCTGGGCGGACTGGCGGTGGCCGAAGGCGCCAACGGCCAGGAGCAAATCCAGTATGAGTCTGGCGAGGAACTTCTGCGCAAGACGCCCGAATTTTTCCGCATGGTGTCGCAGCAGCGACTGGACGGCGAATTCGGACGCTCCTACCGCTACTTCAAATTTTGGTTCGAGGGCAACGATCCGTACAGCGTGGCGATCCATCGCAATCTGAGCTACCTGCAGCAGGTGCTCGAAGACGGCGACTGGTCGAAACTGCGGCGCACGCCGCCGGTGGCCACCGCCAGCAGCGATAGCCTCAGCGATACGCAACGTATGGCCCGGGCCGAACTGGACAAAATGCTGGCACAACGCAAGTCTTAGGGCAGTGCGTGCAACCATTGCTCGCGCCGCCGGTCACATAAGCGTGCGCTATTATTTTCTCCCATGCCTTTTGCTCTGCGTCAACGCGTTCGCCGCGCCCACTCAGGTGCCCGGCACCCGCGTCGCCATGGACGTACCCGCCTCTTTTACGCTTGCACCAGATTTTCCGGGCTTTGTGAGCTCAGGGGTACAGGCCACGATCGCCGTCAGCGAGCTTCCCTCGTCATTTATTGATGCCACCGAAACCTATGATGACCTCGGCCTCAAACGCAATGGCATTGACGTGGTAGCGCGTGAGACGTTTGAGCACGAGGGACTGCGCGCCATTTTGATCGACGGTGAGCAGATCATTCGCGAACGCCGCGTCGCCAAGCTCATACTGCTCACCGGTGATGTCACCGAAAGCCTCATGATTACGGCCACCTATTTCAAAAAGGACGAGGGCAAAATCGCTGCGCAACTGCGCGAAACGCTGCGCCAGGCTGTCTGGGACCCAAGCGAACCGCTGGATCACTACGGTGGTCTTGATTTTCGACTCAAGGAAATTCCCGGCCTGCGCGTAGCAACCCGCGCCAGCAACAGCATCATCTTTACAGAAGAAGGACGTTTGCCCGACCGCTTCTATACCGGCGCTATGCTCGTGGTGGGCTGGAGCACGGGTGACACATCAACCGTTAAGAACAAACGCCGCTTTGCGCATAGCCAGTTCGCTAACATTCAGCTCCTCAACCGCGGTGAAATTGAAAACACCGAATTTCTGCAGGTAGATGATCAGGAGGCGATCGAAGTCACGGGGTCTGGCCGTCACAAGCATCTTGGTTACGACATCAACGCCTATCAGCTAATCGTGGTCTATGACGACCGCTACCTAATGGCTCAGGGCTTTGCCAATGGCAATGATGCAGAGGTCCATTTCGATCTGTTTCGTACCATCATGAACTCGCTTTCTACCGAGTAAGCGTCATCGATAATTGGTGTTGCCCGACCAGATTCGGCACTCCACATCGACGGATCCGGCCCGTAGCATCACCTCCTCAGTCATGACGCATGGAGGATAATCATGATTCGCTACGCTACCTGCTTTTTTCTACTGCTTTTTCTAAGCCCCGCCACTCACGCCCTGTTCATCAACGAAATTCACTATGACAACCTTGGCTCCGACGTTGGCGAGGGCATCGAGCTGGCGGGCGCCGCCGGTACCGACCTGGCCGGTTTCTCATTGGTGTTTTATAACGGCGGCAATGGTCAGGTGTATCGCACCGTCAATCTCAAAGGCATGCTTGCCAATCAGAGCAACGGTGTCGGCACTCAGTTCTTTAGCATTAGCGGTCTGCAAAATGGCGGCCCGGACGGTGTGGCATTGGTGGACGCCGCGTCAAGTGTCGTGCAGTTTTTGAGTTATGAGGGCGTCTTTACGGCCGCAGACGGTGCCGCCGCCGGACTGGCAAGCAGTGACATTGGCATCGCACAAGATGGCAGTGATGCGATCGGTCAATCGCTGCAACTGATTGGCAGCGGTGCGAGTTACGCCGACTTCACGTGGGCACTGGCCGACGCCAGCTACGGCAGCATTAACGGCGCACAAACCATCGCCCCGGTGCCGCTCCCAGCGGCCATGCCACTGTTGCTCGGCGCGCTCGGCCTGTTAGCCGGCTTGCGTCGCGGCGAACACCACTAGCATCACAAGGTAAAATGCCCCGCGCTTCGGCGCGGGGCACGCACAATCTAGAACGTCACCGCGCTTTGTCGTCGCTCAAGCGTACCCATACGACTTTGATCAAGCAGCGACAGGTTGCTCAGCGAAAACGGGGCACTCAGGCCCAACGCCTTGATCGCCGCCGTATCGAAAGACAGGCGCAGCGCGCCGCTACCGGGCTCCAGCCAGTCCGCAGTGGCACTGGTCAGCGCCGGCACAAGTTTGCCGTCGGCATTGGTACCAAGCAGCGTGGCACGCGCCTCATAGCGACCCGCACTGCGTACTTCGGCACCAAGCTCGATGATGACGGCGTCCGGCTGCTGCACCACGCTGGCGCGGTTGTTCAGTCTCGCCACGGCTGCCGTGAGGGCAAACACCGTCTTTGCGTCGCGTCGCACACCGTCGGTATCGGTGGCTTGCACGTGCCATTCCCATAGCCCGGGCTGGGAGGCCACCCGCGCAGGCGACGCCAATCGGGCCGTGCCATTGGTCGCAAAAATCAGCTCATGCCGCTGGCCATCCGGTGCCAGTGCATAGCCATCGACGCTCGCACCGCGCGAGGCCTCGCCCCACGCGATCTGCACTGACGCTTCGCGTGCCTGCATGAAATGGTCTGCTGCACTTTGCACCGACAACACTTTGTCGCTATTGCGCTCAAACACGTCAATACGCACCGAATCGTCACGACGACTCTGCGGATAGCGCAGCGTAACCTGACCCGCTCCGAGTTCGGCGGCGAAACGAATGCCCAGGCCCTGCCCTGCCACGTTGAGACCTGCAGCCTCCATGTTGTCGCGCAAGACCAACTGGTCGGTGGCCGCACGAGCCGTCATTTCACGACCCGAGGCAAGCGCAATCGTCAGCTGATCAGGGTCGATCAACTGACCTCGGCGTTGGCCCGATACGCGCACCACAGCACCGGGTGCATCAAGCTGTAGCGCCACCCCTTTGGCCAAATCGGACGCACTCACCGTCACGCCGTAGGAACGGCTCTGAGCACGATGCACTTCAGACCGCTCCGAAGCGGGCGCATCAACGGCCGGCCAGGTGAACGACACGGCCTCGCGCGACGTATTGGCCAGCGGCATATCCGGCGCCGCGACCAAATTTGCCGCACGCAGATCGCCGTCAGTTGCAGGCGTTAGCTCCACTGCGCGAGACTGCGCGAAACTCGGCGCGCACACGATAATGGCGGCGGTAAAAGCAGACAGTAAACGAATTTTCATGATGCTCATCTCCTACAGCCGGTTACGCAAAATGACGTCAACGCCAAAGCACTTGCGTCGACTCTGATTGTGCGACAACGGCTCGTTCGTAAAACTGCCGTCGTAAATAGACGCGCTGCCGGCGCCGGCCTGCGAACTGCAGTTTAAAAAGCCGTCGGAACAGTTGGCCAGCCAGTTCTGGGTAAATTCCAGTCCTACGTTTAAGCTGTAGCCGCCGCAATAGCTGTCGCTGTCCCAAATAGCACTTTCCACATCCGTGCCCACAATGTTCACCATCGGCCGCGGCAAGCCGGGACGCCCGCTGGTGCCAAGCAGCCAGTTTGAATTGTAATAAGCCATCCAGCTCACCTGCTGCATACGCACAGCATCGTTGGCGTAGCCGAGCAGCCAGCCCAACGCGTTTTCAAACACATTGCCGCTGATCACGGCATCGGCAAGCGGCGTACCCTTGCTCGAGGCGGCCACGGCCACGACTTCGCGCGTTACGTTAATGATGCCGGGATAGCGTGAATCCCAGGTGGGGTTCGACATGATCCAGCGCATCACATTGGCGCCGTTGGAATGAGTAATCACCACCAGATCGGTGATGTTGCGACTTTGAATAAAGCCACTGAGCTGACTTGCGAGACAGCCCGCAGCGCCTGAACGCCACATGTATTCCTCGAAGTTGCAGTTCACGACAAAATAGTTGGACGAGTTGGGCAAACCTTGGCGTACCGAATTGACCATTGGTGCCTGCCAATAATCGTTCAGCGCGTCGGTCGCGTTACCCGTGCCGTGAACAAACGCTACCCCGGTGGCTGCCAGTGCTGGCAGCGCGGAGCAGAACAATACGAAACTCAATAGCGATGCAGTCCATCTGCGCATGCGCCATCCTCCTTGTCTATAGTGCATGACGATGCACGGGCAAAAACCCGAAGCACCTCGTTGCGCACGCTAGATCAGGCGCGAACGCCAATCATTGGCTGCGCGCCGGCGAGTATACGCCTGCGGCTGTGCAGTTGAATGACGCGCTGCGTTATCACCGCAGCAGGCACGCCGCTATTGTGGTGGCGTGAAGTTTTTGAATTCGAAGTGCTGATTTTCGCCGATCGATTTGAGGCCGAACGCTTTACCCTCGGCCACCATGCTCACGCTACTCGCAAACACGGCCTCGTCGACACGTACGAAGTCGATACTAATTTCGAGTTTCTTTATTTTTATGCCAGTTGCGGGCTTGAAGACAGTGCTGTTTTTGAGGCGCAGACTCTGAATATGACCATCGTCGAGATGCACTTGCATGACGCCTTTTTGACGACCCATCTCTTCGTACTCATCGTCCGAGTCGGCCGCACCGTCAAAGCTGAACGATTGAAATACATCGCCGCGTTCGGTGACATTGAGCGTCGCAGAATTCACGAATTCCCCGGGATCAATGTTTGGCAGGTTGTCCTCAACCGGCTGCGAGGTGGATTTGGCGTAACGCTCAAGTGCCTTTTCATCCGGCGGAGCACCATCAACCTCCAGCAGGCGACACTCGGCTTTGCGAAAATCGACACCCTTGCAACGCTCGCGAATTTTCTTTTTACCTACGTCTCTAAGCCGATCAAAACGCCAGTTGTGCAGCGATACACCCTTGTGATCGTCGATAGCGGCTATGGCAAGACCGGTGGATTGCGCAGCGCAAAGCGGTGCAACACTCAGCAAGCTAATGATCATCCCACCTGAGAAAAGTGCTCTATTCACGTGCTGCACGCCTTTATTCATCCTTTGATGCCGCTATTGGAGTGCGGAGGTTTAGCCGGAGTTCCCGCCGTCTTTCGCCGACCACAGTCGAATCAACCCTTCCTGAGCCGTGGATGCCACCAAACGACCTGCCCGGTCAAATATCTGGCCGCGCGCCAAGCCGCGAGCACCAGAGGTACTCGGACTATCCATAGCGTACAAGAGCCAGTCGTCCACGCGCACCGGGCGATGAAACCACATGCCGTGGTCCAGACTGGCCATTTGCACTTTGTCGGAGTGATAGGCGATCTCATGGGGATTGAGCACGGTAGTCACCAAATGAAAATCAGACGCATAGGCCAGCATCACGTTGTGCAAATTGTCGTCATCCGGCAGCTTGTCGACCGCCCGAAACCACACGTGCTTGATCGGATCGTGCTGACCCGGCTTCGAAAAATCCGGTGATTCGACGAAGCGAAATTCGAACGGGCGCTTGCGCGAAAAGAAACGCACGAGACGCTGGGGCACGGCGGGGGTGAGAGACGCCGAAAGCTCTTCGATGGACGACAGGTTTTCCGGACCGGCGACATCGGGCATAGCCACCTGATGCTCAAGACCCTCCTCTTCTTTTTGAAAGGACGCCGAGAGATTAAAAATCTGATGCCCGTGCTGCACGGCGACAACGCGGCGCATCGAAAAACTCAAACCATCGCGGGCCCGATCCACGTCGTAGACAATTGGCGCGTTGACATCGCCTGGACGCAGGAAATAGGCGTGCAGTGAATGGACGCGTCGCGACTTGAGCGTCAGCATCGCCGCCTTGAGCGCCTGCGCCAGCACCTGCCCGCCAAAGACGCGCTCGCTGCCAACGTCGCGCGAGTCGCCGCGAAAAAGATTGACCTCCAGCCGCTCAAGCTCGAGATGATTTAAAAGATCTTGCAGGATTGCTTTCATAGCCTAAACATCGCACACAAACAGACGCGAAGTGTACCAGCGCGTCCCGCGCTCGTCAGAGTCAGGCGCGATCGCCGCGTAGCAGCGCCACCTGCGCCTGCAGATCTTCACGGCGCACGTCCTGCGGCGCGATCGGCTCGCCAATGTTGAGCTCAATTTTGGTGTAGAGCCCGCGCGACCGACGCGAGGCCAGCCGCTTTCCAGCGCGGCTAAAGACGCTGCCCCATAAGCCGCGCAAAGCCATAGGAATGACCGGCACCGGTGAACGCTCGATAATTTGCTCAATACCCGCTTTAAACTCGTTCATTTCGCCGTCGGTGGTCAGGCGTCCCTCAGGGAAAATACACACGATGTTGCCCGCCGCCAGCTCTTCGGCCACCTTGTCGTAAGCGCGATCCAGAAGTTGTGGATCTTCCTTGCGCCCGGCAATAGGAATGGCCTGCGCCGTACGAAAGATAAAACGCAGCACGGGGATGTCGAAGATTTTGTGGTACATAACAAAACGCACGGGCGGCCGCGATGCCGAACCAATAATGAGCGCATCAACGTAGCTGACGTGATTGCACACCAGCACCGCGGGGCCCGCCAACGGCAAATTTTCCGCGCCGCGCCGGGTCAAGCGATACATGGAGTGCATTAGTAGCCACACCAGAAGCCGCATCATGAATTCCGGCGCACGCGTAAAGATAAACACGGCGACCGCGATATTCATGAGCGCTACAACCAAAAACATCTGCGGAATATCGAGCCCGACGCTAAGCAGACTAATGGCGAGCACGGCGGAAGCCACCATGAAAAGTGCGTTGATAATGTTGACCGCAGCGATCGTGCGCGACAGGTAGCCTGGATCGCTGCGCGTTTGGACCAACGAGTACAGCGGCACAATGTAGAGACCGCCAAACACAGCGATGCCGGCAAGATCGCACAACACGCGTTTCGCGCCCGGTACACCAAGCACGGAAACGGCGCTCAACAGCTCTGGCCCGGCCGGCGGCGGCGGCGTCGCAAACGCCAGATCAAGCGCAAACAGCGTCATACCGAATGCACCAATGGGTACCAGGCCAATTTCCACGCTGCGCCCCGACAAACGGGAGCAAATCAGGGAACCCAGCGCAATGCCCACCGTAAACATGGCCATCAAAAGCGTCACGACCGACTGCCCGCCGCCAAGATAGTCGCGGCCGTAGGTTGGGATTTGGGCCAGAAAGAACGAGCCGAAAAACCAAAACCATGAAATGCCCATAATGGACAAAAACACGGTGCGGTTGGCGCGCACGTGTTGGATGATCTTCCAGGTCTGCACCGGAAAATTGAAACTCACCTTCAAATCCGGTGCCGTTGCCGGTGCCGACGGAATGCTGCGCGCGCTAAAAAAGCCGATCACGGCCAGAAAAATAACCAAGCCACCGACCAGCGCATTACCGATATCCGGCACGTTGACGAGGATGAGCCCTACAATCATGCCGAGCAAAATGGCGATAAAGGTACCGGCCTCCACCAGCGCATTGCCGCCAGTCAGCTCGGACTGACCCAGATGCTGGGGCAAAATACTGTACTTGATGGGACCGAAAAACGCGGACTGCACGCCCATTAAAAATAGCACCACGAAGAGCAAATTAAGTTCGCGTAAGACCACCGCTGCACACCCCAGCGTCATGATCGCGATCTCAAGAATTTTGATGCGCCGTATGAGCAGCGATTTCTCGTATTTCTCAGCAATTTGTCCCGCGGTGGCCGACAGCAGAAAAAACGGCAGAATAAACAGACCCGCGCTCAAGTTAATCAGCTGCGACGCGCTCTCATTGGATGCCCCCAGCGAGACGGCCTGAAACGTCAGCAAACCCACCAACGCATTCTTGTACACGTTGTCATTGAAGGCACCCAGAAACTGGGTGCAAAAATAGGGTAGAAACCGTCGGTCGCGCATCAGCTCCAGCGGTGCCAGTGGTGTGGGTTCGTCGCTTTCGCTATGGAGCTGCTCGTCTACGTCGTCAATCTCTTTCATGGCCGCATCATAGCCCGGAATGGATCGTATATACTGCGCGCCACGCCACACGACCATTGGAAACACTATGCGCACAACGCTTCGCTGGTTTAGCGGATTGCTCGGGCTCGGCCTTCTGGCTGTGATTATTTTTGCGATCAACGCGATCTGGTTCCGCCCGTGGTCCATCAACGTTTTCTATGAAAAGGTCTTCGTGATGTTCGCACTGGACAATCCGCAGATGCTCAGCGGCATGCGCATGCTCGAAGGACTCGGTTTGCGTGCCCACAATGCTGAACTCAACGACGCCTCGCCTGAAAAAGTGCGTGAAGATTTCGCGTACATGCGCGAGACCATCGACACCTTGAATGCCTACGATCGGGACGGTCTCACGGGACAGGACGCGCTGTCTTACGACATCCTGAAATTCTTCCTTGAGCAACAGGCCCAGAGCGAAGAGTTCATGTGGCACGACTACCCGGTCAGTCAGCTTGGCGGCGTGCAGGGCGATTTCCCCGACTTCATGGCAAGTCTGCACTACCTGGGCGACGCCAAAGACTGCGAGCACTACGTAGCACGCCTGAACAAGGCCGATGCCCTGTTCAATCAAGTACTCGAACAACTGAGGCTGCGTGAGGAAAAGAACATCATCACGCCACGCTTTGCGGTCAACGGCGCGCTATCTCAGGTGCGTGAATTTGTCGCCACGCAGAGCGAACAGAACGTCTTACTGACGAGCTACAAAAAGCGCATCGCCAAGCTTGATGAGGACGACCGTACCTCCTGTGAGGCACAAACCGCCAATGTCAAAGCGGCGCTCGACAACGTAATCCAGCCGGCTTATCGCAAGCTCGAAACGTACCTGGTGACGTTACTCGAGAAGGCCACCACCGACCATGGCGTTTGGAAGCTTCCCAACGGCGACACCTACTACGCGCAAAAGCTGCGTGAACACACGACCACCGATATCTCGGCGGAGGAAGTCCACCAACTGGGGCTGCGCGAGGTCGAACGCATCAGCGGTGAAATGAATGACATCCTGATCAGCGAAGGCTACACCGAGGGCACCGTGGGCGAACGCATGCAGGCGCTGGGTGACGAGCCGCGATTTACCTTCCCCAATACCGATGAAGGGCGCGAGGCCGCGCTCGAAGAATACCGCCGCATCATCAGTGAAATCGATGCCGGCATGGCGGCCATGTTTGACCTGACCATCGAGTCGGCGGTGGAAGTACGGCGGGTCCCTGAATTTCGTGAGGACGGTGCACCGGGCGCGTATTATCAGGGCCCGGCGCAGGACGGTAGCCGTCCCGGCATTTTTTTCGCCAACCTGCGTGACATGAACGAAACGGTGCGCTTTGCCATGCGCACGTTGGCCTATCATGAAGCCGTGCCCGGTCATCACTATCAAACCTCGCTGCAAACCGAGCTGACCGATGTACCCATGTTTCGGCGCATGCTGGGCTTCACCGCGTTCTCGGAGGGGTGGGCGCTATACGCAGAACGATTGGCTTGGGAACAGGGCTTTCAGGACGACCCCTACGACAATCTGGGTCGCCTGCAGGATGAGATGCTGCGCGCCGTGCGTCTTGTTGTGGACAGTGGGCTGCATGCGAAACGCTGGAGTCGTGAGGACGCCATCGACTACATGATCCGCTACACCGGTCAGGAACGTGGCAGTGTGGTCACCGAAATCGAGCGCTACATGGTGTGGCCGGGGCAGGCCACGGCCTACAAAATCGGCATGCTAAAAATACTGGAGCTGCGCGAAAAAGCGCGCACGGCGCTGGGCGAGCGGTTTGATATTCGCGACTTCCATCGTGCCGTCCTTGGCAATGGCGACGTGCCGTTATTTTTGCTCGAGCGCCAAATCGACCACTACATCGAGATGAAAAAAGCCGGGTAACGGCGCTAGTCGCGCGTGCGATTACGCACGTCGCCACTCAACGTGGAAACCGACACGTCGGCATTGCCCTCGCCAGAGGTGGCGCGCAATCGTCGGCCGGGGCCGTAGCGACGTGTGCGTTCGGGCTCAACCCCAAAAAACTCATCGATGCTACCGCTGTGGGTATCCACACGAATCGTGGCATCGATAACACCTTCGAATTCGAGACTGACGTCACCGCTAATGGTTTCGATCTCCATCTCGCCGTTCGAGCCAAGCGTAAAGCGCAAATCTACGTCACCCGACACCGACTCGAAATCCGCATCGCGCAAGCGCGCGTCACGCAGCTCCAAATCGCCGCTCACCGACTCCATTTCGAGATCACCGCGAAACCCGATCACCTCAACGTCGCCGCTGACCGATTCAAGCGTGGCATCAATACTCACGTCGCGTCCGCGGGCCTCAATCGAGCCGCTGATACTCTTGACGATGGCCTCTACTTCGCTCAGCGTCAGCTCCACCGAACCGCTCACGCTTTTTATGCGCTGCGGCCCGGTATGACCACCCACCTCGATATCGGCACTGGTGGTATCAATCTCAAGTCGACTGCGCACCGGCACGCGGATATCCAGTTCCGCATCGCGATCATTTTTGCTCCAGTCCCAACGCTTGCCGTTATCCGGGTGCGTCACCTCAATACTCACGTTACGTCCGTCGGATTCGATATCGAGCCGCTCAACACCTTCGCCAAGCTCGCCGGTAACCCGAACTTCGTTTCGGTCCCAACCGGTAACGTTCACACTGCCCTGCACATTCGACACGCGCACGCGTCCCTCGGGTGCGATCTTGGCCGTTTCATCGATATTTTTGTCGGCGGCAGACGTGCTGCACAAGCCGACGCAAAGCAGGGCCAATGGCAATTTCAGTGCAAAGGGTATTTGAGTCTTCATAGTTCACTTTCCGGTGGCGTGATCGTGCCAATCGTGCTGATAAGTTCAATTTCCTGCTGGTAGGTTCCGGCCAGTAGCCGGTGCAAGGCTAAGTTGCCCGGGTCGGCAGCCAGCGCTGCATGAATTTCGGCCAGGCTCTCGTGAATTTGACGCAGGTTTTGCTCGACCACTTCGCGCGTTTGCGGTGGCAGCTGATCTAACCCTGCCTGGTAATCATCCTGCAATCGGTTAGCCGTGCGTTTAATCTCCGGCACCCACGCAGGTGGTTGCTCGAGGTAAATAACAGACTGCGCCACCTCCTCAGGTGTGGCCTGCGGCGCCTCGCGCATCGACTGCAAGCCGACAGTGGCGAGCAGTGTCGCGGCAATGCCCGCAACAAACGGCCACAGTCGCGAGCGTTCCGTCGTTGGCTCAACATCCTGCGCCAACATGCGCGCCGAAATGTCCGGCCACAAATCGCGTTCGGGTTCGATCGACGTCGGCATGTCATTGGCCGCCTGATCAAGCCACTGTTCAAATTCCTGCTGCTTCATGGGTCCAATCGCTCTTTCAATAATCGTCGCGCGCGGTGTAGCTGTGCCTTGCACGTGCCCACCGCAACACCTAAAAATCCGGATGTCTCTTCGTAGCTGTAGCCGTTGACGGCGCACAGAACAAACACATCACGTGCACCGGGGGGCAAACTGCCAACGGCTTTTTCAATATCCAGCTGCGATGCTGGCTTGGAACTGGTCGGGTCGGCGGCCACATCCACGGCCCAGTCCTGACCCACCGCTTCAAGGTGGCGCTTCTGCGCCTGACCGCGACGTCGCAGCATCAATACTTGATTGATGGCGATGCGATGCAGCCAGGTACCAAAACCACTGTCGCCTTTGAAACCGCCCAGGTTTTTCCAAGCCTGTACAAAGGTCTCCTGCGTGCAGTCCTCAGCGGTGCCGGTGTCGCTCAGCATCCGCAAGCACAGACCGTACACATTGCCGCAGTGCAGACGATAGAGTTTTTCGAAGGCGAAGCTGTCCTGCGCACGAGCGCGATTTAACAACGCTGTCTCTGCTTCGCGATCTGGTGCTATTGCTTGCACAGCCAACCCCATCACCTGTCCCGTTAGTGTCGCGACAGGTCTTGCCGCGCTCTGGTCCCTTTGACGCTTGGAAGGCGCAAATGGTTTAAATCGTTCGGCTGAACATAATCCAGCGCTTGAGCATCCGTTGTGACCACAGGGACGCTAGTGCGTGGCGCGATCGCTCCAGGCCAGCGCCGCATCGGCGGGCTCGCTGCGTGCATCAGCACAAAGGGAAGACGCATCGTACGAAACATCCTCAAGCTCACGTGAAAAGCAGCCGTCACGCAAAAACACACTCACCTCATACATCACTTCAGGCGCGCCCATGATAAAGCTGTGCGCGCGATGGACAGTGACGAAGTCGCGCATGCCGGCAAGCCGAGCGCTACGCGCGGTCACGGTGCCGTCATTAGGCCCCTCAAGCAGGAAATACCCCAACGGATGCAGCGAGCGGGTACCCGCGATCACACCCACAGGAAAACGAGCCGGCCCCAACCGATTGGGGAAGCTAAACGGATTGGTACCAAGATCAGCGCCGGTTGGTCCGAGAACAGCGCGCAACAAACCGCTGTGACCCACGACGTCGGAGAGCTCGCTGCCGCGATTGGGTGGCGCGAGCATCACCGCCCGCCCCGTAAGCTGCCCGGGGTTTTCGCGTGCCCAGGCGCGCAACAAGATGCCACCAAGCGAGTGCGTGACCACATGCATGCTGCCCTGTTCAGGCGCACAGTCGTTGATCGCTGCGGTGACCTGGCGCACGAGTTCCGGCGGTCCGTGGCGCGTGGATGCGTAGTCGATCGAACACACCCGATAGCCGTCATTGCCAAGCAATGTGGCCAGCGCGCGCATTGATCCCGAGCCGCGGCCGAGCCCGTGCAGCAACACCACAGTATCCGCGGCGGCCTCGCGGCTGCCCTCAAACGACACTTTTGGGGAGGCACAGGCCACCAGCAGGCTGCTGCATAGCAGGGTAAGTAAACGCATCATGGGAAACACTGTGCAGGAAAAAACAAAGCGACGGCAACCCTGATCTAACGCACCCTGCCCGGATTGTCAGAGAAGATCGCCGCCGCTTTGCGGCCGGTGCGCGGAGCCTGAGGCCCCGCCGCTCAAACTAAAACGATTCGCCGGTCTGCTCACGCCGCGACCAAATCGACAGTGCACCATCTTCGCGTGACTCGAGGATCACGAAAGTGGGCCGATTCAGCGTGCGCTCAACGAAAGTGATCGATGGTGTTGATGTGCTGGATGCCTCGACCAAAGGCAGCGACGACTCAGCGACTGGCGTCGATGCATTACCGCAGGCCCAAACCGGCACCGCCAAATGCAGCAGAACCAACCCTGTCGAGATATATCGCACCATCCGAATCCACACCTAGACTTCTTTTCGTACTACGTAAGATATCGTAGCTTGGGCATTTTGACAATGCCTTCGATTTAGAACGGGTTTTTGACCTGATTCGGCCTATTCGGGACGCTGCACGTGAACGTACGCTCGGTCCAGATCGACCGATACCTGAAAGAAGCGCAGGATGTCGTTACCAACGATGGCCGTCTCTTGTTCGTAGGACCCGGCCAGCGGTGACTCGCCGGGCGCCATCAGCACGGTGCTGACGTCATTGATGCCATAGGGCCCGACATGCACAGTTTTAAGCGTGATGGCGTCCGTGCGAAATTCATCGCCAAGATCGTCGGTAACATCCGCCGCGCTGCTGTTGGCCCCATCGAGCCAACCATGACGCTCGGCCAGCGACCGGGGCAGCAATAGAGCGCCCGAGTATTCGGTAGCGAGCGCGGCCCAAATCGACACCTCACCGATACGCAAACGCACGTGCGTGCCAATTTCAGCATCGACGCGTCGCGCCGGCACGTTCGCCAGATCACGTAGTTTTAATGCATCTTCATCGAGCACACGCAGGCGTTTGTTTGGGTAGTCGATCTGCACGATGGCCTGGGAGAAAAAGTCGCGGCCGGCGTGAACATCCGTGCGCTCGTCCGCCACGCGATAGACCTGTGGCAGCTCAACCCGCCGGCTTGCAATAAACAGCGGTACGCTTGGCAGCGGCGGCTGTTGTTCCAGCGCAAGCGAGTCATCTTCCTCACCACCAATGGACAAGGAGCTGGCAAACTTTTGGCTGATGGCGTTTGAGGGTGACGCACTACCGAGGCGAATACGCGCCGGCTTCGCGCCAACGTGTGCCTCGAAACGTAAGACGCCGTCATCCAGTACCACGGGCGTCCAGCCGCCGGGATTGTCGTTCCCCTGCGCAACCTGAGCGCTCCACGCGAGTACGGCACAAAGCGCCCCGCACTTAAATTTCTTCAACCGCATCCCAGCATATTACCAGAGTCTTCGTAGAAGAAAACTCGTGGCCTGCGAAGGGCTCAGGCGTCGAAGTGGTTCTCGCGCTCAGATTGCTCGATGTGCAGTCGTTCGTGCTGCGGCAAGCGGTCACGCATGAATTTCAATGCACGGACCGCGTGATTCAATGATGAAAAATACGGGCTCACTTTCCGGGTGGAATGGTGATTGAGACCGCTGGCGCTTGAGACAATACAAAATGTTGTTTGAGTATCCATAACGTCTTTTGTACTCCGCAACTGGGGGCAAAACTTTGACCCTGTTCACACAAAAAAAGGTGCAACTGCAACCGCTGGTAAAAGCAGGGTTTCACCTGTGTATGACCGTTATTCGGTGCCAAGGTGCCCCGAATTGTGCACGCGCGCCGACACACCACGAGCGGCCGGAAACGGGCCGAGCGGGAATCATTTTTAATCAACAACTTCGAGAACAGACCTGCCTCGAATTTTAAAAAGCGCGTCTAAATTTTTTTATTCGGTGCGCCGATACAGCACGAACGTGAGGTCATCGGCCTTGCTCGGTTGCGCAGATTCTGGTGTTGCCATGCGGTGACAGGCGGTGGACTGCAGACGCTCCGCGCAGTCCGCAAGCTGCCCGGCACGCGTGCGCTCGATAATCTCATCCAGCCGCAGGTTATCGAGCAAGCCATCACTGGCGAGCAAGACCGTGTCGCGTCGATTCAGCTGCAATGCCGGGCCCACCTCAATACTCATTTGGGTGGTGCCCAATGAATTAGACACGTAATGACGCTCCTCATGAAACAGCGCCTCTTCTTCAGACAGCATGCCGCTGGCCTGAGCAAAACCCACGGGCGAGTGGGCCACGGTTTGATGCACCAAACGTCCACGTTGACCAAGTTGCAGCAACCCCGAATCCCCCACGTGGTAGACGCGCAAAAAATCGCCGGAGATGGCGGCCACGACCACGGTGGTCGCCGAGCCCGTACCGCGCGTCAAAATATCGCGGTTCGCCTGCTCAAGACCATTTAATATCGCCGAGCGCGGCGAAGCGCGCTCACGTGTGGCTTGGGCCAACGATTCGCGCAACGTCTGCACGACGGCCGCCGATGCCTCTTTGCCCTCACGGCTCCCGCCAAGACCATCGGCCACCACCAGCACGGTCATGGTGTCGTGCACCGACAGCACCGCCGCGCAATCTTCGTTGGGTGTGTCTTTGTCCGGGCTACCGCGACTGAACACCGCCACCTCGCCCCCCGGCACGGCAAAGCTCACGGGCGAGTCCATCGCGGCCGTGATGAACAACTCGTCAGCCGGCGAGACGCTTGTGTCTGCTGTGGTCATAGCGACGTTGTGCACCAGGGACAGTGACTCCAATAGTCGAGCGCGACGCCCCAACCACAACTCCCGCAGCGATCCTTACTACTTTTTAGTTTCCAGCGCTCGCGCACTTTGGTCTGACACCAGGGGCAGTAACGCATAAACGGCATGAGCGGCCCGCTGCAGTTCTTTTTGTGACAGCAGGCGCTGTAGCGACGATCTTTGAACCGGCGCGTGGTCTCGACTTCGAAACCCGGTCCCTCGCAGGTCGCGCAGTACGCCCAATCGAGCTTGGTACCGCGTTGACACGTCGGGCAATGGGCCGGAAGGCGCGTGTCGCCAATGTGTTTTTCCAGTTCGATTCCGCACCACGGACAGCCGCGCATGCTCTCACTGATCGGTCCCTCGCACGCCGCGCAATGATGATGCGTCTCCAGCTCACGACCGAACTGCTTTTTGAACTGGCGATGACGAACTTCCTGCCAGTTGGCGCTGCGTTGGGTTGGGCGTGCTTTGCGCTTGCGTCTGGCAATGGCCCCGCGACGTTTAAGATCTTCAAAGACATTGCACATTTGCTGCGCGTCTTTAAATCGCTTACCGGGCACCGGATCAAGTGCGCGGCGCAAGAACGCCTCCATGTCGGGCGACACCCGCGCGCGCAGACGATCGACACCAACCGGCGGCCACGCAAAGGGCCACTCGGGCAGCTTGCCGGTGAACATGCGATACATCAGCAACGCCGCGGCAAAGACATCCGAGCGTGGCGACGGCCGTCCCATCGCCTGCTCTGGCGCCAAGTAACCCAACGTGCCGGAGCCTGAGGCCTTAATCGTGCGCAGCGCGGTTTTGGCGATACCGAAATCCGCCAGCATTAAATCATCGCGCCCAAACAAGATCAGATTCTCCGGCTTCACATCGCAGTGCAGAACGCGTTCCGCATGTGCGTAGGCCAGCGCATCCAGCAACTGCTCCGAAAAGCTGATCATTTGATCGACCGACATGCGCCGGGTCATGCGCTGGGCCAGAGTCTCATCCCCCAGCGGCGTCACGATCACAAAATGGCCGTCGATAAAACTCGCGTCTTTGAGCGGCAACACATTGGGGTGGTACAGGCGCGCCGCCAGTCGCACTTCACGCTTGAAATCCTCCAACTCGGCGCCGTCGCTTTGATCGGCATTGGGAATCTTCAGCGCAACGCGCAGACCTTCGATGGTATCCAATGCACCATAAACCGTTGCATAGGGCCCGCGTGCAAGACGCTTTTCAATGCGATATTTGCCAAGCTTCTGACGCTTCTTGAAAGACACGTTGGTCATGGGGTCACCCACGGCATACCGCTGCCCTCAAGCAACTCATGTTTTGTATCGTGCGCCAGATCGCGCCACAGCTCACGCAGACCCGAAGGCCAAACTACCCCCACATCTACAGCGGACTGCGCATCGCCGAGCCCAACCAGCAAGGCGTGGTCGCTCGCACTCAGGTAGCTCCCGTCGCTGTGCACCCGCCGCCAGCGCGTAACACCCGCCTTGTCTGTAATCGCCACACGAGCGCCGTCCGCGCTGCGCGGGGATTGGCTCCCGACGAGCCGCAGGCCCACCCACGCGTTGTCAGACGGCACACGATTGATCAACAACCGTGCCG
>JBGCEL010000031.1:0-60065 GCA_045106455.1 Gammaproteobacteria bacterium
GCCGTGAGCGCCGTCTCGAGCTCGATCAGGCGCTGGGCCTTGCCCCCGAGCCGCGTTCGCCGTTTGTTATGGCGCCGGAGTTTGCAGCGCATTTAGATTTGTTGTGCGAAACCGAGCGTCTCACGCACATCGAGCACGCGCTGGGTGAGCTGATTGATGAACTTGAAGGCGTACTGCGTGCACATCAGCGCGGGGTCGCAGCGCTGCGCATTACGCTTGCGCATCTGGATATCGAGGCCACGTGCTTGCAGGTAGGGCTCGCGGCGCCCACGCGTGACGCCGGGCGGTTGAAGCGCGTGGTGCACGAACGCCTTGATGCCTTAACGCTGCGCGCGCCGGTGGTGGATGTGGCATTAAGAGCCGCCACGTTAGTGCCGCTGGACGGACGCGACGGCGATTTGTTTTCACGCAGCGTAAACGGCTACGACTGGCCGCAGCTGGTGGAAACGCTGCGCGCGCGGTTGGGTGTGAGCGCCGTGCACGGCGTGTGTCTGGTGCCCGAGCATCGGCCTGAAGCCGCGTGGCGTTACGTGGAGCCGGGCACCAAAAGCGCGTCATTTAGCGGCGAGCGGCGTCCTTTATGGATGCTCAGCGAACCGGCACGTTTGCCTCTGCGTGACGGCTGGCCGCAGTGGGACGGCGCGTTAACTATTTTACGCGGACCCGAACGCATCGAGACCGGCTGGTGGGATGGCCGCGACGTGGCACGCGACTACTACGTGGCGGTCAATCCGCACACGCTGCATCTGTGGATTTATCGACGCCGCCGGGCGCCGCGTGACTGGTATTTGCACGGTGTCTTTGCCTGAGCCACCGCCTTACGCCGAGCTGCACTGCGTCAGCAACTTCACGTTCCTGCGCGGCGCGTCGCATCCTGAGGAGCTGGTGCAGCGCGCGCACGCGCTGGGCTACGCGGCGCTGGCGATCACCGATGAGTGTTCGGTGTCGGGCGTGGTGCGCGCGCACATGGCGGCCAAAGACTGCGGACTCAAACTTATTGTTGGCAGCGAACTGCGCTGCAGCGACGGACTGCACGTGGCCGTGCTGGCTACCCAGCGCAGCGGCTACGCGCGTCTGTCGACGCTGATCACGCAGGCGCGTCGACGTGCGGAAAAAGGCAGCTATCTTCTCACCCGCGATGATCTGGTCGGCGCACTGGATGACTGCCTGCTGTTGTGGTTTCCAACCAATGTTGACGACGATGGTGCCGGCGCATTTTTACGCGAGCATTTCGAGGGCAGCGTGTGGCTGGCTGTGGAACTCCTGGCCCAGGGAAACGACCGTCGTCGTCTTGATGCGCTGTGCGCACTGGCTGAGCGGGTGGGATTACCCGCGGTTGCCAGCGGTGATGTCCACATGCACGAGCGTGGCCGTCGCGCACTGCAGGATACGGTCACGGCCATTCGTCTGCGCACTACGGTGTCGCGTGCGGCGCTGAATTTACACGCCAGCGGCGAGCGGCATTTGCGTCAGCGCAAGAGCATTGCGCGGTTGTATCCGTCGGCGCTCGTGGCGCAGACTCTCGTGCTCGCCGAGCGTTGCCAATTCTCGCTTGATGAGTTGCGCTACGAATACCCGCGCGAAATTATTCCCGATGGTTTTACGCCCAGCGGTTACCTGCGCAAAGTGGTGGAAGAAGGGATGGCGCGGCGCTGGCCGGAGGGGGCCAGTCAGCGTGTGCGCGATTTGATTGAACGTGAGCTGGTCTTAATCGCCGAGCTTGCCTACGAGGCCTACTTTCTCACCGTGTACGACATTGTGCGTTTCGCGCGGTCGCAAAATATCTTGTGTCAGGGCCGCGGTTCAGCGGCTAACTCATCGGTGTGTTTTTGTCTTGGTATTACCGAGGTTGATCCCTCACGCATGGCGATGCTGTTCGAGCGCTTCATTTCCAAGGAGCGCAACGAGCCGCCGGATATCGACGTTGATTTCGAGCACGAACGACGCGAAGAGGTGATCCAGTACATCTACAAAAAATACGGTCGTCACCGTGCGGCACTGGCCGCCACGCTCATTACCTATCGCCCGCGCAGCGCCATGCGCGACGTGGGCAAAGCACTGGGTCTCGACACGCTGCAGGTGGATCGACTCGCGCGTTCCATGCAGTGGTGGGACGGGCGCAATGTGGATGAAGAACGCATCGTTGAGGCGGGGTTCGATCCGTCCAATCCCATGATCCATCGGCTGGTCACACTGGTGCGCCAGATTCAGGGCTTCCCGCGGCATTTGTCGCAGCACGTGGGCGGTTTTGTGATTGCTCGCGATGCGCTGCACGAACTGGTGCCGGTGGAAAACGCGGCCATGGTCGATCGCACGGTGATTCAGTGGGACAAGGATGACCTTGAGGATCTGGGTCTGTTGAAAGTGGATGTTTTGGGGCTCGGGATGCTCACGGCGATTCGACGCAGCTTCGATTTGATCGACGGCTACCGCAGCATTCGCCATTCGCTGGCAAGCGTGCCCGCGGAAGATCCGCGCGTGTACGAGATGATTGGGCAGGGCGACACGCTGGGCGTGTTTCAAATTGAGTCGCGCGCGCAGATGGCGATGCTGCCACGCATGCGGCCGCGCACGTTTTACGATCTGGTGATCGAGGTGGCTATTGTGCGACCGGGACCGATTCAGGGCGACATGGTGCATCCCTATCTGCGCCGGCGAAACGGCGAGGAGGCCGTGAGTTATCCCAGCGAAGCGGTGCGCGACGTGCTGGCGCGCACGTTGGGCGTGCCGATTTTTCAGGAACAGGTGATGCATTTGGCGATGGTCGCGGCGGGCTTTAGCGCCGGGCAGGCCGATCAGCTGCGCCGTGCGATGGCGGCGTGGAAGCGCCGCGGCGGGCTGGGACCGTTTGAAGATTTGCTGCGTGATGGCATGCGCGAACGCGGTTACGACGATGACTTTGCGCAGCGGATTTTTAGTCAGATTAAGGGCTTTGGCGAGTACGGCTTTCCGGAGTCTCACGCGGCCAGTTTCGCTCTGTTGGTGTACGTGTCGGCGTGGCTCAAGCGCTTTGAGCCGGCCGCGTTTTTTGCCGCATTGCTGAACAGCCAGCCGATGGGGTTTTACGCACCGGCACAGTTGGTCAATGCCGCACGCAACGCAGGTGTGGAGGTGCGTCAGGCCGACGTGGTGACCAGCCACTGGGACTGTACGCTGGAGCGCGGCGAGCGTGGGGCACCGGCGCTGCGTTTGGGCCTGCGCTTGATCAAGGGTTTGAAAAAGGCCGCGGCCGAGCGTCTGATTGCCGTGCGCGAGTCGCGTAGCGCCAGACCGCAGCGACCGTTCGATCATGTGGACGATCTGGCCTACGCGGCCACGCTCAATCGCGGGGATCTCGAAGCGCTGGCCGATGGTGATGCGCTAAAGGGGCTTGCTGGACATCGGCATCGCGCGCGCTGGCAGGTGACCGGTGTGGCACCGGCCACACCGCTGCTCGGTGGTGTGGAGACCAAAGAGGCCACGCCGCTGCTGCAAAAACCCGATGCGGGTCAGGCCGTGATTGCGGACTATCGTTCGCTGGGCTTGAGTTTACGTAACCATCCCGTGGCGTTGCTGCGTGAGCAGTTGGCTGGAGAGGGCATTTGTAGCGCGGCGGAAATTCGGGCGTTGCCCGACGGTGCGTGGGTGCGCACGGCTGGCTTGGTGATTACACGGCAGCGACCGGGCACGGCCAGCGGGGTCACGTTTGTGACGCTGGAAGATGAGAGCGGTCACACCAATCTGGTGGTATGGCGCAAAGTGGCTGAACAACAGCGTCAGGCGCTGCTGCGCTCACGCTTTATGGCGGCCCGCGGTCAGGTGCAGCGCGAAGGTGATGTGGTTCACCTGGTCGTGCGTCACATGGCCGATTTCAGCCACTGGCTTGACGGGTTGGTGCCGCGTTCGCGGGACTTTCATTAAGTACCCGGTGGCGACAAATCAACTAGTCGTCGAAATCCATACCGTCGAGATCCGCCAGTTCGGCTTCAAGCCGCTTCTGTTCGCGCAACATTTCAGCGCGACGACGAGCGTTGACCCGGGTGTCGGTCATGACCGCTTCTTTGGCCGCTGCGGTATTTTCAAGTTGGCGCACGATTTCTTCGGCGTTGAAGATTGAGGTGTCGGTAAAGACATCATCAGAATCGGGCGTATCTGTGTTTCGGGTGAAGGTGCTGGTGTGCATGTTGTTGCCTGCGGTCGGGTGGATAAAAAGTTAAACGGTACGTCTACGTTTTACCTTGACCGCGGCCGCCTGCTCCGGACACAGATCACAGTTCGTACATAAGCAGAAAATTCTGGCGAGGCCTGCCTGTTGGGTCCTGCGCCACTTGTGACGTCCGTCGCAATTTCCGTGCTTTTGAACTCGCCGGCGACGTTCAGCGCGTCCGAAAACATGACGCAGTTGGCAAATGCAGCCCAAAGCGAGTTCGCTTGACAGAAATCAAATATGGTCGTAAATTACCCATATATGATTAATTCAACGATCAAAGACTATCTCGCGCAAACTCTCAGAAGATTGCTACGACCTATCGTGCGCATCGCGCTACGCGGCGAGCTTACGCATCGTGAATTCTCTGACATCGCGAAACGGGCCTATTTTGACGTGGCGCGTGATGACTACGGCATTAATGGGCGCAAGACCAACCTCGCACGCGTGGCGATCCTGACGGGCCTGTCACGCAAAGAATGCACCCGCCTGAAAGGGATCGTTGCCCAGCAGCCCGAGTCGGAACATCTGATGAGCCCGATCACGCGCGTCATTACGGGCTGGCACGAAGACGAGGATTATCAAGACGAGGCAGGTTTGCCGCTGGCAATACCGGAGGAGGGCGATGCACCGAGCATTGCCGATCTCATACGTCGTCACGGTGGTGATATACCGCGACGCGCCCTGCAAACCGAGCTAAAGCGTCTTGGAATGGCTGACGCGAACGCTGACGGTATTTGGGTGGTCCAAAAACGCAGCTTTATTGCTGACGGTTTTACCGAGGAGCGCATTCGGATCCTGGGCAATCTGCTGACCGACTTGGGCAATACCATCGTCTACAACCTTGATGAAAACCGTGCCGAGAATTCGCGAATGGCGCGCTATGTCGTGGCCGATGCGATCGCTCCAGCCGATGCCACAGAATTTCAAGCGCTGGCCACCGACCAGGCCCAGCTACTTTTGCAAAAACTGGATCACTGGCTCAACACAGGTTCGCGATTGACCGCGACCGAACTCCCGCCATCCAACGCGCAACGCGTGGGACTGGGCGTCTATCTGTTTCAAGAATCAACTGTTTCGGGAGAGACACATGAATAATTTTACTCAACATTGTATGCGCTGGACTGCCCCGGTATTCAGTGTGATTTTGCTAGCGGCGTGCAGCAGTGGAGGCGACGATGCGCCGGTGCAGGTGCAGCCACTCCCACCCTCACCGCCACCCATCGCCCAAAAAGGCATTGAGGGCGTTGGGGTCGTCAGTCGACTGGGCAGTAATCTTGAGTCGATTACCGTGAGCGACGTAACTTACGATACAACAAGTAGTGCATTGACCATCACTATCGATAATCAACCTGCCACACTGGCAGATCTGAACGTCGGCAATGTGGTGCGCGTGGCGGCAACGACCAACGATGATGGTGTTTCATCTGTGGCGACCAATATCAATCAGATCAATGATCTCGAAGGGCCGATTGCAGCGGGTTCCATTGATGAGGCCGCCGGCACTTTTGTCGTCCTCGGACAAACGGTTCGCGTGGTGGCGACCACGCTGTTTGACGACAGTATCAATCCATCCTCCATCGAAGGGCTGGCAGATGGGATCGACGTGGAGGTTAGCGGACTGCTCGACGGCACTGGCGTGGTTTTGGCTACTCGAATTGAAGCGGACGACGATGCAGGTGATTTTGAGGTTACCGGGGTGATCTCTGGTCTCGATGCGGCGTCCATGCGCTTTGATATGAACGCACTGACTGTGGACTATTCCTCAGCGATGCTGGAGGACTTTGACAACGGCATGCCTGCCGTCGGCGATCTGGTTGAAGTGTATGGCGATACGTTGAATGCAAACGGCGAATTAGTCGCGCTGCGCGTTGAGAAAAAATTGCCATCATTTACCGGTGCAGAAGGGGACTTCGGCGAGATTGAAGGCATCATCACCCGTTTTGATTCAAGCACCGATTTCGACGTTGATGGCATTGCCGTTGCCACGACCTCTGCCACTCGCTACGAAGACGGTACTGCGAATGATCTGATGTTAGGGGTACGCGTGGATGTGGCCGGAACATTGGATGCGGGCGGTGTGCTTGTGGCTTCTGAAATTGATTTTGAAGACTTTGAGGATCAGAGCAGAATAGAAGTGGAGGCCACGGTAGCTGCGGTGGATCAGGCGGCGGGTACGATAGAGGTGCTTGGGCTCTCAATTTCTGTGACATCGGCCACGGCGTATGAAGATGACAGCGACCTGGATATTGCGGCGTTTGGCTTGAGTGATATCGCGGCAGGCGACTATTTGGAAATGGTACTCGTTGCCGGTGATGCCGGACTCGAGGCGGTGCTCATTGAACGTGATGACGCGGACACGGAAAGTTCTGTGCGCGGGCCGATCGATTCTCTGGAAAACCCTCAACTGGTCGTGCTCGGTGTGGCAGTGGAAACCACAAGTTCGACCCAATTCGAACGTAACGATACGACGCCTATTTCGGCCGCTGAGTTTTTTGCCGCAGTGGGGGTTGGTAGCATCGTGGATGTTGAGGGTCTGTGGAACGGGTCCGCGCTTGTGGCGGATGAAGCCGAACTCGAGGACTGAATCGTACGAGCGCCTCAAACGGTGGAAGACCCGGCAATTGCGCCGGGTCTTTTGCGGTTTTTGAGACCATTGTTTCCACTAAACGGTGGGCTCAGGAGAACCACAAACCCAATGTCGCGGCAAAAATTCCCAATGTCATAAAAGCCGTCAGCGCGAATAACGTGGTGGAGAAGCTCATCAACGCGTGGGAGGAGGAATGTCGCTGGCAATAGAAGTACCACTCCAGCATAGCCAGCGGTATCAGATATTGCGCAAAGCCAAGTGCATAGAGAAACGGCCCGGTAAACGACTCCCAATCAATACCGATGCCGCCCGTGAGCATGGTCCAACCCATCAGACCAACGCGGAAAAACCAGACGGCGCTGGCCACGAGAAAAAGACGCAGGGCCCAGCGCCGATGCTGTGCGATTCGGCGCCCAATCGCATGATAGAGCGCAAACCCGGCGAAAATAATAATCAGCACACCCACACCGGTTATTCCCAGATGGGTGAACACATCGCCAATGGGGCTTCGTGCCCAGGTCATGTAGAGCCCGGCCGCTGCGCTGAGCACGGCGGTGACCAGATAGCTGCGGCCGAGCCCGCGATGAAACACGGGAAAGCGACGGCGAATAGCGGGTATCAGCTGCAACGGGCCGCCACCGATAATCAGGGCGGCCATCAGCACGTGTACCAATGACATAAGATTGCCGAACGGCTCGCCGTCAATGAACCCTGACGGCAGGTGTGAGCCTTTGAGCGCGTGCAGGCCCTCCTGCGTGACCGGCACATAAAACGTGAGAAGAATGTAGGCGAGAAAAATCCAGTGGCCAATGGCGGTCACGACGAACCAAAGAGTAACCGAGCCGGTAAACAGCTGACGTGAAAGTGCGTGGGCGGACGTTTCCTGGCCAAGAACTGCGCTTTGCATGGGAGGCTCCAAAGATTGTGATGTCGATAGGGCAACAGTGCCGTGTAACCGGCCGCCAGACATCGGCCACAGGCTTGAATCGCTTCTCCCCCAAATGGGGGAGATTCCATGGATCACACTCCGACCCGATGGGTATGACATGGCGTTGGGCATTGGTTTAGGCTTGAGCCTATGACTTTGCGCTGCCACGCCCATGGTTGAACCCTCCACGGTTGAACGACCCGCATCACCCACCACGGTGGAGGCAGATGTATGGCAGCCGTTGCGTGGACCCTTCACGCGCTGGCCCAATGCCGCCGATTTCCTGATCGCCGTCTTTGCGCTGATCATGACGTTGGCGATCTGGTCGCTGGAAAGTGACGACGATGTTCTGGCACTCCATAGCTTTGCGGCCGTGGCCACATTCTTAAGTGCGTTTGTGGGCAACTTTGCGCTGTTGTGGCGTCGCACACATGCGTGGCAGGTCCACGGTGTGGTCCTCGCAGCGGCCGCGTGCGTGTTGGCATTGGGCGTGCACGGTGGTGTGTTTGCTCTGGCGTTTTCCCTGTACAGCCTTGGCCGTTTCGAGCCGGATCGTCGCGCCAGTGTGGTCGGTGTCGTGCTTGCGCTGGTGTTCATTGTGGTCGATCTGGTTATTCTGGGCTCGCTCAATGTTGGCGACACCCTCGTGGTTGGGCTGACGCTGGGTCTGTGGTACTTCGGGCGCAGACTGCGTTTTCGAGAAGAGTATCTGCGCTTGCTGGAAGAGCGCGCGGAGCATTTGGAGCGCGAGCGTAGCGTTGAGTCCGAACGCGCGATGGCGGCAGAGCGCACGCGCATCGCACGCGAAATGCATGACGTTGTGGCGCATCAGGTGAGCCTTATGACGGTGCAGGCCGGGGCAGCGAAAACGGTGAGCGCCTCCGATCCGCAGGCCGCGAATGAAGCCATGGCCGCCGTTGAGGAGGCCGGTAGAACGGCGCTCACCCAGATGCGTCATTTGCTGGGCGTGCTGCGCCCGGCCTCTGGAGAACAGGCGTTGGTACCGCAACCGTGCATTCAGGATTTGCCGACGCTAATTGAACAGGTTCGCGAAGCCGGTTTGCAGGTCAACCTAACCACGACCGGTACTCATCACACGTTGCCGCAGCGTCTCGAGCTTACGGTCTACCGTGTGGTGCAAGAAGCGCTCACCAATGTGATCAAACATGCGGGCGCAGGCGTGAGTGTGCAGATAGACATCGACATCGGGGATCAGAGCGTTGTTCTAAACGTAAAAGACGACGGTAGAGGTGGCGACGTGCATGGCCCCGGTGGGCATGGCCTTATTGGCATGCGCGAACGCGTGGAATTGCTACACGGTGTTTTTTCTGCGGGTAGCGCAAGCGACGAGGGATTTGAGATCAACGCGATCATACCAAGGAGTATGCGTAAACCATGACGCTGCGAGTTTTAGTGGTTGATGATCAGACTTTGGTGCGCCGCGGTTTCGCAATGGTGCTCAATCATGAGAGCGATATTGAGGTTGTAGCCGAAGCCGGCAACGGTCACGAGGCGATTGCGGCCGCTGCCGAGCATCGGCCTGACATCGTGCTCATGGATATTCGTATGCCTGAGTTGGACGGGCTGGAGGCCACGGCGCGTATCCTGAGCGAATGCCATGAGACAACCCGCGTCATCATACTGACGACGTTTGATCCCGATGAGTATGTTTTTAAAGCACTGCACGCCGGCGCGAGCGGTTTCGTTTTAAAAGACATACCGCCAGAGGAACTGGTGCAGGCAGTACGCACCGTGGCCGCGGGCGGTGCGATGTTGGCACCAGCGATTACGCGGCGTCTGATCAGCCGGTTTGCGCATCAGCTTGGCAATGAGAATCAATTTTCCGAACAGTTAATGCGCCTGACAGCGCGCGAACGCGAAGTGCTGCAGGCGTTAGCCAGTGGCATGAGTAATGTGGAAATTGCGGCGGCACTCTTCATCGGTGCGGCGACGGTCAAGTCTCATGTCTCCAGTGTGTTGTCGAAACTGGAATTGCGCGATCGGGCGCAGGCGGTAGTGTTTGCCTATGAGTGTGGTCTGGCGAAAGTGGGGGCGCACGATGATGACCGCTGACGCCGGCCCGGTGGCGACGAGAAACGCGCTGTGGTCGTTGGCAGCTGTGGGCGGCTTGTTGCTTGCTCTGTTTTTGTTTGCAGGTGCTTACGGACATTTTTCGGCCGTGTGGCCGGCGCTGGCGCGCGGGGCTGAGGCGTCGGGGAGCAGTCGATTGATGTTGCTAATGCCGGGCGCGCTTCTGACGTTTACGGGGATGGTGAATTTTATCCTCAGTCGAGCGCTGTGGACTCAGGCACGCTGGGCCTTGCATGGCGCTCTGGTGACGAATGTTCTGGCCATCGCTTACTTTTCTTATCTGCTGGGCACCGGTGTGCCGAATCACCCGATTGGTTTGTTTCTGGCACTGGTGTCGAGTGACACGGCTATGCTCGTCGCCATTCGTTGCGGCTTGGTGTGGCCCGGCCGCTGATCCGCCCCTCGACCCGGCAAGGTGCCGGGTCGAGGGCTTGATGCCTAGTTGGTGACTTCCAGCGAGAAATCGGTGGCGTTGTACACCGGGGTGAGTGAGAGCCCACCACCCAGCGTCGGCACGTTCACGGTGTCGAACGTACCGCTGCTGTTGCTGGCAAACGTAAAGAGTGGGTAGGTCTCTGCGAGCAGCGGCGTGTAGCCATTGCCAAGCGTCGCGTTGAGTGTGCCCGCAAGCGTGGTCGCACTGCCGCTGTAACGGCCAATCGTGGCGGTGGTCGTACCGCCAATCTCGGCGTTCAGAACCGCTGAGCTGCCAAGCGTAACGTTGCCGAGTGCCGTGAGCGCGCCGATGCGGGTGTCCAGCGTGCCCTGAATGAGCAACGTCGGGGAGGTCAGCGTCACGCTGCGACCGGCGACATCGGATACGACGTTGCCGTTCAGGGTGATGGGGCTGTTGCCCGACACGCTGCGAATGCGCCCGCCCGTGGTCACGGTGCGCAGCGTGATGCCGCTGTCGATCGTAAAGTTGACGCTGTCTGAGCCGCGGACTTCAGTCACGTTGCTGCTGGTCGTGGTGCCTGCGAAAAGAATCTCGCCCGTGCCGGCCAGTGAGACGGCTTCACCGGTGGATCCCTTGAAGTCCATGAATGTGAAATTGCCGTCCGATTCCATCGAGATATCAACGTTATTCAGCGTCAGGCCGCCACCGATATTCAAACGACTGCCGTCGCTCATGCTCAGATCCACATCAAGCGTTACGCCCTCGTTAAAGTTGAAGACCGACGCCACGGTCACAGGCGTATTGATCAGCGTGCCGCCATCGATGGCACCGTTGTTGCCAAGCGTAATGGCACCCGAGAAAATTGTGCCTAGGTCGAGCGACTGCCCGGTGTTCTCAATATTGCCATCCACAAGCATCGTGCCGGTGCCACCAATGGTGCCGATATCAGCAAGGACAATGAGACCGCCAAGTTCGATCGTGCTGTTGGTCAGCGTGATCGTGCCGGTGTTGCTCCAGGCTTCGGCATTGTTGTTACCAATGTCCAGCGTGCCGTTCGCAATATCAATCGTGCCGGCGTTGCTAAACAAGCCGACCAATCCGATCTCGCCACCGTCGGCGCTTAAATTTGCCGAACTCGTGATGCTCGAACCGGCCGGGAAATCCGCCATGATGGTGGCGCCGTTGGTGGCCGAGAACGTGCCGCCTATGGTGAGAGTGTTGCCAGCGGTCAGTGTGATCGAACGGTTGTCTACGTCAGAGACAATGTTGCCGTTGAACACAATGGCGGCATTGCTCCCTGTAGTGCGGATGCGCCCGCCCGTGGTGACGCTGCGCACCGTGATGCCGCTGTCGACGAGCAAGGTGTGACCTGTGCCCGTGGTGCGCAGCTCAGAGACCGCGCTGGATGGCGTCGTGCCGTTGAAACGTACTTCGCCGGTGCCACCGAAGGTTGAGGTTTCGCCATTGCCGCCGGCAAAGGACAGCGCGGTGAAGTTGCCGACCGAGTTGATGATCACGTTGCCGTTGTTCAGCGTCAGGCCGTTATTGACTGTGACCGTCGCGCCTGAATCGAGGTTCAGATCGGTGGCAAGGGTGAGTCCATCAAGAACGAACCCCGACACAACCGTGACCGGTGTGGTGATCAGCGAGCCACCGAGCAGGGTCCCTGTGCCACCAAAGTTCACGATGCCGCCGAACAGCGTGCTGACATCCAGGTTTTCACCGGTATTGTCCAGCAGGCCGTCAATCAGCACCGTGCCGGTGCCCGTCACCGTGCCAATGTCAGCCGTCGTAAACGTACCGCCGAGTTCGGCGGTGGCATTGTTGAGATTGATGCTGCCGTTGTTTACCCACTCTTCGTTGGTATTGTTGCCAATATCCAGAATGCCGTCGGTGATGTTGATGTCGGCGTTGTTGGTGATAAAACCAAGAAGTTCGATCTCGCTGTTGGCGCCTGTGGCATTGATGATGGCAGCGGCGTCGATAACACCCGCCGTGGTGAAGTCGGCGGTGATCTTTGCGCCGTTAGTGGCCATGAGCGTGCCGCTGACGTTAAGCGCAGCGCCCGCGATCGAGATCGTTCGACCCGCCACGCTTGATTCGATCGCACCATTTAGGGTGACCGTGGTGCTGTTGGACAACGCGCGTATGCGCCCGCCCGTGGTGTCGCTGATCACGCGAATGCCGCTGTCAATGACAAGCGCGTTGTTGGTAGAGGCCGCGCGAATCTCACTGACGGTGCTCGATGGGGTGGTGCCGGCAAAGCGTATTTCGCCGGTGCCGCCCAGTGTCGAGGTGTCGCCGTTGGGTCCGGTGAACGACAACGCGGTGAAACTACCGATCGATTCAATGCTGATGACGGCCTCATCGAGCATCAGATCATTCACGATGGTCAGGTTGGTACCGTTCACAAGCGTCGCGTCGGCCGCCAGAGTCACGCCGTCAAACGTAAAGTTTGAGGCGATGGTAATCGGCGAATTGATGATACTGCCGCCGAGCACGGTGCCGTTGCCGCCAAGTGTTAACGAACCTGAGAACAAAGCACCCAGATCCACCGAGCCGCCCACATTGTCGAACGTGCCGTTCAGCAGCAGCGTGCCAGTGCCGGTGAAGGAACCGGCGTCGGCAATGGTAAAGCGTCCACCGAGTTCTACCGTGGCGTTGTTGATATTGATCGTGCCGGCGTTGCTCCAGATTTCGGTGGCATTGTTGCCGATGTCCAGAATGCCGTCGGTCACGTTGATGGTGCCCTGATTGACGAACGTGCCGAGCAGTTCCAATTCACCGCCGTTGGCCGTTAACACCGCTGACGGGGCAATGCGCGAGTCGACGGTGAGGAAGTCCGCAATAATGCGCCCTCCGTTGCTGGCGTCCAGAGTGCCGTTGATGGTCAGCGGCGAGCCGGAGATAGTGACGTCGCGGCCGCTGATGTTGGAGACGATACTGCCGTTCAGTGTGATGCCGGTGGAGCCGGAAAGGCCGCGAATGCGCCCGCCGGTCGTGGCGGTGTCAATCGCGATGCCCGTGTCGATGAGCAGCGAATGATTCGCGCTGGCAATGCGAATTTCGTTGAGCAAGCTGGAGGTTGTTACACCTTCAAAACTCAGGGTCCCGGTACCGCCAAATACAGACGTCTCGTTCGCCGCGCCTGCGAACGACAGAGCAGAAATGTTCCCACTTGAATTTAGGCTGATGGTCGAATTATCGAGCGTGAGGCCATTGCGCAGTGTCAGTACAACCTGCCCGCCGACGACCGTATCGGCACCCAGTGTGACGCCATCAAACGTGAAGGACGATACAACGGGTACTGTCGTGGTCACCAGCGAACCGCCAATGAGAGTACCGCTACCACCGAATTCCACGGTGTCGGTAAACAGGGTCCCGATATCCAGCGCCACATCCGTGTTATCCAGCGTACCGTTGATCAGCATGGTGCCGCTGCCGGTGAAGACACCCGCATCGGCGGCGGTGAAGAAACCACCGAGTTCGATGGTGCTGTTGAACACATCAAACGAGCCGGTATTGCGCCAGTTCTCCGTGCCATTGTTGCCAATGTCCAGAGTGCTGTTAGCGAGCGTGGTCAGGCCCTGATGTTCAAAAATGCCGAAAAGTTCGATTTCAGAATCTACGACGTCGATCAATGCGTTGCTGGTTACGCGTGAACCCGCGCCGTTGAAGTCGCCGATAAACGTGGCGTCGTTGGACACGTTGACCACGCCATCGATGACTAACGGGGCGCCGAGCAGAGTGACGCTGCGTTCTGCGACATCGCTGACAAGCGTGCCGTTGAAGATCAGACTGCCGCTGGTTGATGTGCTGCGCACACGCCCGCCGGTCGTTTCGGTGCGCAAGGTGATGTCCTCACCAATAATGAGGTTGTGGCCGCTGGCAATGCGCACGTCGTTGACGGAGCTTGATGTTGTGGTGCCGGCAAAGCGGACTTCACCAAAGCCATCCAGTGTGGAGGTGGCGCCCAACGCGCCGCCGAAGTTCAGGACGCTGAAACTGCCGTCTGTGGAAAGCGTAATGCGGCTGCCGTCGAGCGTCATGCCACCAAGGATGGTGACGTTGGTCAATTGCGGCACGAGCATGTCCATGCCCAGATCGACGTTATCGAGGGTCACCGTGCCGGCGGTCACCAGTTGCGCCGCGGCCGGGTCGTTCGGCGGCAGTACGTTGGCGGTGGCAAGCGTCGCGTTGTCGATGATAAGTCCCGCGTTGAACTGGGCGTTGCCAGCGACGCTAAGAACGCCACCGGTAATGCTGACCGGACTCGTAGCCACCAGACCGGCAATCTCACTTGATCCTGTGGAGTATTCAACGGTCGAGGCCGGATCCAGGTCAATGCGCACCGTATGCGTGGTGTTAGGAATCACCGGTGGCGACCAGTTGGCCGGATCGTGCCAGCTGCCGCCATTGGGATTGATAAACGTAAGCGCGACAGGACCGGGTGGGCCGAAGAAAAACGTGCGCATGATGCCAAGGTCAGCAAAGTTGATCACGTTGTCTTCATTGAAGTCCGCGTCCGGGTTCCAGTTGGCCGCGCCCGGTGATGAGAAAAACGCCAGTCGCAGCAGACCCAGATCGCCAAAGTTGGTGATGAATCCATCGTTGTCCAGATCAGCATCGCAGCGGTTGCCGAAGCCGTCGCCGTTGGTGTCGAGCTGGGAGGGGTTGAAATTGTCGACGCAGTTGTCGATGTCGTCAGGGACGCCGTCGCCATCAGAGTCCAGACCGCCGCGGGCCTGTTGCGTCACCGGCAAGGCCGCGCGTTCAATGACCGAGACCACCGTCGTCGCCAGCGCGGCGGGCAGGGCGCTGCCGTCGCGAACGGCAAGTTGCACCACGTAATCGCCGGGCACCTGCGCCGAGAACATTGGCGTTGGCGTATTGGCATCGCTGAGCGAAAAGGCTTGTTTGAGCGGTGCATGCAGCACGCGCCATTGATAGTCGAGCGCGTCGCGTTGCGGATCGATGGAGGCCGCGCCGCTCAGTGTCACGGTCTGGCCCGGCGCGATCACGCGGGCTTTACCCGCGTCGGCAATTGGCGCGCTGTTAATGCTAGAAAACCACTGCTGTACGGGACGACTGCTGCTGCGACCGTCGTGGGTCCGCAATTCAATCAGATAGTCGCCGGCCGCGTCGGCCATGAAGTAGGGTGTGGGTGTGTCGGCAGCGTCAAGGCTCGCCTGACTGCCCTGCGGCGTTTGGAGCAGCGTCCAGGTGTAGCTTAGGTTGTCGCCGTTGGCATCAGTGGAGGCCAGACCGTCCAGAACCACCACGTCGCCCATGGCAAAGGCCAGATCAGGATTGATGCGCGCGATGGGTGCGACGTTGCCAGTGGAAACACGCAGTTCGGTTTGCGCCTTGGTGGTGTCATCCGTTGCGATCAACGTGGCAACGTAGTCGCCAACCAAATCGACCACGAACGTCGGGCGTGGTGCCGTAGGGTCGCTCAGTGCTGCGCCGCTGCCGGCAGGTGTCGTCAGCTGCCACTGATAACGCATGTCACTGTTGGCGGCACGGGAGGTGGAGGCGCTACCATCCAGACGAATGGTCTGGCCAATGGTCGCCAGCTGATCCGGACCCGCATTGGCGCTCAGGGATGCAACGCTGTGCGGCCCCATCGGATCCGTGGCGGCCGTTGCCCACATGCTGGAAAAACCAACCGCTGCGGCAACACAGGAAAAAGCGGCAAATAACAAACGACTACGACGACGTGACTGCGTCATGGATAAACCCCTCGAACGATGATGATCTATAGCAACCGTGGGCGACCCGTTTATTGGGCGCTTCTTCTTGTCCGGTTACTGTAGTTCACAATCGGGGGGCGTGCACGGCTGGTTTAACAGCGGCCGCCGTTTTTTTGCCCAATGTCGAGGTTATGTTCAGTCGAACGGGAAATAGGGCCGGCCGCTCCAATGCGCGGCGGCGGCAGGGCCTAGAACGTGTTGGTGTTGAGCTCGAAGATCGGCAGCAAAATGGCCATGACGATCATCAGAACGATGCCACCCATCACCAGCACCATAAACGGCGCCAGCAGGCTGGTGAGCATTTTACGCAGCGTTTCGAGTTCTTGCTCCTGCGCATCGGCTGCGCGCAACAGCATTGCATCCAGCTCGCCACTGGCCTCGCCGCTGGCAATCAGACGCATGGTCATGGGCGGGAACAGCTTGCCCACGTCCAGCGATTTGGCAATGGACGCACCTTCGCGCACGCGCTCGGTGGCCACGTCGATGGCCTCGCGCATGGGCAGATTGGTGACCACGCTCGCGGCGATGCCCATGGCCGTAATTACAGGCACGCCGCTTGAGGCCATGATGCTCAGCGTACGGGCAAACTGCGCCGTGTTGGCAGAGCGTACGAAGCGCCCGACCACGGGGAGCTTCAGCAGCGCGTTGTGATAGGCACGACGCGGACCGGTTTGTTTGAGCAGCGTGTACACGCCGGCCCCGATAGCGCCCAGAGCGATCAAAACCAGTAGCCCGTATTTTTGCAAAAAGGCGCTCATGAAAATGAGCGCGCGCGTGAGGTCGGGCACGTCCATTTTCATGTCTTCAAACACCTGCACAACCGGTGGCACCACCGTTAGTAGCAAGAAGACCACGATGCCGGTGGCAGCAAGGGTGAGAAACAAAGGATAGACCAGTGCTTCAAGTACTTTGCCGCGCAAAGTTTGCTGCGCTTCGGCGTAGTCGGCCAGGCGTTCAAGTACACCGTCCAGGTTGCCCGACTGTTCGCCGGCCGCCACGGTGGCGCGATAGAGTTCCGGGAAGGCACGCGGAAAATCGCCCAGACCGCTGGCCATGGTGTGACCTTCAAGTACACGCGCGCGCACGCCCAGCAGAATTTTCTTCGGGCGTGGTTTCTCGTTTTGCTCGGCAACGGCCTGCAGGGCTTCATCAAGCGGCAGGCCTGCACGGAACATGGTCGCTAGCTGGCGTGTGATCAATGCCAGTTCGGTGGCGCTCAGGCCCGAGCCGAACGACAGACCGCCGGCCGCGGCGTCCTTCTTCTTTTTGCGCCCGCGCTCGGCAACTTCATTAACGTCAATCGGGAGCAGTTTTTTCTCGCGCAACGCCGCGCGCACAGAGCGTGCCGTGTCGCCTTCGAGCAGGCCCTTTTTCTCACGCCCGTTTTCATCGAGCGCGCGGTATTCGTAGGCGCCCATCAGTCTTCCTGCGTGACCCGAACCACTTCTTCAAGCGTGGTGATCCCGGCCAGCACTTTGGCGCGGCCGTCATCGCGGATACCCGGCGTCAGTGTACGGGCATGGGCTTCAAGCTGATGCTCGCCGGCGCCGTCGTGAATCATGGTGCGCATGGTGTCGTCCACCCGCACCAGCTCGTAAATACCCGTACGACCGCGGAAGCCCGACTGACTGCATTCCGCGCAGCCTGCAGGTTTGTAGAATGTGTGGGCGCCGGCATCCAGACCCAGCAAACGCACTTCATTCGGTGGTGCCTCGTAAGGGGCTTTGCACTCCGCGCACAGCTTGCGGACAAGACGCTGCGCCATCACGCCAATAAGACTTGATGAAAGCAGAAATGGCTCGACGCCCATGTCACGCAGACGCGTGACGGCGCCAACGGCCGTGTTGGTGTGCAACGTAGAGAGCACAAGGTGACCGGTGAGCGACGCCTGCACGCCAATCTCGGCGGTTTCCCGATCTCGAATCTCACCGACCATCACGACGTCGGGATCCTGTCGCAAAATAGCGCGCAGGCCGCGGGCGAAGGTCATGTCCACTTTCGTGTTGACCTGCGTCTGGCCGATACCGTCGATGTAATACTCGATCGGATCTTCCACCGTCATGATGTTGCGGCTGTTGTCGTTAATGCGCTCGAGGCCTGCGTACAGCGTGGTCGTCTTACCCGAACCGGTTGGGCCGGTGACGAGGATCACGCCGTGGGGCTTGCTGATCAGATCGAAAAAACCGTCTTGCGTGACGTGCGACATACCCAGCTGCGTTAGATCGATACGTCCGGCCTGTTTGTCCAGCAGTCGCATTACCACGCGTTCGCCGTGGCCCGAGGGCAGGGTGGACACGCGCACGTCGACGGCACGCCCCGCAATACGCAGCGAGATGCGACCATCCTGCGGCACGCGCTTTTCTGCGATGTCGAGTTTGGACATCACTTTGATACGCGACACCACCAGCGGTGCTACAGCGCGCTTGGACTCGAGCACTTCACGCAACACGCCGTCCACGCGAAAACGGACCTTAAGGCGGCTTTCAAACGGTTCGATGTGAATATCGGAGGCGCCTTCTTTGACCGCCTCGGTGAGCACGGCGTTAATGAGGCGAATGATCGGCGCGTCGTCGTCGCTTTCGAGCAGATCAGAGGGTTCGGGCAGTGCTTGCGCCACCTGGAACAGATCGGTGTCGCCATCGTTGAGGCCTTCCACCATTTCCATGGCGCGGTTCGAGCCGCCCTCATAGGCGGTTTGCAAAAGGCTGCTAAAGACGTCGGCATCCACGCGCTGGATGGACAGCGGCGCGCCGGCAAAGCGGCGCACTTCGGCCAAAGCGTGATGACTTAAGCCCGGGCGACAAACCACTTTGGCTTTGCCCTCTTCGTAGTCGTCAATAAACAAACCGTGACGACGCGCGAACGTAAACGAGACTTTCGGCCCGTCATCGGTTTCGATGGCCTCATCGAGGTCCGGAGCAATGCCGTCAGCGGCGGCCAGAAGTTCGCTTTCGCTGGCAGCCATCAGGGTGTCTCCGCTTCTGCTTCCTCGCGCAGGTCGATGGGGGTGGGCAGCGTGTCGGTGCGGTCGAACACAAAGCCGCGCTCACGTACATCATCGATCGGCGGAATAATTAGACGCGGTTGATTCGGCAGCAGCTGCACATCGTCATCACGACCCAGTTGCAGATTGCGAATGAAGTTGTATTTCTGATTGGTTTCGATCGCCGTTTGTGCGCCGGTGCGAATAATCTTGGGGCGAATGAAAACCATCAGGTTGCGTTTGGTCACCGTCGTGGAGCGCGAGCGAAACGCGGCGCCGAGCACGGGTATGCGAGACAGCACCGGCACGCGGGCTTCGTTTTCCACGAGCTGATCATCGATGAGTCCGCCGAGCACAATCACACCGCCATCATCGACAATCACGCGCTGCGTAAATTGACGCTGACTGGTACGCAAATCGACGGCCGCACCTGACGACTCGTTCACGCTCGAAGCTTCGAGCTCGATGTTCATGATCACGGCGTCGCCTTCATTAATCTGCGGCGTGATCTTGAGTTTGATACCCACGTCTTCGCGCTGAATGGTCTGGAACGGGTTCACGCCGCCCACCTGACCGCCGGTGTTGGAAAAACTGCCGGTCAAAAACGGCACTTCCTCACCGATGTTCACTTCTGCCTCTTCGTTATCCATGGTCACGATAGACGGCGTGGACAAAATATTGGTGGTGCCGTTGGACTGCAGCGCGTTCAGGATGGCACCGAAGTTGGTGCCCTCGTCGCGAAAGCGGCCAATGCCGAGCGTCAGCCCGGAGCCGATCAAACCGGCGGCGGAGGCGACATCACCCGTGGCGGCGGCGCCGGCGACGCTGAGCGTACTGGTGGCATCGGAAAATTCGGTAGCGGCCAGTGCCGGGCCCTTGTCGCTACCGTCGAGTACCCACGTCACGCCGAGGTTGGCGCCATTGTCGCCCAACACTTCGACCAGCATGGCCTCCACGTGCACCTGCGCACGCCGGATGTCGATCTTATTTATCACGCTGCGCAGATTGCGCATAATTTTTGGCGGTGCCGTAATAATGAGTGAGTTGGTGTCGGCATCGGACCAGATCACGATGTTGTTTTGACCAAGCTGGGCTGAGGGTGCCGAGCCACCCGACTGACCGCCGCCCGGAGAGGCACCGCGCACCTGCTCGTTGAGTTTGGTCGCCAGATCTTCGGCGTTGGCGTAGTTCAAATAAATGACCTGCGTGTCGCCGCCGTCGTTGAGCGGGGTGTCCAGATGCGCGATTAGTGCGCGATAGCGCAACCGCTGCGTGCGCTCACCGCTGAGCAGCACGCTGTTGGTGCGTTCGTCGGCAACCAGGCCGAGCGGGGCCGAGCTGGCGTCGCCGCCGCGGGCGTTGGTCTGACTAAGCGTTTGCACAATGCGTACGATCTCGGTGGCCGAGGCGTGCGCCATACGAATCACTTCGATGTCTTCGTCGCTGGACTGGTCGATGCGTTGAATGATGCGTTTGAGACGCGCCACGTTGGCCGCACGATCGGCAATAATCAGCATGTTGGAGGCCGGGTGGGCCGCGAGGTGGCCATACTGCGGAACCAGTGGACGCAAAATTGGCACCAGCTGTGCAGCGCCGACGTTTTGAATTCGAATCACTTCGGTGACGACGTCATCGCCACCCAGACCATTGCTGCTGCCGGTGGGGACCGGGAACTGGCGTGCGTTGGTGTCGGGCACAATCTTCACCACGTTGCCGGAGGGGACCGCGACAAAACCGTAGACCTGCAGGATGGACAAAAACGTTTCATAGAAATCTTCCGGTGCCAGCGCCGTGTCAGAGATCATGGTCACGTTGCCCTTCACGCGTGCGTCGATCAAAAAGTTTTGACCGGTTACGTCGCTGACCATTTCAATGACTTCGCGAATATCCGCGTCCTTGAAATTGGGCGTGATGTCGTTCGAATTATCGCCGTTGTTCTGCGCACTGGCCGGCAGGCTTGAGGCCAGAAGTGCCACGGCGGTAATGGTCGCGACGTGTCGCAAGAATCGAATCATGGGTGGGTTTCCGTTGGTGGGCAGACCGGGGATCTACTGATCGCCGCTAAAATTGAGTTGAGAGGTGTCCAGCACGAGGCTGGTCGGTGAGCCGTTGCGCTCAATCGTGACTGATATTTGGCTGGCACTGGCGAGCGACGCAAACACATCTTTGCCGCGTGACGGATCGTCCAGTGGGGTGCCATTAATTTCGGTAACCAGATCGCCGGCTTTCAGGCCAAGCGCCGTAAACTGATCGCGTTGACGACCGGGATAGACGCGATAGCCGCGCTGCTTGCCGTTGGCAAACACCGGCTGTGGTCGAATCAGATCGCCGAGTGTTTTGGCACTGGCTGTCTGCGACACGGTGGCCTTGGGTCGCGCAGGCGATGCGCGTCGCGACGGTGTGCTGCGCGTACGTGATGCCGTGCGGGAATTCGAGCGCGAACCCGATCGGGCTTCCTGTTCACGCGGCAGCGGCAGCAGCTGACGTTTGCCGCGATTGGTGATTACGACTTCTTTGGCACGCACTTCGTCGAGCGTCACCTGAGCCTGAATGGTGTCGCCCACCGAATACACTTTGGCGTCGTTGCCCGCCTCAATGATCGCCAGCGATCGGTCGGCGTTGCGTGAGGCGAGTGTGCCCACCAACGTCATGGGCAGGTTGGTGGCTTTCAGTTCTTCATCCGGATCGACGTCATTGGGGCCCGCGACCGCTTTGACCGGTGCCACACCGAAAAGATGGCGTTGCACGATATCGTTCACGTTGATCGCCGCGGTGTCCGGCGTCGCGGCGCTGACCCGCTGCGCCGGCACCGGCGCGGCCTCCACCGCAGGGCGTGGCAAGAGGGTGAGCGTGAGCGAGGCCAGCAGCCACGCGATGGCCGCCACGAGTAAAACACTGACCAGCGGCGGTCCGAAGCGGTTCACCGTCGCCACCGATTTTTCGGGGGAGCTGAACAAGCCTTTCAAATTGTTGGCTATTTCCATAATTCCAGTTCTGTGCCCGGGGGCTATATAAGGTGAGTCCCGGTTAAGCGCTCGCCATGATACGTTGTCGCTCCACCCGGCCACAAGGCCATGTGATGCTTAAGAAATGTGGACCGTCGCACACTGTGGGCCCGTAGCGCTGAGCTAGACTTCACAGAATATGGACCGGCACAGCATCGAGGGGTGAGCGCATGCCTACCCGCCTCTTAATTCGTTTTGTCATCACGATAGCGGTTTTCGTTCCCTTTTATTTGCATGTGAGCGATTTTAGCCGCATCGGATTCCTCGATGATCTGGAGGCGTCCGCCTACGATGCGCGCCTGCATTTAACCTTGCCGCGCACCATTGACGACTCCATCGTGATCGTCGATATCGACGAGCGCAGCATGCGTCTGGAAGGCCAGTGGCCGTGGCCGCGACGCAAAGTGGCCGCGTTGGTGGACAGCCTGTTTGATCACTACGACGCCCGTGTGGTCGGCTTTGACGTGCTGTTCCCGGAGGCCGACGGCTCTTCGGGGCTCGAAACGCTCAATGCCCTGGTGGACGGGCCGCTGGCCGACGTGCCGGAATTTCGGGAGCGTGTCGATCAGCTGCGTCCCAGCCTCAATTTTGATCAAATCTTCGCCGAATCATTGCACGATCGAAAGACGGTCATGGGCTACGTATTTCGCCAGGATGCCGAGTTTCAGGCCGTCAATGCGCTGCCGGCGCCGCTTTTGACCGAAGAGGAACATCAAACCCATCTGGCCTACTCGGAGCCCGATTCCTATACCGGCTCGCTCGATGTGCTGATGAGCAACGCGGCGGCGGGTGGTTTTATCGACAACCCGCTGGTCGATCGTGACGGCATGTTTCGCCGTGTGCCGGTGCTGCAAAACTATCGCGGCGATTTGTATGAGTCGCTGGCGCTTGCCGTTACCCGGCTGGCGCTGGATTCGCCACCGCTCGAATTTGTGTTTCACAGCCAGCAGAACAGCAAGCGCGACGGTTTGGATATCGAATGGCTAACGCTGGGCGACTATCGCATTCCCATCGACGATGAGGCGGCTGTGCTGGTGCCTTATCGCGGCGGGCAGTATCACTTTCCCTACGTGTCGGCGACGGACGTTCTGCGCCGTGACGAGCCACGCTTTTCTCTGGCCGGCAAGATCGTGCTGGTGGGCACGAGCGCGGCGGGCTTGCGCGATATGCGGGTAACGCCGGTGGGCGGCACGTACAACGGTGTGGAAGTGCAGGCCAACATCGTGTCGGGCATTCTCGATCAACGCATCAAACAACATCCGCGCTATGTGCAGGGGGCGGAGCTCGTGACCCTGATTCTGGTGGGCCTGATCGCCACGATCATGCTCATGTCGCTGCCGGTCGTCACCGCGACGCTTGGCACGTTGCTGATGGCGGTCATCCTCGTGGCGGTTAATTTGCAGATTTGGTCGCACAGCAACTTCGTGATGCCCATCGCCACGACGCTGGGCTTTTTGTTCATGCTCTATTTGTTTCACATGATCGTTGGGTATGTGACCGAAACCCGCGGGCGACGTCTGCTGTCACGCCAGTTTGGTCAGTACGTGCCGCCTGAGCTTGTGAACGAAATGGGGCAACGTCACGGCAACTTCAGTATGGAAAGTGAGAGTCGCGTGCTGACGGTTATGTTTAGTGACGTGCGCGACTTTACGACGATCGCCGAGACCATGGCGCCGCGTGAACTCAGCCAGCTCATGAACGAATTTTTGACGCCGATGACGCGCGTTATTCACGCCCATCGCGGCACGATCGATAAATACATGGGTGATTCGGTGATGGCCTTTTGGGGCGCGCCCATTGCCGACACCGATCACGCGCGCCATGCGCTTGAGGCCGCCCTTGCCATGCGTGACGCCGTGGAGGCGCTGGGCGCTGAATTTGAACGCCGTGGTTGGCCGCCCTTACGCGTGGGCTTTGGGCTCAATACCGGCGAGATGCGGGTGGGTGACATGGGTTCGCGTTTTCGTCGTGCGTACACCGTACTTGGCGATGCCGTGAATCTGGCCTCGAGAATAGAGGGCTTGACGAAAACCTACGGTGTGTCGATTGCCGTCGGTGAGAACATGCGCGCGCTGCTGGATGAGGAATTTGCGTTCCTGGAGCTCGATCGGGTGCGCGTCAAGGGTAAAGATCAGGCCGTCGCGATCTACGAGCCGATCGCGCGAAAAGACCAATTGGATGCAAAAACGAGCCAAATGCTCATGTGGCACAAGACGGCGCTGCGCGCCTATCGACAGGGCAATTGGGACTCGGCGGAAGCGAATTTTTTCAAGCTGAATCAGTCCTTTCCTGATCGCGACGTGTTTGCCATTTACCTGGACCGCATCGCGCACTTCCGCTCGGCACCGCCGCGCGATGAATGGGATGGGGTTTTCTCTTATGCAGTGAAATAGGTTGCGGTCGACACTTGTAGTTGATTGCACGCGACCCATATACACTATCGGCTGAGTTCGTGATGGAAGCAGGAAGGGCCTGTTGCCGCGCGAGGACACTGACGATAGCTATGACAGACGAACACGAACAACAGGATTTTACGTTGGTAGTCGAGGAAGCTCGGCCCAAACTGAAAAAACCACCGCTGTATAAGGTCATTCTGCTAAATGACGACTATACGCCGATGGAATTTGTGGTAGAGGTATTAGAGAAGATCTTCGGTATGGATCGCGAGCAAGCGACGCGCGTCATGCTGCAGGTCCACACGCAGGGGCAAGGCGTGTGCGGCGTATTTACGTACGAGATTGCCGAGACGAAAGTGGCACAGGTCAATGGTTACGCGCAGCAGCATCAACATCCTCTGCTGTGCACTATGGAAGAGTCCTAGAAAATGCTGAGTAACGAACTTGAACTTTGTTTGAACGACGCGTTTAGCGCGGCACGTGAGAAGCGTCATGAATTCATGACGGTTGAGCATTTGCTGTTGGCGCTAATCGATGTACCGCAAGTGGTCGAGGTGCTCCGCGCCTGCGGCTGTGACATCGAAAAGCTGCGTCGTGACCTAAGCGAATTTGTGGACGAGACCACGCCGCGCATCGACGAAGACACCGAACAGGAAGTGCAGCCGACGCTGGGTTTCCAACGCGTGTTGCAACGTGCCGTGTTCCACATCCAGAGCAGCGGCAAAGACAAGGTCAATGCGACCAATGTGCTGGTCGCCATTTTTGGCGAAAAGCAGTCGCATGCGGCCTACCTTTTGTCGATGCAGGATGTCGTGCGACTCGACGTGGTCAACTACATCTCGCACGGTCTGTCCAAGGTTGCTGACAGCAGCAAGTCGTCCGAGGGCAACGCCGCCGCGGGCGAAGCACACGAGCAGGAGCCGGAGGCTGGCCCGCTTGAGCAATACGCCACCAACCTCAATGAGCAGGCGGCGCTTGGCAAGATCGACCCGCTGATCGGCCGTACGGCGGAAATCGAACGAACTGTCGAAATTCTGTGCCGCCGGCGCAAAAACAATCCGCTCTATGTGGGCGATGCCGGCGTGGGCAAGACCGCACTGGCCGAAGGACTGGCGCGACGCATTCACGAAGGTGATGTGCCCGACGTGCTCAAAGACTGCACCATCTATTCGCTCGACATGGGCACCCTGATCGCCGGTACAAAATACCGCGGCGATTTTGAGAAGCGTCTGAAAGGCTTACTCGCCGAGCTTAAAAAGCAGGAAGGCGCGATTCTTTTTATTGACGAAATCCACACGGTGATTGGCGCCGGCGCGGCCTCGGGCGGCGTGATGGATGCGTCCAATCTCATTAAGCCGGTGCTCTCCAGCGGTGAGCTGCGCTGCATCGGTTCAACCACCTTCCAGGAATACCGCGGTATTTTCGAAAAAGATCACGCGCTGGCACGACGTTTTCGCAAAGTGGAAGTGGTGGAGCCGTCGATTGATGAAACCACCGAAATTCTGATGGGGCTGCGCGACCGTTTCGAAGAGCACCATGGCCTCACCTACAGTGACGATGCGCTGCGTGCGGCGGCCGAGCTGTCGGCCAAGCACATCAACGATCGTCAGCTACCGGATAAGGCCATTGACGTGATCGATGAGGCGGGTGCCAATGTTCGCCTGCGCCCTGAGGATCAGGTGCGTGATCACGTGAATGTGGATGACATTGAGGCCGTCGTGGCCAAGATCGCGCGCATTCCGGCCAAGACCGTGTCGTCGTCCGATCGTGACGTGCTGCGCAACCTTGAGCGAGATCTCAAGCTTGTCATTTATGGTCAGGATCAGGCTGTCGAATCGCTGTCCTCGGCCATCAAGATGGCGCGTTCTGGATTGCGCGATGAAAGCAAACCGGTCGGGGCGTTTTTGTTTGCCGGACCAACCGGCGTGGGTAAAACTGAAGTCACCCGTCAGCTGGCCTTGATCATGGGCATGGAGCTGGTGCGTTTCGATATGTCTGAATACATGGAGCGCCACACGGTGTCGCGCTTGATCGGGGCGCCTCCAGGCTACGTAGGCTACGATCAGGGCGGGTTGTTAACCGAAGCCATTACCAAGAATCCCCACTGCGTGCTGCTGCTCGATGAAGTAGAAAAAGCGCATCCGGAAGTCTTCAATCTTTTGTTGCAGGTGATGGATCACGGCACACTGACCGATAACAACGGGCGCAAGGCCGATTTTCGCAACGTGGTGATTGTGATGACCACCAACGCCGGCGCGCATGAGATGAGCCGCCGCTCGATCGGCTTTACCAATCAGGATCATTCCACCGACGGCATGGAAGTGCTGCGCAAGAGCTTTACGCCTGAATTCCGTAACCGTCTGGATTCCATCATTCAGTTCTCGCCGCTCGAGAAGAGCATCATTGTGCGAGTGGTCGACAAACTCATTGTGGAGCTTGAGGCCGCACTCGAGGTCAAGAACGTGAGTTTCTCACTGGACGATGCCGCACGCGCCTGGATCGCCGACAACGGCTATGACGCGAAGATGGGTGCCAGACCCATGGCGCGCATTATCCAGGAGCACATCAAGCGGCCGCTGGCCGAAGAGATGCTCTTTGGCGAGCTCGTGGATGGCGGTACGGCGTTGGTGACAGTCGAAGACGACCAGCTCAAGATTATTTCAACGGCGTTGGAAGAATCGAAAACGGTGGAGAGAGAGAGTTAGAAACGGGGCTTTGTGAAGCGCCCCGAACTGCCGGGATGGACTAACTAGAAAACGGCGGCCTCGTGAGATAGAGCGGCGATCTTAGCGACCCCGGTAGACGATGCGACCTTTGCTCAGATCGTAGGGCGTCAATTCAACGGTGACCGGGTCTCCGGTCAGAATTCGGATGTAGTGCTTGCGCATTTTGCCCGAAATGTGCGCCGTGATGACGTGACCATTTTCGAGTTCAACGCGAAACATCGTGTTGGGCAAGGTCTCAATGACTTTGCCTTCCATTTGGATTGCTTCTTCCTTCGGCATGCGAGTGGTGTTTCTCCTGACGTAAGTATCGGTAAAAAATCCGGTGCAGTGTGCATAAATCCAACGCTTATTGCAATGCACGAAGGTGAGCTGGGCAGGGCAATTTCTGCCCCTTTGTCCAGGCGCCTACGGGCGAGGTTTGCGTTGTAAGTTGCCGCAATCGTTGATTGAAATCACTGCGCGGGATAAGTGTGGCGCCCATCGACATCAAATGTGACGACGCTACCTGACAGTCAATGAGGCCAAATTCGTGGTTTTCAAGCCACGCGCCCAAATGAGCCAGGATGACTTTTGAGGCATCACGCTGGGCGCTGAACATCGATTCGCCGAAAAAAGCGCGCCCAACCCCGACGCCATACAGCCCGCCGGCAAGCTCCCCGTCCCGCCAGGCCTCAATACTGTGGGCGTGACCGTGCGCGTGAAGTGCGCCATAGGCCTGCGCCATGGCACTCGTAATCCAGGTTTCTTGCGTATAGGAGCGCGGCCCGGCGCACGCGTGCACCACTTGGTCGAACGCGGTGTTTAGACGAATCTCATAGCGGCCGCTGCGAATCGTGCGCGCCAGGCGACGCGAGACGCGAACGTCGGCGGGGTAGAGCACGCAGCGCGGATCAGGCGTCCACCACAAAATAGGCTCGTTGTCGCTGTACCACGGAAAGATGCCGCGCTGGTAAGCCGCCAGAAGACGCGCTTCGCTCAGGTCGCCGCCGATCGCGAGCAGTCCGTCCGGTTCGTCCATCGCCATGCTGGCATCGGGGAAGGTGTCCGGCGGTGCGCCTGGCGCGATGATAAATGGCCCCCGTGGCGGACCGTTCACGACTCGCCCTGGTCGTTTCTAAACGGCAAATGATCATCCACCGCACCCATGTAGGCTTTCACGCCGGTGGCTTCGCGGCGCAGGTAGTCGGCCACAGCCTGACCAAAACGCGGATCGCGAAAGTGATGCACCGAGTACGACGCATGGGCGCCAAAGCCGCGCGCGATTTTGTGTTCGCCTTGCGTGCCGGGGTCAAACTGCTCAAGACCGTGCTCAATGCAGTAATCGATGCCTTGGTAATAACAGGTCTCAAAATGCAGCGCGTCGACAAACTCGCTGCAGCCCCAATAGCGGCCGTAGAGACGTCGCTCGTTGTGGAAAAACAGCGCCGCGGCCACCGCGCGATCTTCGCGGTACGCCGTTTTGACCATGATCTGATCGCCCATGTTGGCGGCCAGCCGTGGAAAAAGATCGGCAGAAAAATATGGCTCGCGACCACGCACCAGAAAACTGCTGGCGTAGAAGCCGTAAAATTCACTCCAGTCGTTCGCGTCCAGATCGCGGCCCGAGCGCGTCGTGAAATGGATGCCCTGATCCTGCATACGACGTCGCTCGCGACGCGTCTTTTTGCGCCGCGACGAGCGAAAGCTCTCCAGATAGTGATCAAAGTCGCGATAGTTTTGATTGAACCAGTGGAACTGGCAATCGGCGCGACCGTGCAGCCCGGCCTTGACCAGAATCTCGCGTTCTTCTTCAGTACAAAACTGGACGTGCCACGACGACGCTCCGGTCGCCTCGACCTCGGCCAGTGCGCCTTGAATGAGCGCGTCCGCCACCGCGCCGCGATCAACGTTGTCTACGATGAGCAAACGACGTCCACCGACCGGGGTATAGGGCACCGCGGTGACGAGCTTGGGGTAGTACTGACCACCGGCCTGCTCATAGGCGTTGGCCCAACTAAAATCGAACACGAATTCGCCCCAGGAATCGTGTTTGAGGAACAGCGGCAGAGCGCCAATCAAGCGCTTGTTCTGATCCTCGGCGATGACGTAGCGGGGCTGCCAGCGCGTGTTTGGACCGATCTGTCCGGTGTGCTCCAGCGCCATCAGATACGCATAGGAGGTGAAGGGGTCGTTATCGCGGACCAGCGGGTCCCAGTGCGCCGCCGGAATGTCAGCCAGCGACGCACAGGTGCGAGTGCGAATGGTGTCGGGCACGCGGCCTCGAAGGCGGCGGCTTACGCCGCAGCGTCGTCGAGTGCGTCCAGATACTTTTCGGCGTCCAGCGCCGCCATGCAGCCGGTGCCGGCCGATGTGACGGCTTGGCGATAAATGTGGTCACCCACATCGCCGGCGGCAAACACGCCCGGAATACTCGTTTGCGTCGCATTGCCCGCGCGGCCGGCGGTGACCACGATGTAGCCATTTTCCATGTCCAGATGCTCAACAAACAGATCGGTATTGGGCTTGTGCCCAATGGCGATGAACACGCCGGTCACGTCCAGATCGCGAGTGGCGTCTGAGGTCGTGCTTTTAATTCTTGCGCCGGTGACACCCATGTCATTGCCCAGCACTTCTTCGAGCGTGTGGTCCCACAACATTTCGATGTTGCCCGCCGGTGGCGCGCGATCAAAAATGCGCTGCTGCAGAATTTTCTCCGCGCGCAGTTTGTCGCGGCGATGCACGAGGTAGACCTTGCGGCAGATATTCGACAAATACAGCGCCTCTTCAGCGGCGGTATTGCCGCCACCGACCACCACGACATCCTGATCGCGATAAAAGAATCCGTCGCAGGTGGCGCAGGCCGAAACGCCGCGGCCCTTGAAAGCTTCTTCGGAGGGCAGGCCGAGGTAGCGCGCCGTGGCGCCCGTGCTGATAATCAGCGCGTCGCAGGTGTAGCTGCCGTGGTCGCCCGTCAGCGTAAACGGACGCTTGGATAAATCGGCGGTGTGGATATGATCATTGACGATATTGACGTCAAAACGCTTGGCATGATCGAGCATGCGCGCCATGAGGTCAGGGCCCTGCAGATCGTGCGCATCGCCGGGCCAATTTTCGACCTCGGTGGTGGTCATTAATTGGCCACCTTGCTCGACGCCGGTGATCAGCGTGGGTTTGAGGTTGGCGCGGGCCGCGTAGACGCCGGCCGTGTAGCCGGCAGGGCCTGAGCCGAGGATTAAAAGTCGATGGTGAGCTGCAGCGCTCATGTATACTTCTCCGGATAGATTTCCAAGGGTTGGTTGGCGTGCGCCAACCGTCCAGCGCATGGTAGCCCAACGGGCTGCCAGAGCAAACGAACACGAAAGTTAAACAACAACATCAAACCCGCGGCCGCAGTCCGAATTGGCCGCCGACGACAAGGGGTCATCATGAAGATTGGAGTGCCAAAAGAGCTCAAACCATTGGAAGGACGTGTCGGCCTGACGCCGGCCGCTTGCGCATCATTGGTGCGTTCGGGCCACAGTGTCAGTGTCGAGACCACGGCGGGCGACCTGTCGGGCTATGCCGACGATCAGTACGAACAAGTGGGCGTCAAGATTTCCGCTGATGCTGATGCGCTATATGGTGACAACGAGATGATCGTCAAGGTCAAAGAACCCATTGATCCCGACGTCGCGCGTCTGCGCGAGGATCATCTGCTGTTTTGCTATCTGCATCTGGCGGCCTTGCCGGATCTGACACAACAGCTGTGCGACATCGGCCTGACCTGTGTGGCGTTCGAAACGGTGGAAGATCATTTGGGACGCCTGCCGCTGCTGGCGCCCATGAGTGATATTGCCGGGCGTCTGTCGATGCAGGTGGCGACGCATCTGTTACATCAGCCTCAGGGCGGCAAGGGCATTTTGCTCGGTGGTATTCCGGCCGCACGTCGCGGCAAAGTGGTCATCATGGGTGGCGGCGTTGCCGGCGGTAATTCGGCCATCATCGCCGCGGGCCTCGGTGCTGAGGTCACGGTGTTTGACATGGATCGCGACAAGCTTGAGCGCGCTCGCGCACTGGGCGCCAACGTCACCGGTTTGTATCCGCACCATGCCGACGTGGCACACGCGGTGGCGGAGGCTGACATCGTGGTGGGCGCAGTGCTGGTTACGGGTGAGAAAGCACCCCACGTTATTGATACGACGATGGTCGAATCCATGCAGCCGGGCAGCGTGGTCGTGGATATCTCCGTGGATCAGGGCGGCTGTATCGAAACGACGCGCCCGACGACCTACGCCGATCCCACCTACGCGCATCATGGCGTCACACACTTTTGCGTGACCAACATGCCAGGTGCCGTGCCACGTACCGCCTCGCAGGCGTTGTCGGCGGCGATCGCACCGTATGTGGAGCGTCTGACGTCGGACGACTGGCAGAGCTACACGCCGCTGGTCAAAGGTATCAACGTAGCGGATGGCGAAATCAAACATCCGGCGTTGACGCGCTAAGCACTGCGCGGCTGGTTGAGGGCACATGGTCAAAAGCGCTGAGCAAACCACCGTTCTGAACAACTCACTGAGTCGCGCTCTGCGTGAGGCGGCTTTGTGGGTGTTCGGTGCTTTGGCACTGGTGTTGTTCGCAGCACTGATGAGCTACGACATGTCAGATCCGACATTCTCGGATACCGGCAGTGCGGGCTCGGTGCGCAATATCATCGGGCCGGTCGGCGCGATCTTTGCCGGTGGTGCGTTTTTCTTTTTTGGTCGACCCGCTTTTTTGTTTCCGTTGATGCTGGCGGCGGCTGGCTTCATGGTGTTTCGTGCCCGTCGCAATACCGAGCCGGTTAGTCCGTTGGAACTGTCGTTTCGCATCGGCGGTTTTATTCTTACGGTCATTACCAGCTGCGGTCTGGCCACGCTTCACTTCAAGGCCAACGGTCTTGAACAAACCGCAGGCGGTGTGCTCGGACAACTGACCGGTGGCGCGTTTGCCGGCGCTCTGGGTTTGCTTGGCGCCACGTTGCTGCTGCTCGCGCTGTGGCTCACCGGGGTGTCGCTGTTTGCGCGACTGTCGTGGCTGGCGGTCATGGACATGCTGGGGGCGGCGGCGCTCAATGGTTTTGATGCGGCCCGTGCCATGTTCATCTCGGCACGTGATCGTCTGGCCGGTCGACGCGTGCGTCAGGCGCGGCAAGAAACGGTGAAGACGGAAAAAGCGCGCGTCGAGGCGCGTCCTGCTCCGCGCATTGAGCCCGTGGTGGCGCCACCCGCACCGAGCGAGCGCATCGAGCGCGAGCGTCAGGTGCCGCTGTTTGATCCCGCCAACAGCAACGAATTGCCGCCGCTGAATTTGCTGGATGATCCACCGCCGCCGGTCATGAACCACTCGGCCGAGTCGCTCGAAGCGCGCAGCCGACAGGTCGAAATCAAGCTCAAAGAATTTGGCATTGAGGTGGAGGTGGTCTCGGTGCATCCGGGGCCCATCGTGACGCGTTTTGAATTGCGTCCGGCGCCGGGCCTTAAGGCCTCACGCGTCACTGGTTTGTCGAAAGATCTGGCGCGTGCGTTGTCGGCCACCAGCGTGCGTGTGGTAGAGGTGATTCCCGGCAAATCTGTCATCGGTCTGGAGATTCCCAACGAGCAGCGCGAGCTCGTCACACTGGGTGAAATTTTGCGTTCCGACGCGTACGACAAATCCAGCTCGCCCATTACGCTTGCGCTGGGTAAAGACATTGCCGGTCACGCCGTCGTGGCGGATCTGGCGAAGATGCCGCACCTGATGGTGGCTGGCACCACCGGGTCGGGTAAATCCGTGGCGATCAACGCCATGGTGCTGTCGCTGCTGTATAAAGCCACGGCCGATCAGGTGCGCCTGATCATGATCGATCCAAAAATGCTGGAGTTGTCGGTCTACGAGGGCATTCCGCATCTGTTGGCGCCGGTGGTCACCGACATGAAAGAAGCGGCCAATGCGCTGCGCTGGTGTGTGGCGGAAATGGAACGTCGCTATCGCTTGATGTCCGCCGTGGGCGTGCGCAACCTGGCCGGCTACAACCGCAAAATTAATGAGGCCATTGATGCCGGTGAGCCGATGGAGGATCCGGTGTTTGCGAGCATGCCGGGCAATGAGGGTATGGAAGTGCCCTTACTCACGCCGCTGCCGCTGATCGTTGTGATCATCGACGAGCTCGCCGACATGATGATGATCGTGGGCAAACAGGTGGAGCAACTGATTGCTCGTCTGGCGCAAAAAGCACGCGCGGCAGGGCTGCATTTGGTGGTCGCCACGCAGCGTCCCTCGGTGGACGTCATCACGGGCCTGATTAAAGCCAACATCCCAACACGAATTGCGTTTCAGGTGTCTTCGCGGGTGGACAGTCGCACCATTCTCGACCAGATCGGTGCAGAACATTTGCTGGGCCATGGCGACATGCTCTACCTGCCACCGGGCACCTCTATTCCTAATCGCGTACACGGCGCGTTTGTGGACGATCACGAAGTGCATCACGTGGTGGATTATCTCAAGTCGGCCGGCGAGCCGGTGTATATCGAGGAAATTTTGTCGGGTCCGCGTGGTCCAATTCCAGGACTGCCCGGCGGCGGCGCGGAAGGCAGCGATGCCGAGGGTGATGAGCTCTACGACGAAGCCGTGCGCATTGTTACGGAAACGCGCAAAGCCTCTATCTCCGGGGTTCAGCGCCGTTTGAAGATTGGCTATAACCGCGCGGCGCGTCTGGTTGAAGCTATGGAGGAGGCGGGCGTGGTGACCGCGCAGGAGTCCAACGGCTCACGTGAAGTATTGGCACCGCCACCGCCCAAAGACTAAAGCGCACGCCGAACGCGGCGCAGGACATCATTTATGACAATTGCCAAATTTCGAATCGCCGTGTTGTTGTGCACGATTTCCCTCGGTGCCGCCGCGCAGACGGTCGAAAACCTTGGCGCGCCGCCCGAAGATACGACGGTCGCCCGCGATCGCCTGGTGGCGTATTTGGACGCCACCAAAGGCATGCGCGGCGCCTTCCGACAGATCGATCTAAACGAAGACGACGCCGCTGTTGCAGAGTCCATCGGCAAAGTCGCTGTACAAAGTCCCGGTCGTTTTCGCTGGGAGTATGTGAGCCCGGAACCGCAGTTGCTGGTAACCGATGGCCAATCGCTGTGGAATTTCGATCCTGATCTCGAATCGGTGTACATCCGCACGGTGGCCTCATTGGAAGGTGCGAATCCGGCGCAGCTGCTCAACGGCGAGGCGGATTTAGAGCGCGACTACGAGGTGATCGGGTCGTATAAAATTGAAGACGTCGAGTGGTTTGAAGTGCGCCCCAGAGCGGCGGCGTCAGATTTCGAGCAGGTGCGTCTGGGCTTTGTAGAGGGCACGGTTTCCATGCTCGAGTTGTGGGCGAAGACCGGTAGCAAGACGCAGATCATCCTCAGCGACGTCGAGGTCAATCCGACGCTGTCCGCCGATTTGTTTACGTTCGTACCGCCGGACGGTGTCGACGTCGACGATAATCGCTAGCAAGCAGACATGCGGGCACTGTTCTATCCACTTTTTTGGCTGACCATCGGCATCCTGCTGATTGTCGCCGTCATTGCGTTGACGCTGTGGCCTGAACCCATCGGCGCGATTCCCAGTTCGATGTCTGACAAGACCGGGCACGTTATCGCGTACTTCACATTAATGTCGTGGTTTGCCGGGCTGTATCCACGACAGCGGCATATTCTGTGGGCGGTATTTTTTGTGCTGCTCGGCGTGGGGCTTGAATGGTTGCAGAGTTTTGTCGAGATTCGCATGACCGAACTTCTGGACGCCGGCGCGAACGCGCTGGGGGCGGCCATAGGTTTGGTACTGGCCCGGCTTGGATTGGACCAATGGTGTGTGTGGTTTGAGCGCTTCACACCGCGCGGTCGCAACGCCGCCCATGGCTGACGCGCCACAACCGCCGCTGGCGGAGCGGGTTCGCCCGGCTGGTCTCACGGGTTTTTCAGGTCAAACGCATTTGCTCGAAGACGGTCCGTTGGCGGCCGTTCTCAACGGCGGCGCTCTGCATTCGATGATTTTCTGGGGCCCGCCCGGCACCGGTAAAACGACCTTGGCGCGCATGCTCGCAGGTCAGCACGACGCACGCTTCGTGAGCCTGTCGGCGGTCATGTGCGGGGTCAAGGACGTGCGCGCCGCAGTCAGCGCTGCGCAGCAGGATCGCGAACAATTTGGTGTGCGCACCGTGTTGTTTCTTGATGAGGTCCATCGCTTTAATAAATCACAGCAGGATGCTTTTTTGCCCTACGTGGAGGACGGCACGCTGGTGTTTGTCGGAGCGACAACGGAAAACCCCTCGTTTGCGCTCAACAATGCGCTGCTGTCACGGGCACGTGTGTACGTCTTGAAATCGTTGGACGACAAAGCGTTGGTGCGCATTCTCCATGCCGCGCTGGAACACCCGGACGCAGCGCTTCGAATTACCTCAACGACGTTGCCCGATGATGCACTGTCGCGGATTGCGAGCGCGGCCGATGGTGACGCACGTCGGGCGCTGAATTTTCTCGAACAGCTCGATGCACTGTCGTCGCCTGCAGGCGCCGTGGAGCCTTCGAGTTTGGAGCGCGTGGTGGAAGGCGGCGTGCGGCGCTTTGATCGCGGCGGGGATGATTTCTACGATTTGATTTCAGCGCTGCATAAAAGCGTGCGCGGTTCGAATCCCGATGCGGCCACCTACTATGTGGCACGCATGCTCGACGGCGGCTGCGATCCGCGCTACGTGGTGCGCCGACTCATTCGCATTGCCAGCGAAGACATTGGCAACGCGGACCCGCGCGCGCTGGGCGTGGCGCTCGACGCCGCGCGGGCGTTTGATCGGCTGGGCTCGCCGGAGGGTGATCTTGCCATTCATCATGCGGCCATTTTTTTGGCCTGTATGGCCAAGAGCGACGCGGTGTACAACGCTTCAAAAGCGGCGGCGGCCGCCGTGCAGCAGCACGGCTCGGCGCCCGTGCCGATGCACCTGCGCAATGCGCCGACCAAACTCATGGACGAACTTGGCCACGGTAGCGGCTATCGTCATGCGCATCTGGAAGACGGGGCGTTTGCCCCGGGCGTGGATTATCTGCCAGAGCCCCTCGGTCAAACCGTTTTTTACGCACCCTCCAATCGCGGTTTGGAGCAGCGCATCGGCGAGCGCTTGAAGGATCTGCGGCAGCAGGACAAAGCGGCCAGAGCGAGTCGCCCCGAGGCCAAAAAATGAACCTGTCTATGCTTGGCGCCGTGGCCATGGGCGGCGCGTTGGGTGCCGTGGCACGGTTTGTGCTGGTTCGGGCGACGACGCCTGTGACCGCGTCGGCGTTCCCCACAGGGCATTTTTTGGCCAATGTCTTGGGCAGTGTTTTGATCGGCGTTTTGTTTGTGCTGTTGGCCGCACGCGCCGACGGGCAGTGGCTGCGCCTGTTCCTGATAACCGGTGTGCTGGGTGCGTTCACGACCTTTTCGGCTTTTTCCCTCGATACCATCACGCTGCTCGAGCGTGGTCAGTGGCTCATTGCCAGCAGTTATGTCTTGGCCTCTGTGGTGCTGTGCATTGGCGGCTGCGCGCTTGGGGTGCTTGTCGGACGCGCACTGATTAGCTAGTGTCGCGCCCGATGGGTCGCAAACGCCCCAGCCATTTGCCCAACAAGAGACTGAACACATGCTCGACGCACGACTGCTGCGCAACGATATTGACGCCGTAACCCGCAACCTGGCGCGACGTGGTTTTGATTTTCCGGCCGCCGAATTTGCTGATCTCGAAGCGCAACGCAAAGCGCTGCAGGTGGATACCGAGGCACTGCGCGGCGAGCGCAATCAAAGCGCCAAGTCGATCGGTGCAGCGAAAGGGCGGGGCGAGGACATCGCGCCGCTGCTCAAGCAGGTTGAGACTCTGGGCGATCGACTTAAGCAGTGCGAGACGGATTTGCAGACCGTGCAGGACAAACTGGCGGACATGTTGAACGGTGTCCCCAACCTTTTGGCTGACGACGTCCCGGACGGTGCGGATGAACAGGCCAACGTCGAAATTCGTCGCGTGGGTGAACCGCCCGTGTTTGATTTCGAACCCAAAGATCACGTGGATCTTGGCGAGGCACTCGGCACACTCGATTTTGATACAGCGGCCAAAATCTCCGGCAGCCGGTTTGCGATTATGCGCGGCACGTTGGCGCGCCTGCATCGCGCGTTGGCGCAGTTCATGCTCGATTTGCACACGCGGCATCATGGCTATACGGAAGTGAACGTGCCGCTGCTAGTGCAGGAGAATGCGTTGTATGGCACCGGTCAGTTGCCAAAATTTGCCGAAGATCTTTACCAGACTAACAGCGAAGCGGGCCATTACCTGATTCCTACGGCCGAAGTGCCGCTCACCAATATGGTGGCGCAGGAACTGCTCGACGCCGATAGCGTGCCGTTGAAATTTGCGGCCCACACGCCGTGTTTTCGCTCCGAGGCCGGCTCCTACGGCCGTGATACGCGCGGCATTATTCGCCAGCATCAGTTTGAGAAGGTGGAGCTTGTGCAGATTGTGGCGCCTGAGGATTCGGATGCGGCACTGGAGGCGCTAACCGGCCACGCCGAGCGCGTGCTGTCGATGCTTGAGCTGCCGTACCGCGTCGTCTATTTGTGTGCCGGCGATACGGGTTTTGGCGCGCGCAAAACCTACGACCTGGAAGTATGGTTGCCGGGGCAGGGCCAGTACCGGGAAATTTCTTCGTGCAGCAACACCGGCGATTTTCAGGCGCGTCGGATGGGCGCGCGTTGGCGTAACCCCGCCACCGGCAAGCCCGAGCCGGTGCACACACTCAACGGCTCAGCGCTGGCCGTGGGGCGTACGTTGGTGGCGATCCTTGAGAACGGTCAGCAGGCAGATGGTTCGGTGCGACTGCCGGCAGCGCTGGAGCCGTATCTCGACGGTGCGAGCACGCTGACACCACCGAAAGTCTAGCGACGCTAGTGTGAGGGGGTGCCGTCTTCGGCATCCGGATCGTTATGCGTGTGATCGTCGGGGCCGCCCGGCGCGGCGTTGCTCGACCACGAGCGCAGATGAAGATCTCGTTGCGGGAACGGAATTTCGATGTTGGCATCTCGAAACGCCTGATCGATGGCGAAGTTTAGCTCGCTGGTCACACCAAAACGTTTCTCGATCTGTCGAATCCAGCAGCGCAGTTCAAAGTCGAGCGCGCTGTCACCAAACCCCATAAACAACGCCTTGGGCGCGGGCGCCGGGCCTTTGCTCAGCACCTCAGAGTTCTCAGACGCCACCTGCTCGAGAATATCGCGTACGCGTTCGGTATCGCTGCCGTACGCGACGCCAATGCTAAGCGTTAACCGGCCGAACGGATCATGCAGCACCCAGTTGGTCACCTGCGTGGAAACCAGCTCGGAGTTGGGCACGATGATGTTGCGCCGATCCAGCGACTCGATCTCGGTGGAGCGAATCCGGATGCGTTTAACAATGCCCTCGACATCTCCAACGCTCACAAAGTCGCCGGATTTGATCGGACGCTCAAACAATAAAATAAGACCAGAAACAAAGTTGCTGACGATGTTCTGCAGACCAAAACCGATACCCACACCGAGCGCGCCGAGCACGAATGCCAGGCCACCAAGGTCGACGCCCGATAAAATGAGGCCGAGCAAGATGGCGATAAGAAAACCCACATAGCCGCCGAGCGTCACCAAGGCCTCACGGGCGCCGCGGTCCATGCCCATATCGCGCAGCCAGCGCTTGGTCATGCGCGCTTTGATCCAGGCCGTTAACGCAATAATTAAACCGAATACGACCAGACCCTTGAGCACATCGCGGGGTACCAGCGTGTATTCGTCGTTGAGCGCAATGCCCTGGGTCACGACGGCCGTGAGCTTGGGCAGGGCGCTGCCGGTAGAATCCCACAGCGAAATTAAGACGACCGCGAAGCCGAGCCACAGAGCGACGCTTAAAATTAACCGTAGCCAGCTCAGTTCGGGGCTGTTTTCATTTGGACGCATGCCCAGCCAATTGCGTACGCGATAGCTGACGTCCGTTTTGCCATTGATAATGCCGTCGACGGTCGCGCGCACCAGCCACAACAGCACCCACAGTATGAAGCCCGCGGCGATACTGCCCAGTGCGCCTTTCAGCAGATGATTGGCGAGGTTGCGATAACCCAGCAGTTCGGCGATGACCGTGGCCATCGCAGCGAGGATCAGGGCGCCGCGAATGAGCAACAAGCGACCGCGCATGGCTGGCAGCAGGCGCGCGCCGCGCACCAGCCAAATGATCGTGGCGCCGGTCACAATCGTAATGATGGCGCGCAGCACCAGTCCTTCTTCGGGTGGCGGGGTGCCAAGCCACTGCAGACCAAACGCGGTGTAGCCGAGTGCCAGCGCCACGCCCAGCGCCTGACCGCGATGGCGCATGGCGGTTTCCAGTGCGTCGTCTTCCAAAAATTCTGAACCGGGCGAGTAGGGGCCCGTGCACCAGTCCACCAAAATACCGACGACGCCCAGCGCGGCGAGCGCGTAGAAAAGACGCACCAGCGGTAAAGACGTGGCGTCTGGGGCCAGGAAAAAACTGTGACCAATACCGACGGCAAGCGCCGGCAAGATAATGCGCAGCCAGCGACCGATCGTGCGCGCGTACACCACGCGAATCGCCGGCTCGCCACCGCGCCCGCGCTGGCCCTCGCTCCAGCGTCGAATGAGCGCGCGCGCGCCGAAACCGGCGGCAAAGCCAGCGCCGCCGAGTAGCAGCAGAATCAAGCTCTGACGCAGGCTCACACTGGCCATGCGATCGAGGGCCGTGGCTTTGCGCGCAAACGACCGTAGCGTGTCGGTCGGGGCCTGCAAATCGTCGCGCAGCGCCTCCAGACTGGGTTGACCGTGGCTCATGAGTCGCCGTGCCAGCAACGAGCCCAGACGGTTGAGGGCCTGTTCGTTAATCTCGCGCGCTTTGAGCTGGGTGAGTTTGCAGCCCGCGATTTCGTTGCGCAGCGTCACCACCTGCTGCTCAAATTCGGTGCGTTGCTGAACCACGGCGCGCGGCTCTTCGGCCACAGTTGCCGCCGGCTCGCCGTCCTGGGCGGGCGTTTCGGCCTCTTCGGGTTCAGGCTGAGTGTCGCCCAAAATCAGCAGGTTGGATTCCAATCGCTCGATCTGGGATTCGCGCTCATCGACGCACTCGCTGGCTTGGGTGCGGATAATGCTCGCGTCCCGCGCGATGCGCTCTGCCTCCTGCTCGGTGAGGTCAGGGGCCCCCAATTCCAGCTCGAAGGCGTCCAGCCGCGCCCCCGGAGAGAGCAGGGAAGGCTCGTCGTCCTGAGCGGCGGCCGTGACGCAAAACAGGGCGCAAAGGCCTGAAAAAGCGAATTGGCGCAGGATGTGAGACATGAGTCCCTTCAATCGATGCCCACATGAGCTGGGGCGAAGTCTCCAATTGTAGCGGGTGACGGGAAGAAAAATCCTCATTTATTGCTCTAAGGCGTTGCTTCAGCGAGTGCTACGGTCCAAAATGCGGTCCGCTGGAGAGGTGGCAGAGCGGTTGAATGCACTGGTCTTGAAAACCAGCAAGGGGTTATTCCCTTCGAGGGTTCGAATCCCTCCCTCTCCGCCACTCCATCCCGTGCGTCCGTCAGGCGCACGTTAAGCCCCACAATTTCGCCATATTTGGGCGGTAGACTCATTTTTTGTTAAACGTCGACAACTTTGACACGTCGTTTTCAAAAGTTTGCATTATGCTAAAAATGAGTAACATTAATGTTTGTTTTTGTTAACATTTACGCGGTTGGCGTAAATGATGCAATTAGGCTTATCGGTGCTTAAGAGGCCGTGGGTCGTGTTGTGTTTGTGATCAACCGCAACGACTTCGCTGCGACGATGTCCCAGACTTTGTCGGCTCAATTCGAGCCGCTGGACTCTGCGACGTCTCGCGCAGCTGCTTTACTGGAGATTTGAATCAATGAATTGTCGTCGACTGTGTTTCCTGCTCATGACCGTTGTCATGACCTGGTCCGCCCAGAGCGTGATCGCCCAATCCGGCACGGATTACCGTCTGAACACCGGCGATGTGCTGCAGGTGTCTGTCTGGAATGAAGACGAGCTGAATCGTGAAGTGCTGGTGCGCCCGGATGGCGGCATCAGCTTTCCGCTGGTGGGCAGCATTGCCGCTGCGGATCGCACGGTAACCCAGGTCCAGGAGGCGATTGCCAACCGGCTGGAGTCTTACATTCCCGATGCGGTGGTAACCGTGGCGGTGTTGGCCGTGAACGGCAACAAAATTTACGTGCTGGGGAAAGTGGCGCGGCCGGGCGAGTACGTCATGAACAGCACGCTTGATGTGATGCAGGCGCTGTCGATTGCAGGCGGCGTGACGTCGTTTGCGGCGGAAAACAAAATTCGTATTTTGCGGCGCGGTCCGACGGGTGCACAGCAGGCATTGCCGTTTCGATACGCGCAGGTCAAAGAAGGGAACGACCTGAAGACCAATATTCTGCTGCAGAGCGGAGATGTTGTCGTTGTTCCTTAAACCGACAATGCGTTGTGCTGTTATTGCCGCCACCGCGCTTGTCGCGGTGCCGGCGTTTGGCGTGGAGTATTTGATCACGCCGCGGCTCGACCAACGTCTTGAGTTTGATAACAACCTGCAGCTCAACAACGATCCCGATACGATCGAAGCGGTCATGTATCAGATCACGGCGGCGGCAGAGATGCGCGCGCGCGGTGATGTATGGGGTTTTTCCGGGGATGCGCTGCTGCAGGCTTCGCGCTTCGATGCCGATTCGTTCAACTCCGACAATCAGGAAGGCAACTTCTCGATCATGCGTTTTGGTGAACGCAGCGTATTGCAGATCGACATGGGTGTATCGCGCAATGCACAGCGTACGGCCGAGCTGGACGGTAGTGGACTGTTGGGTCTGGAAGCCACGCGTGTTGAGCGCGTCACGGCACGGCCGGTCGCCTCGTTTCAGCTGTCCGAGCTCTATCGGCTGACGGTGGGAGGCACGCTGACCAATCAGACGTTTGAAGCCGATGTATTTGAGGATTTTCGCAACATCGGCTTTGATATCGCGCTGGCACGTCAGTTTTCCGAGCGCACATCGGCCGACATCACGCTGTTTGGATCAGACTACGTGACGGACGAAGAAGCCAGCGGCGGCTGCAGCCCAACGCTTACATTTTTCAACGGCCAATTGATTCAAGCTCAGCGCTGCAATTTGTTTGACACCAATCGCGAATCGCGTACCTACGGTCTGCAGCTGGGAGTGCAACGTGCGCTGTCAGACACCTTCTCGTGGGGCATTTCACTGGGTGGCCGCGAAGTCGAATCGCAATCACGTCAATCCAATATTTTGGTGGGGTGTCTGTTTTCTGCTGATTTGAGCACGCTGCTGGATGCTTGCACGCCGCTTGCCACGGCCAGCATTGAAGACACCTCATCGGGTTTGATTGCCAGTACCAATTTGAGCTACAGCAGCAAGCGTTTTTCCTACAACGTGGGTTTCCAGCGTTCCGTATCGCCGGTCAGTCTGGGCTTTCTGATTGAGTCCGATCGACTGAACGCGGGTGCGAATTACCGTCTCACCGAGAAGCTCACGGCAATATCAAATATCAGCTATCAGACGTCGGATTCGGCCACGTCGGCCGTGGAGTTTGAGCGCACGTTTGTGTCCGTTGATGCATCGCTCGATTGGCGAGTCACTGAGAGCTGGCGCGTGGCGCCGGGCATACGCTGGCGTGAACAAGAAACTACGTTTGCAAGCATGCCGACAGATTCGATCAGCGTGTTCGTCAAGATCAACTACCGACCCGATCGAATTCAGTTTTCGCGCTAGGAGCGTGAGTGTAATAACCAGGCGCGCTGAGTAGCGCGAGGATAAGGAATAAAGTGGAAGAAACAACACTGACACTATCGGACTACTGGCGCGTTCTGAAACGACGACGGTGGAACATGTTTTTCACCTTCGCCGCCATCATGGTGTTGTCGCTGCTGGTGGCCTTTGGTCTGCCGGCGAAGTACCGCTCCAGTGCGCTGATCATGATTGAGGGACAGGACATCCCTGAAGATCTGGTGCGTTCCACGATTACAAGCTTTGCCGATGAACGTGTGCAGCGCATTACGCAGCGCGCCATGACCTCGGTTAACCTGTCACGCATTATTGATGAGCACGATCTTTTCGCCTCGAAAATTGAACGTGTGCCGCGCAGTGAAATCATCGAAGACATGCGCGAGGATATTACGATCGATCTGGTCGCCGCCGATGTGATCGATCCGCGAAGCGGGCGGCCGACCAAAGCGACCATCGCGTTTTCCATCGCGTTTGATTACAGCGAACCGATCGCTGCCCAGAAGGTGGCCAATCAGCTGGTGTCGTTGTATCGCTCAGTGAACCTGGAAGAGGGTGAGTCGCAGGTAGAAGGCGCGGCCGATTTTCTGGGTGACCTGGCGCAAACCCACCGCGATCAGGTGGAGTTGCTGGAGTCTCGCTTTGCGGAGCTGAAACTGAAAAACGGCGGAGCAACGCCAGAATTCCTGATCTCGAACATGCAGCTGCTGACGCGCATGGAAACCGAGCTGGCGACCACCGAGGCGAAGCTGCAGTCGGTGAAAAACCGCATCATTATTCTTGAGGCGCAACTGCTGCAAACCGATCCGAGTTTGCCCGGACGTCTCGACGGCGGCGCGACCACGCCAGAGCAGGCGTTGTCCATCCTCGAAAGCGAACTGCGTATCGCGCAGTCGCAGTATGGCAACGAGCATCCGAGCGTGCGTCAGTACAAGCGGATGGTGGCGGAGCTGCGTCGCGAAAAGGGTCTTGGCGACAACGCCGATGTTGGGCAGATCGATGCCGACATCACGGATGCCGAAAACCAGCTTGAAACGGCCCGCGCCCGCTACGGTGAAGAGCACCCTGAAATCGTAGGTTTGAAACGTCGTATCTCCAACCTGCGCAATTCACGCGTGCAGGCACTCGAATCTATTTTGAACGGCACCGTGACGCCGTCGGATGCGGTGGTCAGTGAAATTAATATTCGCGAAGGGCCGGGCACCGACACGCAGGTGATCGGCACGCTCGCACGCGATGAGCGCGCAACGCTTGTCGATACGGGTAACGATCAGTGGTTCAAAATCGTGACCGACGCAGGTGTGCAAGGTTACGTGAGCCGCTCAGTGTCGATCAGCGAAGCACCGCAACCGATCGCCACGGCGGCGACCGAAAACGCCAGCGCGAGCGCGCAGGATGTTCCGACCAATCCGGCCTTTATTACGCTGCGCGCCAACTTGTTGCAGGCGCAGTCAGAGGCCGAAGGTTTGCTGGCGCTGTATCGCAATCTGCAAACCAAACTTGAAGAAAAGCAATCGTTGATTGATCGCACGCCGCTGGTTGAGCGGGAGTACTCGGCGCTGGTGCGTGAACTCACGTCTGCTCGCATGCGTCTGGAAGATTCTTCTGCGAAAGCGGAAGAGGCGCGTATCGGTGTGAAGATCGTGAAGGACGGCAAGGCTCAGGCCTTCAATTTGCTCGAACCACCGATTGCCGCAACGCAGCCACACTGGCCAAACCGTTGGGCATTGCTGTTCCTCGGCTTCGTTCTGTCCTTGCTCGGCACGTTGGCCGCCGCGGCGGTGGCCGAGAACATCGATGACAGCGTTCGTTCTGCATCGGACATCGCTGAGCTTGGTGGCGGCCCGCCGCTGGCGATGATTCCGCTGATCGAAAATAGTCAGGACGCCAGCAGCAGTCGTAAAGGTGTTGCACTGGTCGGTCTGGGTGCGGCCGTTGTGGTTGCAATAATTCTTGCTCTGGTTCATTTCCTTTATCGGCCTCTGGATGTCGTGTGGTATCTGATACTGCGCAAAATTGGCTTGTGATGATCCGCCACTATCTGACACGAGATTTGCATTATGGAACGCATTAAACAGGCGCTTGAGCGCGCCAAAAAAGAACGTGATCAAGGCGGCACGACACGCAAGCCCGCGCTGATTCGCACGCCTGCGAATCGACCGGCTCCCGTGAGTTCGGACAAAATTGTGTACACCGAAACCAAGGTGTTTCATCCGGATCAAGCCGTGCTCGATCGCAATCGCGTGATTGGCGGTGCGTCTGCCACGGCCGCGACCGATGCCTATCGCATGCTGCGCACGCGCGTGCTGCAGCGCATGCGCGACAACAACTGGACGTCGCTAATGGTGACCAGTGCCGGCGTATCTGAGGGCAAGAGCCTCACGGCGGTCAATCTGGCAATTAGTCTGGCGCGCGAGGTCAGTCATACCGTTTTACTGGTGGATCTAGATTTGCGGCGCCCGGGCGTACATGAGTTTTTTGGGTACGAGCCCAAGGCGGGTCTGGTCGATGTGCTTGAGTCGACCGCGACCATGTCCGAGGTGATGTTTAATCCGGGCATCGAACGACTGGTGGTGCTGCCGGCGCGACGTCGCGTAGAGAATTCATCCGAACTTCTGAGCTCACCTGAAATGTTGGGCATCATCGCGGAGATTAAGAGCCGTTATCCTGAGCGCATCGTTATATTTGATATGCCTCCGGTATTGGCCACGGATGATGCGCTGGCGTTTTCGCCCAACGCGGACGCTGTGCTGCTGGTGGTGGCCGAAGGCCAGACCGGTCATTCGGAATTGGGCACCGTTTATGAGGTGCTTAACGACTGCAACATCCTTGGCACCGTTCTGAACAAGGCCGAAGGCTACACCACGGCTTACTACTAGCCATAGAGACGAATACATCCAATGTATGAGAATTTCTACGGGTTGACGGAGAAGCCGTTTACGCTTCTGCCGGACCCGACGTTTTTGTTTCTGGGCAAGAAGCACCGCATGGCGCTGACGATGCTCCAGTACGGCATGGTGAACAATGCCGGCTTCAGCGTGATCACGGGCGAAATTGGCTCGGGTAAGACCACGTTGATTCGGCGCATGCTCGATGAAATGGAAGGCGACACCACGGTGGGTCTGATCAGCAACACGCATCAGTCCTTTGGTGAGCTCTTGCAGTGGGTGCTGATGGCGTTTGGGCTGGACTACAAAGACAAAGAAAAAGTGGAGCGTTACGAGACGTTCGTTAACTTTGTGGTCGAGGAATACGCCCAGAATCGCCGCACGGTGCTGATCATCGATGAAGCGCAAAACCTGGCGGTCGATACGCTCGAAGAGCTACGCATGCTCTCCAATATCAACGCGGACAAAAACCAGGTGCTGCAGCTGGTTCTGGTGGGCCAGCCCGAGCTGCGCTCAACCCTGATGTTGCCAAGCCTGAAGCAGTTCGCACAGCGGATTTCTGTGAGCTACCACCTGGAGGCACTGAGCGCCCAGGAATCGGTCGAATACATCCATCATCGGTTGCAGGTGGCCGGCGGCGAGACCAGCGTGTTTCCTGAGGGCACATGTTCCATGGTTTGGTACTACAGCCGGGGTGTGCCGCGGGTCATTAACAGCATTTGCGACATGGGGCTGGTGTACGGCTTTGCAGAGCAGCTCAAAGAAATAACGCCGGATGTCATTAAAGAAGTGGTTCGTGACCGCAAGCTTGGTGGCGTGTTTGCCGGGCGAGGCGGCGACATGTCGGGCGGTATGGCCGAGGAACTGGTAGATTCCTGACCCACAGAACGATTTGATTAACTCTAGGACGGCATTGGTTTGAAAAAGGCTCTAATTACAGGGTGTACCGGTCAGGACGGCGCCTATCTTGCGGAATTCCTGCTCAAGAAGGGCTACGAGGTTCACGGCATTAAACGTCGTTCTTCGTTGTTCAATACAGACCGCATTGATCATCTCTATCAGGATCCACACGAATCGGATCGGCGTTTTGTTCTGCACTACGGCGATATGACGGATTCCACGAACCTGATTCGAATTGTTCAGGACGTGCAACCTGACGAAATTTACAACCTGGCGGCGCAGAGTCACGTAGCCGTGTCGTTCGAGACGCCCGAATACACGGCCAACGCCGACGCGCTCGGTACGTTGCGTCTGCTCGAAGCGCTGCGCATTTTGGGTTTGGAAAAAAAGACCCGGTTTTATCAAGCCTCGACCTCGGAGCTGTACGGCAAGGTGCAGGAGATTCCGCAAACGGAAACAACGCCGTTTTATCCGCGCTCGCCGTACGCCGTGGCCAAAATGTACGCCTACTGGATTATCGTGAACTATCGCGAAGCCTACGGTTTGTACGCCTGCAACGGGATCTTGTTTAACCATGAATCACCGTTGCGTGGTGAGACCTTTGTCACGCGCAAAATTACGCGCGCCATGGCGCGCATTGCGCTGGGTCTTCAGGATTGCCTGTACCTTGGCAACATGAATGCCAAGCGCGACTGGGGTCACGCACGTGATTTCGTGGAGATGCAGTGGCTGATGCTGCAGCAGGATACGGCTGAAGATTTTGTGATTGCCACGGGTGTGCAGTACTCGGTGCGTCAGTTTGTTGAAGCCGCGGCGGCCGAACTGGATATGCAAATTTCATGGAAAGGCGAGGGCATCGACGAAGAGGGCATCGATCAAAACGGTCGCACTGTTGTGCGTGTCGATCCACGCTACTTCCGTCCCACTGAAGTCGAAACGCTGCTCGGCGATCCTTCCAAGGCAAAAGAGAAATTGGGCTGGACGCCAACCACGTCGTTCGAACAGATGGTCACCGAAATGGTGCGCGCCGATCTGGAAGACGCCAAACGTGATGAGTTGGTTGCGAAGCAGGGCTTCAAGACCTTTAGCTATAACGAATAAGAAGCGGGTTCCCTGCACGTGAACAAAACGGCCAAAATTTTTGTTGCCGGCCATCGTGGTCTTGTGGGTGGGGCGATCGTGCGCCAACTCAAGCGCGCCGGCTATTCGAATCTTGTGTTGCGCACGCGCAGCGAACTCGATCTTACAAGTCAGGCGGACGTCAATGCGTTTTTCGCGGCAGAGCATCCTGATGTGGTGTTTGATGCGGCGGCGCGGGTCGGGGGCATTCATGCCAACGATACGTATCCTGCCGACTTTATCCGCGACAACCTCCTGATTCAGACCAACCTGATCGACGCGGCGTATCGCAACGACACGGCTAAGTTTGTATTTCTGGGCTCGTCCTGCATTTATCCACGCATGGCGCCACAGCCTATGCCCGAGGATTGTTTGCTGACCGGCCCGCTGGAGGCGACGAACGAATGGTACGCGGTGGCGAAGATTGCTGGCATCAAGATGTGTCAGGCCTATCGGCGACAGTATGGATTCTCAGCGATCTCGCTGATGCCAACCAATCTGTACGGGCCCGGTGACAATTTTCATCCGGAGAATTCCCACGTGCTGCCGGCGCTGATTCGTCGGTTTGAACAAGCGCGTATCGATCAGGCTCCCGAAGTGGTTGTGTGGGGCACCGGTTCGCCGCGTCGCGAATTTTTGCATGTCGATGATCTGGCCGCGGCGGCGGTTTATCTTGGCGAGAGCTATGACGCCGAGCCGATCGTGAATGTGGGCGTTGGTGACGACGTGTCGATTGCCGAGCTTGCGGCGCTGGTCAGCAAGACGGTGGGTTACGAGGGGCGTATTGAATTTGATTCGAGTAAGCCCGACGGCACGCCACGCAAATTACTCGATGTGAGTCGTTTGCACGGCTTGGGTTGGAAGGCGCGCATTTCGTTGGAGAAGGGCGTTGCTGAGACCGTGGCGTGGTATCGCGCCAACGTTGATCAGCTACGCGAAGCCTGAGGCGCGACCGTGCCAACGTTGTCACTCATTACGGCCACCTTTAACGCAGGCGCGACGCTTGCCGATTGTCTGTCTTCGGTTGCGGGTCAGACCGCCGAGGTTGAGCACGTTGTCGTGGATGGCGTGTCGTCGGACAACACGCTTGAGGTGGCGCGGGAATTTGATCAGCACATCTCTTTGCTCATCAGCGAAAAAGATCGCGGTCTGTACGACGCCATGAACAAAGGCATCGCGGCGGCCACCGGCGATGTCATCGGTATTCTGAACGCCGATGATTTTTATCCGGACGATCAGGTTCTGGCGCGCGTGGCGCAGGCTTTTGAAGATCCCGAGGTACAACTGTCGTACGGGGATTTGCGTTACGTGGAGGCCGACGACGTGAGCAAGACGCTGCGTACCTGGCGCGCCGGCGAATGTGGGCCACGCAGTTTCTACTGGGGCTGGATGCCGCCGCACCCAACCGTTTTCGTCCGTCGTAGTGTGTATGAAGAATTTGGTGTGTTCGACCTTGAACAAGGCTCGGCCGCGGACTACGAATTGATGCTCCGGTTTATGCTCAAGCACGGTGTTCAGGCGCAGTACATTCCGCATTTTATGGTGCATATGCGGGCCGGCGGCGTGAGCAACGCGTCGTGGGGCAATCGCTGGCGGGCCAACCGCAAAGACCGCGAAGCGTGGCGCCGGAACGACCTGACCCCTTATCCATGGACCATCGCGGCAAAGCCAGCGCGCAAGATTGTGCAATGGCTGGTTCGATAGCCTGCTGTTGTGTTCAACGGCGCGGCTGAAAGGCCAAACCGTGATAGTCTTTGCGCTTGGAAATCGTCCCTTTTAGCGGGCACAAATAACAACAATGGCAGGCCTCGCAGCAGCGAACCTGACAACCGTTCCAATCTGTTTTAGAGGAGATACGCAATGAGTGAGACGACGGCAAATAGCGGCAAAGCGTGGCCCGTCGGCCTCATTGCGGTTGGTCTGATTGCGGTGGCTGCGCTGGCAGTCACGTTTTACAGCAGCTTGTCCTACATGGCCGGTCGCTGGAACAGCGAAGAATACAGCCACGGTTATCTGATTCCCGTGATTGCGCTGTTCATTCTCTGGCGCGAGCGTCGAGATTTGGTTAACGCCCAGTGGAGCGGTATGTGGCTCGGCGTCGTGATGGTGGTCGTCGGCCTCGTGATGATGTTGCTCGGCGAGCTCAGCGCGATCTATGTCATCGTGCAATACGCATTTTTGATCACTCTGGCCGGACTGTTCCTGGCCTTGGTCGGTGGTGGGGGCATGCGTTACTTATGGGTGCCGCTGCTGTATCTCATTTTCATGATTCCGCTGCCGGCGTTTTTGTACAACAACTTGTCGGCACAGTTGCAGCTCATCTCGTCGCAGATGGGCGTCGCCGTCATTCGTGCATTTGGCCTGAGCGTGTATCTCGAGGGCAACGTGATCGATCTGGGTGTTTACAAACTGCAGGTGGTTGAAGCATGCAGCGGGTTGCGCTACCTGTTTCCATTGATGAGTTTCGGCTTTTTGTGCGCGTATTTATTTCGCGGGAAAATGTGGCAGCGGGTGCTCGTGTTTTTGAGCTCGATTCCGCTCACCGTGGTGATGAACAGTTTCCGCATTGGCGTCATCGGCGTATTGGTGAATCGTTACGGTATCGAACAGGCAGAAGGTTTTCTGCACTCGTTTGAGGGCTGGGTCATTTTCATGGCCTGCGTCGCGCTCCTGTTCCTTGAGATTGTGCTGCTCATGAAAATCAGTGGTGACAAGCGCACGCTCAGTGAAGCATTCAACGTTGATTTTGGCGATCCGGTGACCGATGCGACGATGCTTGGGCAAAAGAGACCTACGGCACCGTTAATTACCGGCGTGGCGTTAGTCGCGCTCGCGGCGATCGGCTCGCAGTATCTTCAGGAGCGGCCGGCCTCAAGCCCGGAAAGACTCGCGTTCCAGAGCATGTCTCTGGATCAGGGTGAGTGGAGCGGGCGTACCAAGCGCGTTGAGCAGCAGTATCTCGACGCATTGAAAATGAAAGATTGGTTTAGCGCAGATTTTAGAGACGATCCCGCGTTGCCACCGATCGAACTGTGGGTTGCCTACTATGACAACCAGCGCAAAGGCGCGTCGGCACATTCGCCGCGTAGCTGTTTGCCTGGCGGCGGCTGGCGTATCGATTCGCTGGAAAATCACAACGTCAATGGCATCGATGCGGTGGCGGGTGATTTGACAGTCAATCGGATGTTGATCTCGTATGGCGAGCAGAGAATGCTCGTGTATTACTGGTTCAAACAACGCCAGCGTCAGGTCACCAACGAGTACATCGTGAAGTGGTATTTGTTTTGGGATGCCTTTACCCGTAATCGCACCGATGGCGCACTGATTCGCTACTCGGCGCCGATTCTGGAAGGGGCCAGCGTCGCGGAGGCGGATGCGAGGATGGCGGATATGATTCGGCAAACGTATCCCGACATCGTGCTGCGAGTTCCGGACTAAATAGCTGCTTTTGCAGCGCCCCGTAATACCAGGTCGACGGGGACAACAATGACGCTTTTTTCGAGCTTTTTTATCTCCCTTTTGGTCAGCATGCTGCTGGTGCCAATGCTGGTGCGCGTGTCTGCGCGTCTTGGTTTGGTGGATATTCCGGATTCGCGCAAAGTGCACGTGGGTGCTATCCCGCGCAGCGGTGGCATTGCCATTGTTGCCGGGGCGCTTGTGCCTCTGTTGATCTGGTGGCCCGATGAGCTCCTGTTGCGTGGCGTCATGCTCGGTGCACTCGTGATTTTTGTGTTCGGTTTTATGGACGATCGCAAAGAGCTGCACTTTAGCTGGAAGTTTTTGGGGCAGATTCTCGCCAGCATTATCGTGATTGCCGCCGGCGTCCGTATCGAGATATTGCCATTCCTTGGCATTGAACCGGTCAGCGTGTGGGTGTCCTACCCGCTGACGCTGCTGTTTATCGTAGGTGTCACCAATGCGATCAATCTATCGGACGGCCTGGATGGATTAGCCGCCGGGTCTTCACTGATCGCGCTCACGGCGCTGGCGTGGATGTTCTACCAAAACCAATCGATTCCGCTGGCGTTGGTAACACTTGCCACGCTTGGCGGCGTGTGCGGTTTTCTGCGCTACAACAATCACCCGGCGATTATCTTTATGGGAGATACCGGTAGCCAGTTTTTGGGCTTTGTAACGTCCGTGTTGGCGATTGTTCTGACGCAAAAGGCGAACACCGCCCTAAACCCTGCGATCCTCCTGCTGCTGCTCGGTGTGCCAATTCTCGACACGCTGACCGTAATGATGTGGCGCATCCGTACCGGGCGATCTCCGTTTAAACCGGATCGAAATCACTTTCATCACCGCCTGCTTGATTTTGGCTTCTACCATCATGAAGCGGTGTCCATCATCTACGTTGTGCAGTCGGCCATGGTGGTCGGCGCCTACTTCTTGCGTTTCGAAAGCGATCTGATCGTGATGGGCGCCTACGGCTTGATGTGTGCATTGATCTTGATTGCGTTTCGCCTGGCGCGCGTGAATGAGTTTCTTGTGCATCGTCCGCGTCTTAAGAGCGAGGGGAAGTTTCGTGCCAGCGAACTGGTGCGTCTGTATCCGCGGTTGCCGGATTTTGCGACACGCATGACCGAAGCCCTGGCCACACTTTTGATGCTTGGTGCCGCGCTGTATCCGGCGGAAGTGCTGCCCAAATTTGCGCAGGCCTGTGCCGGGCTGGCCGGTGTCGGCATCGCCGTTCGTTTTATACCCGGTGTCGCACGTGCCTTTTTCATTCGCCTGATCACCTACGTCACCGGCGTGGTGCTGGTGTTCGCGTTAATCGGCCAACCGGGGTTCGCTTTTGCAGGGCAGGAAGTGGTCAATGCCTCATTCCTGCTGGTTGGGGCCTCCTTGTTGGTCTGCATTCAATTGACCGATCGCGAACACTTTCGATCCACACCGCTCGATTATTTGGTGATGATATTTGTTCTGGTGATCGTGATTCGAAGTCAGCTTCAGGCTGAAAATCTGACGGCCGCCCCACTGGCCGATACGGCCATTCGCCTGGCTGTGGTTTTTTACGCGAGCGAGTTCTTGTGCCGCCGGCAACGGGTGGAGCGAGCGTTTCTGCCGATCGCGAGCATTGCTGCCCTGGCCCTACTTGCCGTGCGTGGTCTGGCCTTTTAAGCGCTTTCGCTGTGCGCGTATTTCTGCTGTAATCCGGGCCCGGCTTCTATAATGACACTGGAACTATAATGAAGACTCGAACACGTGCTACTTCCTGGCTGCTGATCCTGATTGCTGCCGCTTTTGTTGTCGGCTGCGGGGGCAAAGAAGAGCGGGCCGCAAATTATCTGGCGCGCGCCAACGCGGCGTTTGATCAGGGGGATTTGATCAAAGCCGAACTGGATGCGAAGAATGCGCTCCAGATCACCCCGAACAGCTTTGAGGCCAGCTACCTGCTGGCGCAGATCGCGGAGCAGGAAAACAGCCCGCAAAAAATGTTTCGCTTCTTGCGCCGTTCTGTGGAAATTGATCCATCGAACGTTGAGGCACAGGTGAAGCTTGGCCGCATCTGGGCGGCGGCCGGTCAGCTGGAAGGCGCGCGCGAGTCAGTGGCGGCGATTGAGTTGGCAGACCCGGGCAACCTTGAGGGCATCGTACTCGAGGCCACCGTTCTGCTGCGTGAGGGCAAGATCGAGGAAGCACGCGCGCTTGGCAACGATGTGTTGGCCAAGAGCCCGCGCAACATCAGTGCGCTGGCGTTTCTGGCCTCAACCTACCAGGTTGAAGATGTTGAGCGCTCGCTGGAGATGCTGTCGCGCGCGATTTCTTACGAGCCGGACAACCAGTCTCTGCGCGTGGTCAAAATCACCATTTTGCAAAAAGAAGGTCGCCACGCGGCGGCCGAGAAAGAGCTGCGTGATTTGATTGGATTGTTCCCGGACGAAAACGCCTATCGCTACGCTCTGGCACGCTATCTGGCCAGCCAGAAGCGTGGCGATGAGGCGCGCACGGTGCTCGAAGATATCGTTAGCGCCGATCCGGAAGATTCTACGGCGAAGCTCTCGCTGGCCCAGTTTCTTGGCCAGCAAGGCGATGGTGCCGGCGCGGTCAAGCTGCTGCAGGAATACATTTCGGACGCACCAGACGTCTATCAATTCCGTTTTGCGTTGGCGCAGTCGCACTCCTTGTTGAAGGATTTTGATTCTGCCAAATCCGTGTATCGCGACATTATCGATCGCGATGGACTTGGTCCAAACGGTCTGTCGGCCCGCACAAAACTTGCGGCGATTGAATTGAGCCGCGGCGACGAGGCCGTTGGCCGTTCGCTTATTGCCGAAGTGTTGGATGAGGAGCCGAGTAACCCGGACGCGCTGTCTATCCGTGCCACGCTTGCGATGGCGGCCGGAGACTTTGACGATGCAACGGTCGATCTGCGCAGCGTGTTGCGCGCGGATCCCACGCGTCAGAATGCTCAGTTGCTGTTGGGTAAGGCCCACGCTCAGAGCGGTCAAACGGCGCTTGCTGTGGAGACGTACCAAAAGCTGGTCGAGTCGGCGCCGGCGAATGTGGATGCACGCAAAGACCTCGCGCGACTGTATGCGCGTGCGCAGCGTTGGGATGATGTCAGCGACGTTCTTCAGTTGGGCGTGCAGCAGCGACCCGGCGATCTGGCGATGGCGCGACTGTACGTGGATGCGCTCCTGCGCCAACAGAAGTGGGACATTGCCGAAGCCCAGGCGCAGCGCATTTTGGACATTGATCCGAGCAAAGCGCTGGGTCACTACGTCAAAGGTCGCGTCCTGCAGGCGCGCGGGGATTATCAGGCCAGCACCGATTCGTTGCAGGTAGCGCTTGATGTTAATCCGGGGGCATCCGAGGTGCTCACGGCAATCGTACGCAACTTTGTACGGTTGGATGATCGCAGCGGCGGGGTTCAGTATGTGCAGAGCTATCTGGATGCGAATCCCGACAGTGCGCATGGTCTGAGTCTGTTAGGGGAAATGCAGGCTCGTGATGGCCAGTGGGATGCGGCCAAAGCGTCCAACCTCAAGGCGCTCGACGTGCGCGACACGTGGCTGCCGGCTTACCGCAACCTGATTGGCATCCACTTGCGCGACAAGGATTTTGACGCGGCGAATGCCACGCTCCAGCGCGGCCTGAAGGCGGCACCCGGCAATATCGAGCTATTGCTGCTCGAGGCCAATGTGCTTGAGCAAACCGGGCGCTACGGTGACGCCATTGATAACTATGAGGCGATCCTGACCTCGAATTCGAGTCTGGCGGTGGCCGCCAACAACTACATCGCACTCGTAGCGGACCATCGCAACGATGCCGAATCGCTTGAAAAAGCGGCGCGCTTCGCAGAAGAACTGGACGCGGAGGCCAACCCTATTTTTCAGGATACGTTGGGCTGGCTGGCGTATCGCCGTGGCCGCTACGACGAAGCGCAGCAGCTGCTCGAAGGGGCAGTGCGCCGGGCCGGACAGATTCCGCAGTTGCGGTATCACCTTGGCATGACGTATTTCCGTCAGGATCGCTTGACCGACGCCCGTCGGGAGCTGGAGGCGGCGTTGCAGGACGATTCCTCCGTGTTTACGGGCAAGGACGAAGCGAAAGAAGTGCTGGCTGGGCTGTAAGTGTCTGAAATGCGGGGTGAGGCGCTTAAGTGACTCTTGCACTTAAGTAAATTTTGCAATAACCTTCGCGTCAGTCTATTGGCCTGCTCAGGGTACGCGTGAACAGGACGATTGGGTTAGGTGCGGTCTTTTTGCCGCGTCGGAAAACTTGACAGAGTGGACCGTTACGGCCTTCGGGTGGTGACAAAAACTCAAGAAAAACAACGTTCTAGATGTTTGGCATGATAATTGGAAGGTGGAGGCTGACGTTGCAATTGCTGGCAATGTTCTGAGATTCAGGACGTCAGGGATTGAGAATATTGAGGCTCAAACAAGCCAGTTACAATCAACAAAATCTTTCTCGAGGGAGATGACTTTAAAATGACTATTAAGAAAATGATCGGAGCAGCTGCTCTGATGGGTGTGATGGCGAGCGCAAATGCAGCAAGCATGTCGCTGATGTACACCGGCGACAATCAGATGATTGACGGCGTAATCCAGGCTGAAGGCGGCGATGCGCTTACCTTCGACCTGATCATGGATTTCTCCGGCGACGGCGAAATCACCCTGGGCGGCGGCTTCGACATCAACTTCGACGCAGCTGGCCTGACCTTTGACACCTACCAGAGTGCTGGTCTCGGCGAAGCAAGCTTCGGTCGTGACCCAGAAGTGCAAGACGGTCGTCTGTTCAGCGGCGCTTTCGGCGCATTCGCTGGTCTGACCGGTCCTGCTACCGTTGCGACGATCACCTTCATCGCTAACGGCGAAGCTGGTCTGTTCAACGTGTCGCCAAGCGGCACCGACGGCATCGGCGGTCCTTTCATCAGCGCCGTTGATTTCATCACCGTGCTTGATGTGGACTACAACGGCGCTGACGTGCAGGTCGTACCTGTGCCAGCAGCTGTTTGGTTCATGCTGTCGGGTCTGGGCGCACTTGTCGGCTTTGGTCGCAAGTCTGCCTAAGGTTCGCTAGAGCCAATGATGCGCTTCGCGGTTCGCTGCGAAGTTCGTCGAAAAAACCCGGCGACGAAAGTCTCCGGGTTTTTTTATGTCTGATGGTTTCGCATTTTGCGATTGCGACGCATGCGGTGTGCGTCGCAGCAAGTGAGGCAGGCCTAAAACATCGATCTGATGTCAAGATTGTCCTGTGATGAATGGCGAGCGAATCCGACTACAATAGTTCACCGATTACAGGTAAAGTGAACTTAATAAAAAAGAAGGTTGCGATAACAACATATGGGGAGTGCGAAACTATCGCGGGCACTGCGTGGAACGCAGTGAGGTAGTTTTGCAGAACGTTGCTGTGCAGTGACAGGGGGTCACCACACAGCTAGCAAGAAAAACCAACGAGCCGAATTTTGGTCACGCATTGCATCGCGCTTTGACATGACGTTTTGGCGGTCGGTGTTTTTCTTGTTTGCACGTTCACCGGCGGCTTTATGCCGTCTGAGTCATCGCATGTCGTTCGAGCAAGAATGCATTTGGGGATCCACAAGAGGAAGCTGTAGTGAAGCGCAAACTATCACTCATTACTGGGTTGGCGTCGCTCACTTTTTTCACCGGACAGGCTGCGGCCGTTTCGGTAGACAAGAGTGCGATGACCGTTCAGCAAAACCGCGTAGCGGTATCGGCAACAGATTTGACGGCGGCCGCACCGGCGCGTCAAAACGTTAAGGCCTCATTACGAGGCGGTCCGGTATTCGTACCGGAGAAAGGTCTGAGCGGCGAACATCGTTACATCGTACAGCTGGCGGATGCGCCATTGGCGACGTATCGCGGTGGCGTCGCAGGGCTGCGTGCAACGAGCATTGACGCAAGCCTTAACGAACGCGGCCAACGCGATCGCAAACTCAACACCAAGAGTGCAGCAGCACGCGCCTACGTAAGCCATCTGGATCGCCAGCAAGCTTCGTTCATGCAGGCGGCACGCACGGCAACGGGACGTGAGCTCAAAACCGAACACACGTACACGCGCTCGTTCAACGGTGTGTCGGTGCCAATGACGCAACAAGACGCCATGGAAGTGGCCAAGTTGCCAGGCGTCGTGCGCGTAACGCGCGACACCGAACACGCGCTCGATACCGATCGCGGTCCGGAGTTTATTGGCGCAACCACCATTTGGGATGGTTCGGCGCTGGAGGGCATCGGTGTCGCTGGTACGCAGGGCGAGGGCATGCTCGTCGGTATCATCGATTCGGGCATCAACGGCGACCACCCTGCGTTTAAGGCAGTGGGCGGCGACGGCTATGAGCACACCAACCCGTTTGGCGATGGCGTGTTTATGGGTGAGTGTTTCGATACCCCTGACCTGGTTTGCAATAACAAGCTGGTTGGCCGTTACAACATGGTCGCAAGTGCAGACAGCTCGGAAGACGAAGACGGTCATGGCTCACACGTAGCCAGCACGGCCGTCGGTAACGTTCTCGGCGGCGTACCGTTGCCGGATGCGGAAGGTAATCCACTGGATTACAGTCTGGGCAGCATGTCCGGTGTGGCACCACATGCCAACCTCGTCGCGTTTCGTGTTTGTAACCCGCTGTGTGCCGGTGCCGACATTATCGCTGCGATCGATATTGCGATTGATTTGGGCATCGATGTTCTGAACCACTCCATTGGTTCGGCCGGCGGCAGCCCTTGGAACGATCCAAAATCGCTGTCTTTCAAAGGTGCTCGCGCGGCGGGTATCTCGATGGCTAACTCCGCCGGTAACTCGGGCTCCAACGCAGCCGGCTATGCGCCGGGCAGTGCAGCGAGCACCGGTGGCGGTCCATGGTCGAGCAGTATCGCGGCAAGTACCCACGATCGTTCGTTCCCGGCCAAAACGATTAGCTTCGGCGGTGCGCCGGGCGCGCCAGCTGACGCAAGCGGTCGTTCGATTACTGGCGGCTACACCGGACGCATTGTTTACGCCGGTGATTACGACAATCCGAATGACCCGGGCGGCGACCCTGCTCAGTGTCTGCAACCTTTCCCAGCGGGCACGTTTGACGGTGACGAAATTGTTCTTTGCGATCGCGGCGCTATTGCCCGTACGCTGAAAGGCGTACACGTTCGTGACGGCGGCGCAGCCGGCTTCGTACTGTGTAATGTGGATGGTGGCGCGGCGTTCCTCGCCGATGACCCGCATGTGGTCCCCGGAATTCAGATTTCTGCAGAATCTTGCGGCCCCGTCCGCGAATGGCTTGCCAGTGGCACAGGCCACGTTGCGACGATCGATGCAACCGGCACGCCGGTCGCTGACGTTGACGCAGGCGATCAGATGGCTGGCTTTAGCTCACGCGGACCGTACACGGATTTCGATTGGCTCGTGCCAAGCGTCACCGCACCTGGTGTGGCGATTTTTGCTGGTTTCCGCAACGGCGAAGAGTATGCGTTCTTGCAGGGCACCTCGATGTCCAGCCCGCACGTAGCCGGTTCGCTGACGCTGGTGAAAGCCGTGCAGCCTGACTGGACGGACGAAGAAGTGCTGTCTGCGCTGATCATGACCGGTAGCGACAACGTTCGTGAAGCGGTTGATCCAAACGAGTTCGAAGGCGAACTGCGTATGGCGGATCCCTTCGACTACGGTGGCGGTCGCGTTCAGCTTCAGCACGCCGCGAATGTCGGTATCGTGCTGGATGAAACGGATGCGGCTTATGATGCGGCAAACCCCGCTCTGGGCGGCGATCCGCGCACATTGAACATGCCTTATCTTTATGATCAGGAATGTCTGGGCGCATGTTCGTTCACCCGTACGCTGCACATCGTGCGCGACGGCACCTACACCATGCAAAGTGAATCCGCGGACGGCTTGGTCGTCTCTGCCACGCCAGCAAGCTTTACGGCCGCTGCCGGTGAATTGGTTGAAGTGGACTTCAGCGTGAGCGTTGCCGGTATCGAATCCGGTAACTGGGTTTCGGGGCATGCCATTTGGTCACACGATGGCGGTGGTCCGGATGCTGAAATGCCCGTCGTTGTACGTACGGCGGCGGCCATCTTCCCAGACAAGATCGAACTGATGGCGGACCGCGATGCGGGTTCTGCCACGGGTGGTGGTATTCGTACGGCCGAAGTGAACGGTCTGGAAGTTACGGCCTATGGTATTTCCGAGCCGGAAGATCGTCTGCTTGAGATCAGCGGTTCAGTGGGTGACTTTACGCCTTACACGGGTGAGTCCACCGTCATTGAATTCTTCACAGTACCTGCGGGTTCAGTGATGTTCATGGCCGAAACGCTTGGCTCAACGGCGCCAGATGTCGACATGTTTGTGGGTATCGATCGCAACCTTGATCGTGAAATCACCCCAGACGAAGAGCTGTGCCAGAGCGGCAACGAAAACTCGCTCGAGCGCTGCGACCTGACGGCCGAGCAGCTTGAAAGCGGCGGGGTCATTTGGGTGGCCGTGTTCAACTTCGAAGGCAGCGGCGACGACATCGTTGATACCACCGAGTTGCAGGTCTCTGTGATCAGCCCGTCACCAGACGGCAGCATCACAGCGGAAGCACCGGACGCAGTACCAGGTGGCGAGCCGTTCGACGTGCGCGTTTTCTGGAACTTCGAAATGACGCCAGGTGTTACCTACCTGGGTGCGGTTGAACTCGAAACGCCGACTGGCAGCCTGGGTCTTATCCCGGTTGAAATTACGCGTGCCGAAGATGACGTGAAAGTGCTGGCTAGCACGGACAACGCCAATGTCGGTGACATCGTGACCTACAGCATCGAGATCAGTGCGAACCTGTCGCTTGAAGATCGTGACTATGTGGTGAGT
>JBGCEL010000032.1:0-12572 GCA_045106455.1 Gammaproteobacteria bacterium
CTAGCGGCGTAGCCTGATTGTGTGTCGCACTGTTCGGCATGCGCCACGCTCTCGGCTACCACCTCTTCTCTCTTGCTCTTAAAACCCCAAGTGCGCGGAATTCGAATTACGCACTTGGTTCGGCGTCCGCTTCGGTGGGTATGCGCCTGGGTTGTTAGCCCGTCCTCGGGCGGTCCCAGGGGTATACCCACCGAAGCGGACGCCGGACCAACCGCAAAAATACGACTCAACGACGCACAAAAAAAGGCCGCGCATTGCGCGGCCTTCCGTGAGTCGGGCAGAACCTGCCCACATGCACGTAGCGCGTTAGCGCTTAGGGGACGATCAGATGCTCATGCTCCCAACCGCACATGCCAACAGACTCAACCTCAGCTTATGCTCACTCGACATGTGATCACCTCCTTCAGATAGTTTCTCGAGACTTGATAATGACCTAAAACTAAAACCAATGCCACGCCTGAATCAGACCGTTACACTTGCGGCCAGTCGCTTAACGGGGCGGTATCGGTAGCAGCTGGCGACATGATCATTGACAAGCCCCGTGGCCTGCATGTGTGCGTACATGATGGTGCTGCCAACAAATTTGAAGCCGCGCTTTTTCATGTCTTTGCTCAGCGCATCGGATTCCGGACTGGTGGCCGGCACGTCGGCGCTGGTCTCAAACGCGTTCTGGATGGGTTTATCATTCACAAAACCCCAGATGTACCGGCTGAAACTGCCGTACTCCTTCGCGACCTCCAGAAAAAGCCGGGCATTTGTGACCGCGCCGTTCACTTTTAGCTTGTTACGCACGATGCTTGCGTCGGTCAGGATCTTTGCGATGCGCTTGTCGGTGAAGCGCGCGACTTTCTTTGGATCAAAATCGGCGAAGTTTTTCCGATAGCCGGCGCGTTTGTTTAGTATGGTGGACCAACTCAAGCCGGCCTGCGCACCTTCCAGAATCAGAAACTCAAACTGCGTACGATCGTCCGTGGCAGGCACACCCCATTCGTCGTCATGATAGGCAACGTAGTCTTCGTTGCCCGATTCGCACCAGGCGCAACGCTGTTTCTTCTTAGGCATATCCACCCCGCTTTTGGCCATATCTCTTGAATGCCGTCACGGTACGGGAAGCGATGGCCGCTGGGCAACCGGTCATTTGTCGGCTCTTTAAACACATTCGACATGGCCCCCACTCAACATAACTTGCAGCCTGCCCGCCGTGCGTGTTAGAACTCAAGCATGAATTACGCCATCCACAACACCGTTGAGCGCCGACGTACGCGCCGTCTTGGCAGAAGCCACGCCGGGTAGCGGATTCGTATTCCATATCGAACCTTCTAAAAACCCGGCCAGTCGCCGGGTTTTTTCGTTTTCCCTCACTCATTTACACAAGACAGCCAGCATGACCAAACGCGATTTCCTCACCACCGCCGACTGGCAGCGCGACGAGCTCCAGGCACTAATCGACCACGCCAATCTATTTCGCGACGGCGCCACCTCGGACGCCATGGCCGGCAAATCCATCGCCCTGCTCTTTTTCAATCCCTCGATGCGCACGCGCACCTCGTTCGAACTCGGTGCCCATCAGCTTGGGGGCAAAGCCATTGTGCTGGCGCCGGGCAAAGATGCCTGGCCGATGGAATTTGAATTCGGCACGGTGATGGATGGGGAACCGGAGGAACACATCAAGGAAGCCGCGGCGGTGTTGTCGCGCTATTGCGATCTGATTGCCGTGCGCGCATTCCCGAAGTTTCAGGACTGGGACATCGACCGGCAGGACAAACTCATCCGCGCGGTAGCGCAATATTCAAGCGTGCCGGTCATCAACATGGAGACGATTGTGCACCCGTGTCAGGAGCTGGCCCTGATGCAAAACCTGCAGCACCACCTTGGCCAGCCTGACCAACGAAAATTCGTGCTCACCTGGACCTACCACCCAAAACCATTGAACACGGCCGTCGCCAATTCCGCGCTGTTGATTGCCACCAAATTTGGCATGGACGTAACACTATTGTGTCCTAACGAAGACTACCTGCTCGACGAGCGCTACATGAGCCAAGGCGCTGAACAGGCGCAGGCCAGCGGCGGCTCGCTAAACGTATCGCACGATATTGATAGCGCTTACGCCGACGCCGACTTTGTCTACGCGAAAAGCTGGGGCGCACTGCCCTTCTTCGGGCGCTGGGAAGACGAAAAAGCCGTGCGTGAGGCCAGTCGCCACTTCATGGTGGACGGGGCAAAGATGGCCCGCACCAACAATGCCCGCTTCAGTCACTGCCTGCCACTGCGGCGCAATATCAAAGCCACCGATGAGGTCATGGATGCACCTTATTGCGTGGCCATCGATGAAGCCGAAAATCGGCTTCATGTTCAAAAAGCGCTCATGGCGCACCTGCTCGATTCTTAAAAAAGGAATATCCCGTGTCTAATACTCCCGTCGTTTTGGCGTTTTCCGGTGGCCTCGATACCAGTTTTTGCGTGCCCTGGCTGCGTGACAAAGGCTTCGACGTCACGACACTGTTTGTCGACACCGGCGGCGTCAGCGCCGATGAGACCGACTACATTGCGCAGCGCGCGCTCGAACTGGGCGCCGTGAAGCATGAGGTCGCCGATGTGAGCACCGAGGTGTGGAACGACGTTGTGATCCCGATGCTGTGGGGCGGCCAGTGGTACCAGGCGCAGTATCCACTGTTGTGTTCGGATCGCTATTTGATCGTCAAAAGCGCGCTGGCACTGTGCGATCGACTCGGCACCAAACACATCGCCCACGGCTGCACAGGCATGGGCAATGATCAGGTGCGTTTTGATCTGACGGTGGCAACGCTTGGCGACTACATCATCGAAGCGCCGGTACGCGAACTGCAGCAGACGGTGCGCAACGTGCGCGAGTACGAGAAGGAGTGGCTCGCAGAACGTGGCTTTGGCGTGCGCGACAAAACCTCCACCTACACCATTAACGAAAACCTGTTGGGCGTCACCATCTCTGGTGCCGAAATCGATGAATTCGGCGCCCCCGAAGAGGCGGCGTGGCAAACCACCGCAGGGCGCAAGGACTGGCCCGCCGAGCCGCTGCAGGTGCGCGTCGGTATTGAGCAAGGCGTGATCACCTCCATTGATGGCAAGGCCATGAGCGGCCCGGCCATTTTGGCCGACCTCAACGAACGCTTTGCCGCGTACGGCGTGGGTCGCGGTCTGTATACCGGTGATACCACCATCGGATTGAAAGGACGCGTTGCGTTTGAGGCACCCGCGCTGGCGGCACTGAACACGGCCCACCGCGCGCTGGAAGAGGCCTGCAGCACACGTGCGCAAAACCAGTTCAAACCACTGGCGGCGCGTGAGTGGGTGAAGCTTGTCTACGAAGGACTCTTTTACGAGCCGCTGCGCCGCGATCTGGAGGCGTATCTGCGCTCCACCCAGCGCACCGTGAGCGGCACGGTGACGCTACAAACTTCGGGTGCGCAGGTGACGGCCACAGCGATTGAATCGAAACATCTGCTGACCAACCCCAAAGCCACCTACGCACAAAGCGCCGACTGGACGGTCGATGAGGCCACGGGATTTATTCGCCTGTTCGGCCAAAGCTCGGCCCTGTGGAGCACGGTCAATCGGGATGAAGTGGGATGAACTATCCCTCCGACGATGGTCAACGCACGCTTGACGTACTGCATAAGCTGGTGGCTTTCGACACGCGCAACCCACCGCGCACGTTAAACAAACACAGCGAAGTGTTTTCCTGGCTGCGCGATCAGCTACCCGGCTTCAAGATTAGGCTAATCGACGAGGGCAACGGCAGCGTGACGCTGCTGGCAGTGCGCGGTAAACCGACATTGCTTTTTAACTACCATCTGGACACGGTACCTGTGGCCGAGGGCTGGAGCCGCGATCCTTTTCGTCTGCTGGTCACCGAGAGCAAAGCCATTGGCTTGGGCGCCTGCGACATCAAGGGCGCGCTGGCGGTCATGCTGAGCACCTGCCAAAGCGTGGACAACGACGCCGCTTTGCTGATTACCTCGGATGAGGAAGCCGGCAACAGCACCTGCGTCCGCCGCTTTCTTGACACCTACCACGGCTACAAACGCATCGTGGTCGCTGAGCCTACGCAGTGCAAAGCCGTCACGTCCCACCGCGGCATTGTATCGGGCCGTCTGTCATTTCACGGTGTGGCCGGTCACGCATCGAGTGCGCGCGCGATTAATGACAGCGCGGTGCATCGCGCCATGCGCTGGGGTGCAGCAGCGCTCGACGCACTGGAAGCCAACGCGGAGCACCCCGACGAAGTGCTGCACGACGTACGTTTGAACATTGGCCACTTTGAAGGTGGCGTGAAGCCCAACATGATCGCGGCCAGTGCCACGGCCGCGTTCAATTTACGCATTCCGCCGAGCAGCGACCAGGATGGCATCGTCGATGCGCTGGTCAATCTGGCCGACCCTGACCATGTGGCGGGTCTTGAATTACCGTTTAAAGCACCGGCCCTGCCCACCGCCAAACGCGGACCAGCGGCGTTGTCTGAGGCGGCGATTTTGGCCGGCGAACTTGGCGTTGAGATCAGCGATCCGGTGGATTTCTGGACCGAAGCGGCGCTGTTCAGCGAAGCGGGCATGAACGCGCTGGTGCTCGGCAGCGGCGATATCGAACAGGCCCACACCGCCGATGAGTGGGTCGCGCTGGATCAGCTTGAAACACTGCACGACGTGTACACGAGGATTTTGCAGCATGGCGTCGAATAAGCACCTGCGCCGCGTCATTGTCCGGCTGCTCGGCAGCATGGGCACACCCAAAGAAGTACAGCAGTATCTGAAGCGATTTTCCGATCTCGATGGACTGAAGTTTGCGGTGGTCAAAGTAGGCGGCGCTATCATCGAAAACCAGCTCAACGATCTGGCGTCATCGCTCACGTTTTTGCAGCAGGTGGGTCTCACGCCCATCGTGATCCACGGCGGTGGACCGCAGCTCACACGCGAGCTTGAACAGCAAAATATCGAAACCAAAAAACGCGACGGTTTCCGCGTGACCTCACCCGACGCGCTCAAAGTTGCGCGCCGCGTGTTTCAGACCGAAAACCTGCGTCTCACGGCGGCGCTGCGCGAAGCCGGCTCCGACGCCACGTCGATTACCGGCGGCGTGTTTGAGGCACGACTTCTGGATCGCGAACGCTACGGCATGGTGGGCGAAGTGACCGACGTGGACATCGAGCCTATCCGGGCGATCACCGGGTCCGGTCATATACCCGTCATCTCACCGCTGGCGGAAACCGCCGACGGGCAAATCCTGAACATCAATGGCGACGTCGCGGCCAACGCACTGGTCGCCGCCGTGCAGCCGTTCAAGATCATCTTTCTCACCGGTACCGGCGGCATTCTTGATGAGCACGATAAAATCATCTCCTCCATCAATCTGTCCACGGACTACGAGCGTCTAATGCAGGAGCGCTGGCTGCACTCAGGCATGCGTTTGAAGTTGCAGCAAATCGAACAGCTTCTCGCGCTGCTGCCACGCGAGTCGTCCGTGTCGATCACCAAGCCTGAGCTTTTGCCGCGCGAACTGTTCACGCATCGCGGTTCGGGCACGCTCGTGCGCCTGGGCGAAAACCTCAACGCGCACAGTGCGTGGCAGGACGTTGATCAAGCGCGCCTCACACAGTTGCTGCAATCGAGTTTCGACAAAACGTTGAAAGAAGACTTCTTTGCGCGCGCCCCACTGCACACGGCTTATATCAGCGACAGCTATCGGGCGGCGGCCATCATCTGCACCGGCGATCTTGGCATCGCACGGCTGGATAAATTTGCCGTCACCGAGGCCGCTCAGGGCGAGGGCATTGGCAGCGCTTTGTGGCATCGCGTGCGCAACGGGCACAACGCTTTGTACTGGCGCGCGCGCCCCGGCAATCCGGTGAATCAGTTCTACTTTCGCCACGCCGACGGCTTCGTGCGCACCGACGACTGGTTGGTATTCTGGTACGGCGTAAGCGACATGAACTTGGTCGCTAATCTGGTACAGGAAGCGACAGCCCTCGATGCCACGATGATCGAGATACCAGCGTGACGCGTCTGGCTTTGATTGGCGCACGCGGCCACACCGGCGGCGAATTGATCCGCCTGATCGATGCCCACCCGGCCCTCACGCTGAGCCACGCGAGCTCACGGCAGCATGCGGGAGAACCTGTCGCCAAGCACGTCAGCGGCATCCGTTCAGAGTTGAGTTTTTGCGAGCTTACGCCGCAGCAACTTGAACCGCTGGATGTCGATGCGTTGATCCTTGCACTGCCCAATCAACTCGCCGCACCGTGGGTTGAGGCGTTCCGCCGTGGCGGGCACGATGGGCCGGTGATCGATTTGAGTGCCGACTACCGTTTCGATGACGCATGGCACTACGGCCTGCCCGAGCTCACACGCGATAACGCACGGGGCAAGATGAACATCTCCAACCCCGGCTGCTACGCCACGGCCATGCAGCTGGCACTGCATCCGTTTCGTGATCTTATGGACGCCACACCCACCTGCTTCGGCATTTCGGGTTACAGCGGCGCGGGCACCACGGCGTCGGACAAAAACGATCCCGACAAGCTGCGCCACAACGTGATGCCCTACGCACCGTTCGATCACATCCACGAACGCGAGGTGTCACGTCAGCTCGGCAGGCCAGTGCGCTTCCTGCCCCATGTCGCGGAATTTTTCCGTGGCATTGCGATGACCGTCACACTGCAAATCAACGTATCGCTGACCACCACTGAACTCAACGCGCGCTTGAACGACTGCTACGACCAGGAGGCACTGGTCCGGGTTACGTCCACGCCACCGTGGGTGGCACACAACGCCGGCCAGCATCACGCCTGCGTTGGTGGCTTGGCACAGCGCGACCATCTTCTGACGGTCTACGCGACGCTCGATAACTTGCTTAAGGGCGCCGCGACACAGGCGGTACAAAATTTGAATTTGGCGCTCGGGCGCAACGAATATGAGGGCATTCCCATTGGCTGATTTTCTGTGGCAAAAAGACGGCGCGGATATTGATGCGCGCGTCATGCAATTTATGGCGGGCGACGACGTGCTTCTCGACCGCGACATTTTCATATTTGACCTGCGTGCCTCCCGCGCGCACGCCGAGGGACTGCGTAACATCGAGGTACTTTCCGATAAGGAGTGCACAGCGCTTTGCAACGGCCTGAGCGAGCTTGAAGAGGAATTCAAACAGGGACGTTTTGTACTCGACGAGCGTTTCGAGGATGGCCACTCAGCCATTGAGGCGTGGCTCACCGAACATCTCGGCGACGTGGGCAAGAAAATTCACACCGGCCGCAGCCGCAATGATCAGGTGTTGGTCGCCACGCGGCTCTATTTGCTCGACGCCCTCGGTCAACTGGGCGCGCTGTGCACCACCAGCGCCCGCGCGTTTCTTGAGCGGGCAAGCGCCGACCCGGCCACGCCCATGCCCGGCTACACCCACTTGCAACACGCTGTCGTGTCGTCCACCGGTCACTGGTACGCCGGCTACGCCGAAGCCTTCGCAGACAACGCCCAACTGGCGTTTGATACGCGTCGCTGGATTTCCTGCAACCCGCTGGGAACGGCCGCCGGTTTTGGCGTCAACCTGCCGCTGGATCGCGACCACACCACCCACGCGCTGGGTTTTGAGCGACTCCAAATCAATCCGATGTATGCGCAAAACAGTCGCGGGAAATTCGAAATACAGGCACTCACGGCGATGGCCCAGGCGCTGCTTGATCTGCGGCGCACGGCCTGGGACTTAAGCTTGTTCTGCATGCCCGAGCTCGGCTATGTCACGCTCCCCGATCGATTTACCACCGGCTCATCAATCATGCCGAACAAACGCAATCCGGATCTGATCGAACTTCTGCGCGCAAGCTATGGCGTAGTCAGCGGCGCGCTGACCGAAATACAGAGCCTGCTGGCGCTGCCCGGGGCGTATCATCGCGACCTGCAGTTCACCAAAGGTCCCATGCTGCGCGCGACGCGCCACGCGCTACAGGCCCTGTCCCTGCTCCCTGACCTGATTAACACCATGCGCTTTGATGCCGATCGTCTTCGCAATGCGATTGAGCCGGAGATGTTCGCCACTGATGTGGCACTGCAACTTGCCGCCAACGGGGTGCCGTTTCGGGATGCCTATCGTCAGGCACTGGGCGACCGGGCCGCACTGGAGGCCATTTCGCCGGCACAGAGTCTGGCCGCCAGAACGTCGATGGGCGCTCCTGGCAATCTGCAGCTTGAGAGCATCGAAAAACGTATTCAGGCGCTTATTGCGTAACAATTTGTCGCGAATCAGAGGTGTTTATATACATTCACAAACAAAAATTCGCTTTGCGTAGGCTGCAGGCTTAATCTCGGCGTAAGGGAACTGTGGCACCGGGGACAGAGTGAATCATGGATGAGCGAGGCGGCAACCGCGAGCAAAATGATAGCGCTGTCTATACGCGCTTCTTTGAGCACGCGCCCGATATGCTCGCCGTGGTCGATGCGACCAGCTCAACCATTCGAGCGTGCAATACCGCGCTGGCAACCGCACTGGGGCGCGACGCCGACAGCCTCGTTGGCCGCGACGTCATGGCTTTGTTTCATCCCGATTGCAAAGACAGCATCAATGAAAAGCTCGACGGACTCGCACAGCATTCCACCGCTTATTGCAATTCGGCCCGCCTGATCTCAGCAACCGGACGCTCCATTCCCGTGTTCACACACATCGGAGCACGGAGCGGGCAAGACGACGCCATCGAGGAGATCTACCTCACGTTTCACGCCGCCTCGCTGCATCAGGACGCAGAGAAGCTCGAGCTCGAATTGCGTCTGCAGGCGGCACAAAAAATGGAGAGTCTGGCGATGCTCGCCACAGGTGTGGCGCACGATTTCAATAACTTCCTGATCACCATTATCGGCAATGCAGGACTGGCCGCCATCGAAATGCCGAGCGGCTCGCCCGCGTTGTCAAAACTCAAAGACATTGAGCTGGCATCCAGTCGCGCAGCCGAACTCACCAAGCAGCTCATGGCCTATTCGTCGCCGCGCGACCGTGGCCCGGAAATCTTCGACCTGTCAAAGGTTGTCGGTGAAATGAGTCACCTCTTGGAAATTGCCATTGCACAGAAGGCCAATCTGAATTACGAGCTGAGCGACAAACCGCTGGCCGTCAAGGGCGACGTCACACAGATTCGTCAGATCATCATGAATTTGCTGACCAACAGTGCAGATGCCATGAGCGATAAACGTGGCCTCATCGCCATTCGCACCGGGTCCACTCATCTGACCGAGCGTTATCTCATGATGACGCTCACCGGTGAGGACATCGAGCCGGGGCACTACGCCTACGTCGAAGTAGCGGACACCGGCGTTGGCCTCACCACCGAGCAGCAGGTACGCATGTTCGAGCCTTTTTTCACCACTAAATCAAAAGGCCACGGCCTGGGATTGGCGGCGGTGCTTGGGATCGTTCGCCAGCATGGCGGCACACTGCGTGTGTACAGCGAACCCGGCTCGGGCACCACCATCAAAGTCTATTTCCCGATCATTGAAACCGAAGTACAACCACAGGAAAAAATGCCGCGGGCACGAGAGCCGCAGGGCGAGCATATTCTCATCGTGGATGACGAAGAAACCGTCTGTGTTATTGCCGAGCGCGTGCTGCGTAAGGCCGGATTCCGCGTGTCGGTGTGCCGCGATGGGCATGAAGCACTCGCGGTCCTAAAACGACAGCAGCACAATATCGACTTGGTCCTGATGGATATCGCCATGCCGTACCTGAGCGGCACCGACACTTTCAAAATGATCCAGAAGCAAGCACCGAATCAGCGCGTGATGCTCATGAGCGCGTTTGATCTGCCGAGCGAAACGCACACCATTGATGCCGCCAACTACGCCGGCTTTCTTGAAAAGCCCTTCGAGGCAACCAAACTCATTACCACCGTCACCGCCGCCATCGATACGTAAGGCGTTTTTTCAGAGGCCAAACGCATAGCGCAGGTCGTCTACCCAGCGTTCGAATTCCCGTCGCTTTTGCTGCGCATAGCTTAGGCGCAGCAACCACGCAGGATGCACCGTGCACACAACGTTGCGGTCTTCAGCGCGAACATTGCGACCGCGCTGCCGACTAATGTCTACCGACGCGCCGAGCACGCTGCGCGCCGCCGTACGTCCCAGACAAATCACCGTCACCGGATCGACCAGCGCTATTTCGCGACGGAGCCACGCGCTGCAGGTGCGCACAGACTCAATGGTTGGCGTGCGGTGCAACCGTCGGCGTCCACGCTCTTCAAACGTAAAGTGCTTCACGGCGTTGGTCAGGTACAGCGCCGCACGGTTTTGATCACAGGCCGCAAGCGCGGCATCCAAAAGCTCGCCGGACGGGCCGACAAACGGCCGGCCCTGCAGATCCTCCTGATCACCGGGCTGCTCGCCCACGATCATGACGCGCGCATTCGCAGCCCCCTCGCCCAACACGGCCTGTGTTGTGCGCTCGGCGTGCGGACACTCGCGACACTCAGCGATCTCCAGGTGCAGGCGATCCAGCGTTTGTGGTGCCGCACGTTGTCTGGATACGGTGCGCTGGGCCTGCGGACTTTGCGGGCGCGGACCACACTGCAACACGTCTTCGGTCTTGATGGCTTGCTGCATCGACGCGACACGCTGATTGGCGTCACGGATCAGCTCGGGAATCAGATGCGCCTCGGGCAAATTTTTCCAGTACTTCTGCGGCATCTCGGCGCGCATCGCGTTGGTCTTGAGCCGGGCAGGATTAAAAATACTCTTGTAGTACACGCGCCAGGCGTCCTCGAGTTGATCCGACTCGGGCGCCGCGGATTTATCCACACCGGAGCTAAACCAAACCTTGCCACTCCCCTCCCAATGGGCACACAACTCGGGGCTCAAAATTGACCAGCGCATGTTGGTAAAGCGACGCACGAAAAACGGCGCCGTTAGCGCTACGATGTTGTGATCCGGTTCGAACCACGCCACGTAACGCGGATCAGCCTGCCCGTCGTTCACCTCGCGAAAGCGCACAAACGCTTTCATCTTGTGTCGGTCGCGGCGCACGGCGGCGGCGTAACGCATCAGCCGCGCTATGTCCGGATCTGCCGCCACATCACACAGCTCGGGCTCAGAGCGATTCAAACGCCAGAAAATGCGGTACATCAGCGCCCATCGATCGGCACTGCGGTGACACGCCCCAAGCACGGCCAGCTCCGTGAAACGCGGTATGGCGACGCCGCTGTCCACAGGGTCGGCGCACGGCGCCTGCGCATCTTCGCACCACCAGGCTTGCGCGGGTGCCACCCCTTGCGCCAGCGCCTGCCGCGCACAGCGAAACCATGCTTCGAACTCGGGCACAAACCGAAAACTTCGCTGTCCCGGCGGATCGTCCAGCTGATCAAACAAGGAGGGTTGTTTCACAGATCGTGCACCCGAGGCCTACAGCGCTAGTGACAACTGTTCTGCCGGCGCCGCGTAACGCGCGCGCAGTCGCTCGCTGCTGACGTCCCCCAGGCCCGGCCGATGATCCGCACACAAAATAAATGGCAGCGCGCGTTTCACGCTGGCCCGCAGTGCGGTTAAATCGTCGAGCCTCAAGGTGCGCCAGCGGCGCATCTTCACAATGCGATTCACCGAGCGCACGCCCAACCCGGGCACACGCAGCAGTTTGGCGCGCGGCGCCTTGTTGATGTCGAGCGGGAAAAATTCGCGATGACGCAGCGCCCAGCTGAGCTTCGGATCGATGTCCAGGTCCAGCATTCCGCCGGCGTGATCCGGGGTCACAATCTCACCATGGGTGTAACCATAAAAACGCATTAGCCAGTCGGATTGATACAGACGATGCTCGCGAATTAACGGCGCTCGCTGCGCCGGCAGCGCGGCTGACGCGTCGGGAATAGGGCTAAACGCAGAGTAATACACGCGACTGAGCGAATACGACGAATACAAACTCGAAGACATATCCAGAATATTGGCGTCCGACGAGGGCTCGGCGCCAATGATCATTTGCGTCGACTGACCGGCGGGTGCAAAACGCGGCGGGCGGTTTTTTTTCGGCGTGAGGTTGGTGGGCGCTTTCTTGCGCCGCGCCGATTTTGCTTCATCGCGCCGTGTGCGAATGCGCGCCATCGACAGCTTGATCGTGTGGTGGTCTTTTTCCGGTGCGAGCGTCGACAGCGCATCGCGGGTCGGCAGCTCCACATTAATACTCAAGCGATCCGCGTAGCGTCCGGCAGCGGCCAGTAAATCGCCGTCGGCATCCGGGATGGTTTTCAGATGAATGTAGCCGCGAAAATCGTGTTGTTCACGCAGGGTTTTGGCCACGGCCACCAGTTGGCCCATGGTGTAATCCGGGTTTTGGATAACCCCCGAACTCAAAAACAGACCCTCGATGTAATTGCGCTTGTAAAAATCGAGCGTGAGCGACACCACTTCTTCCACGCTAAAGCGCGCCCGCCGCACGTTGGAGGAATTGCGATTAATGCAGTAGCTGCACTCGTAGACGCAGAAATTGGTCAGGAGGATTTTGAGCAGCGAAATGCAGCGTCCGTCCGGTGCGTAGGCATGACAAATGCCCATGCCCTCGGTCGAGCCAATACCCGTGCC
>JBGCEL010000033.1:0-43897 GCA_045106455.1 Gammaproteobacteria bacterium
CCCGGCGGAATCTGATTGCTGTAGAGCACTGTGAAAATATCTTCGGCATTGCGGCGATCCACGCGCTTGCCGTGACGATCGAGCACGTAGGCGTTCACAAAATGCGACCACGGATCCACCGCGTTGTCGCGCTCGTCGCGCTCGCCGCTTGTGGCCACCACTTCGCCATCCACCAGCAGGGTCACCTCCAGCCATACTTCATTGGAATCGGCCGTGCCTTGGGTAAACGGATGCCCCAGCGTGAGCGTGCGCAGCACTGTTTCGAGCAGATAGGACTCGCCCGGCTGCACGGCCGGCACCTGCGGTCGTAGCGGGGCAATTAATTCGCCATCGATCCGACCTTCTTTTTTCAGGCCGAAGAAATCGACACGCAGCGAACCCTCGAGCATTTCCCGATGGGCCTCATTGACCTCGGGCGGCGCGTTATTGAGATGTCCCAGCGCGGTGTTGGCACTTGGAAATTGATGATCGTGCACTTTCAGCTCACCGCTGTCGTCCAGCCGTTTCGCACCAAAGCTGGTGGAGGCTTCGGCTTTCATATGACAGCCGTTGCAGTTGGTTTGCGCTTTGGGCGGATAGTAGAAGCTGGTCACGCCATGACCCGACACGCCGCTGAGCAAAAATGTATCGTAATGATTTTGTCCGCGCAGCCATTTGTAGGCATTGAGTTCTTCGGGCAAATGCACCTTATGGCACGCGCCGCAAAACTCTGTCGTCTGGTGCAGGGGTTTGAGGAAGGTTTTTTTGTGAAATTCAGGCTTGGCTTTCACTAGCGCGCGATTAATCCACGCCAATGTCGGGTTGTCCGAATACGCAAACGGATAGTGCAGCGGCTCTTCAATGGTGAAATCGGAATTGCCCCGCACGCTGTTCACGTTGGTGATGGCGTGACACGAAGTGCAGGTAATGCCGGCATGGGCCGTGGGATGATTCACGTCATCGAAGTTGGGATCATCAAACGCACCGGAGAAAAACGGCACGGGATCATGACACCCGGCGCAAAATCGGGCGGCCTGCACGGAGCCGTCGCGCTCAATCGATTTTTGCCGCGTTTCGCGCACCGAAAAAAGATACATGGGATTGTTGAACGAACTTAAGTGATGCGCGCTGTGCAGCCACGAATCGTGCGTGTCTTCGTGACACTCGGCGCAGTAGGCGTCGTTCATGAGCGCACGGGCCGGAATAAACTGCCCCGACGAGGTACGCGCCAGCGACGGGAAAAAATATTGCTCGCCCGAATCGGGTCCGATTTCATTCCACTTCCGCGGGTCCTGCGCCTGCAGCACCATCGCGATACCGGCAATCGCCAGTGAGGCCATGGCCACCGTGCCACCTACGGCCCATTTGATGCGCTTGCCTGCCAGACGATGGAGCACAAACAGCCAGCCCACCATCAGCGGCAAAATAACGTGCGACCAGTACGCGATGCTGCGCGCCGCCGGGTCCTTCACTTCAATCAGCGGAATACCACGCGTCAGCACCAGCCCGCTGAGCAACAGCCCGAGCGCCGCGGCGAACAAGGCATAGCCCACGCGCACGGCGCGCTTGTTGGGTCGGAACCACGCCCGGCGCATGTGCACCACGCCGTACACCACCACGGGCAAAATAATGAGCAGCCCGAGAATCAGGTGGGCCAGAAACACAATCTGATAGAAGTAGCCCTGATACGTGGTTTGCGTGTACCACTCCATCAGTGTGGTCATGCTCAGATACAGCGCCGTCACGCTCAGCAGCGCGAACAGAGCAAAGACGACTATAAGAACAATCTTTAGACGCGGCCCGACAACCGGCTCGCGCAGGCGTTTACGGCGCGTTTCGCGATCCACTAGTGACCCGCCTCAAAGCGCGTGTTGTATTTCGCGTGCAGCTTCTCCCGTGTCGCGCTTTGTTCCAACGCGCGCGGCAGTGGCGCAACGCGACCACCGGTGTTGGTGTACATGTCCATATCTTTAGCAAAGCCACGCACTTCGAGCACGTAGTGGCGCGAGGTGTTGGCAATGTTTGCCGGCGCGTCGAAATCGACCTGGATTTCTTCACCGGGACCAAAGATCGCGAACGCATCATCCATCGGACCCACCAACTCGCGGGCGTCACCAAACTCGGTGTAAAAACCGGTCAGGAAGCGCGTATCCATGAGCGATTTGCGTTCGTTATAGTTGTAATCCGGACGACGCTGCGGCTGCGCCAGCCGACGCGGAAAGCCGGTTTGTGCCACCTGCGCGCCGGTAAGCGGCGCTTCGCTGCGCGTAACCGCACTGCCCGGCGCCTCGGTCAGCGCTACGGCCAGCGCATCCCAATAAAGCTGGAGCGACGACGACAAACGCAGCGCCACGGTGTTTGCGGGCAGGTCATCGAGCGGCAGCGCCATGCGCCGCGGCATGCCCGCCGGGTAGCCGAAGTCTGGATACACGGTGTGCCAAACGCCGTCAGTATCTCGCGCCTCAAGCGTCGGCGGCACGTAACCCGCGCCGGCCTGCCAGGCCGAGAAGACGGTCTGTGAATACGGATATTCCACCCAGCCGTCAGCGATCAACACCGGCCGCCGGCCATCCACATTCAGCGCCTGATCAAATTCGAACGTGAGCACGTGAGGTGCACGCGTGCGACCAATAAACCGCGCATCCAAATCGCCGGGCGACACGGCCAGATGGTCGGCACTCAACACCCGGGCGGTGACATCCTCACCCGCCGTATTCAATGCACGTGTAGGCAGCAGCGTCTGACGATAAAACAATGCCTCGCCGGTCGCGGCGGGCGCGCCCGTGGCCATGCGTTCGTCAAGCACCATGGACCAGCCCGGCGCCAGATCATAAACATGCAGTCGCGCCTGATCGAGATACGCGATCTCTTCCATCGGCTCGGTAATTTTTAATGACAGCTGCCCTTTTTCATTGGGCTGCAATGCGCTGTCGGGCAGCAGGAAATATTCCCACGGCCGCGGTGTGGCGTAGCGTCCCGGTTCGATCAAAAAACCGATACCGCCCACACCGAGCACGTCGCTGACAAAACCATATTCGCTGCCGTTCCAGGCAAACACGACCGGGCAGCTGGACAGCTGACGCTGGGTTTCAGTGAGCGCATGCAGCTCGCCCGACGCCAGATCCAGTTCGGTTTGAAACACGCCGTCGGACCAGGTCAGCGCGATGTAATCCGCGCGCGGCGCATCGCCCAGGCCTAACGCCAATGGCTGCAGGCTCTGACCAGGACCTGAGTCGTGATCAAACGTATCGGTGAGTGACCAGTTCGAGCCCGTGCGCAACGCAACGCGGGTACCGATCCCGGAGCGGTTGGAGCGCATCGAATCGGCCTGCTGCTCCTTACCACTAAACGTAAACGCGGCGAAGCGCGCGCGCCCTGCCCCCGGAGCAAACCGGCGCAGCTGCACGCCGTCGACGCTACGCTCGGTAACCCACAATCCCGGGCCATCACGCGGGCTCTCCACCACCGCCAGCGCCGCGCCCACATCGGCTTTCAGCGCAAACCGTTCTTCCGCCTCGCCACGGGCGTTAAGTGCGAACACCCGCACGCCGTTCACGTCACGCAGCAGCAGCTCCGCGCGGCCGTCACCGTCAAGCTCAACTGCCGACAATGTGCTGCGTTCGTCCACCTGCACATCCATCAGTTTGCGCGCGGTGAGTTTGCCCGCCGCATCACGCTGCCACAGGTTCAGCGCACCGCTCGCCCCAAACGTGACGATGTCGGTGTGGCCGTCGCTGTCGGCATCCAGCGCCACGGCGCCTTGAATATCCGCCGACGCAAACGCCGCGTTTTGCTCGTCGAGTCGATACGCCCACAGCCGATCATTCCAAAAAATCTGGTGCGGCGGCGCGTGACCGATGACCAGTAAATCCACGTCGCGATCGTTGTCCAGATCGGTGGCCAGAATTTGTGCCGCCGGGGCGTCGCCGAAATTCAGTCCGCGCTCGCCGCCCAAGGGTCGGAAGCTACCGTCCAGATTGTTGCTGTAGAGCTGCGTTGGCGCATCTTCATTGGCGACCAGAATATCCAGATCGCCGTCGTGGTCGGCATCGAGAAGCGCCGCGTCGTTGCAGCGCGCGTCCCCGTCGCCGGCTTTGCTCTTGCGCGTCACGTTTTTCCACTGCCCGCGCGAGCGCTGTTCCCACACCTGATTGCCACCGTCGCGGCACAAATACACGTCGGTGAGACCATCGTTATTTAGATCGCCCCACGCCGCGGCGCGCACACCGGCGACCTGAGCCAGCGGATGATCGGAGACCCGCTGCAGCTCGTCCTCGGCACCGACAAAAAGTGCACTGGGCACGTCTTCGGTGCCTGAGGCCAAATACAAATCAATGATGCCGTCGCCCTGAATATCAGCGACCGTCATGCTGGCATCACGATACATGCGACTGAGCCGGGCCAGCGCTACCGGTGAACCAAACAAGTCTCCCTCAGGCGCGCCCTCACGCTGCGCGTCGCTACGATCAACCGTTAACGCGTTACCGCGTTTGCCCATACGGGTGTATTTGAATTCTGCCAGACGCGCCCGCGGGTTGTTCGCCAGACGCGCATAAGCGTCGAGATTTTCTTTGACCGCATCGCGATCACCTTCGCGACGCAACAGCTGCGCGGCGCCGTAGTAGGCGCTGCGCAAGTAAGGGTCCAGCGTGCGCGCACGGGCGTACAAAGCGAGCGCGGCCTGCGCATCGTTGTGCGCGACGCACTGACCCAGATAATACGCGGCATAGGCATCGGTGGGATCACCGTCCAGCACGGTCTGAAAATGCGCGGCGGCCTGTTCCATTTGGCCGGCGTAAAGCTTGAGCAAACCGCTGACGTAATGCGCACGCAAATGCGTGTCGTCGTCGGTCAATACCTCGGTGACCAGCGTCAGCGCACGCTCTTCGTCGCCTTCGGTCTGGCGATTCAGCGTCGCGATCGCCAGATTGACCTTGGCATCGCTCCATGCGGGCTGCCGCTGCACGACCTCAGTGAATACCGCCTGCGCACCGGGATAGTCGAAGTAGCCCATCAGCGCGACGCCGCGATTGTTCAGCGCGACGTCTTCATCGCTTAGCAGAAGCTGCGCCTGCTGCGCCACTGGCAACGCGTCGTCCGAGCTGCCGCAAGCTGTCAAAAGAAAGAAAAACGGGACGACCATTGCTAAGGCCAATCCGGGACAACGTCTAAACATAATGTGTGCGGCGCTCATTCGATTGGAATTTTTTTCTTGGCGCTGGCGATTCGCTGTCCCAGCCCCTCAATAGTAATCGTGCCGCTTTCCTGTGGACAAAGATAGGAGCGGTCCAGATACCCATGTATTTCGCGTCGAAAATGCGACCGGATGTCGTGACCGGTGCGCCGCGCACGCTCCTGACGCAGCGTGTCGATCGCAATTGGAGCCACCACAATACGTTCGCCGCCGCCGGCTTCGGCCTGCGCCAAAATCCGCCCGTCGTAATCCACCACCATGCTGCCGCCGGGCCAGCTAAATGGCGGATAGTGCTTCAGCGATGCGCCTTGATTCGATGCCACCACATAGGCCGTGCTCTCGAGCGCGCGGGTGCGATTAATCATGGTCCACCAGTCCATTGGCGAGGCGGTGCCCCACGGGTCCATGTAGGCTGACACGCGGATAATCACTTCGGCGCCGCGATAGGCGATTTCACGGATGGTCTCGGGAAACAGCCAGTCGTAACAAATCGCCACGCCCAGCTTGCCGATGGGTGTATCGACCACGGGGAACGGGTCGTGCGGATAATCCGGGATATCGTGCGGCGAGGTGTGCACCTCCCAGGGTATCCACGGATTCACCTTGCGATAGCGGCTAAGCACGCCCTCCGGCCCAATCAGACAGGTGGTGTTGAACACCGCGTCGGGATAATCCGGATCGATCTCAAGGAACGTGCCGGTCTGGATGTAGCAGCCGTATTTCTTCGCCAGACGCGCGTACACCTCGGTGTGCTCATTGGGCAGCTCTACGGCGAGCTTGCGCCGCAGCTCTTTGACCGACGGATAAATGGGCACTGCGTGGGCGAACTCTGGGAACGTAATCAAACGCACGTCGTAAAACGGTTCGTAGCCGAGCACGGCCTGGTCAATCATTTGCGCCATGCGTCGCGTGCGCGCAGCAATATCATCGCGCGTGGACGGCGCGTCGAAATCGGTCTGACAGGCGGCAGCGTAGTAAAGGTCCGGCATAGCGTGTGGCCCAGCGCAAAACCCGATATTTTGCCCGATCACACCCGTGGTCGCACCCATGTCGGTCACATCCGCAGGCGCCACCGACAATAATTCTCACATCCTGTGAAATAATCCGGGCTCTGACCCGTTCTTATCCCCGAGACTAAACGATGCGACCTTCGGAGAACCCTATGCGCAACCTCATAAGTAAAGCCACTTTTGCCACTATTATCATGGCCTTAAGCGGAATCAGCAGCTTTGCTGCCGACGACTGGGGCCCGGCGCTCGGGAGCTCGCTGCCCGCTGGACTGACCGCCAGCGCCCCAAATGGAGATGACGTTTCACTTGAAGCACTGGGTCGCGAAGGCAACGGCCTGGCCATTGCCTTCGTGCGCTCAGCCGATTGGTGCCCATTCTGCAAACGCCAGCTGATCGAACTGTCGGAGCGCGCGGCCGATTTTGAGAAGCGCGGTCTGACGCTGGTGTCGATCAGCTATGACAACACGGACGTGCTGGGCGGCTTTACCGAGCAGTTCGATATTGGCTTTCGCCTTCTGTCGGACCCGGAATCGAAAGTGATCGATGCCTTCGGTATTCGCAATGAAGATCAAAAACCCGGTTCTGCCGGCGAGGGCATACCCCATCCGGGCATCATGGTGTTCAACAGCAAAGGCGAGCTCACCGCGAAATTTGCGGAAAAGAGCTACCGCAAACGGCCGAAAATTGATGACGTGCTGGCCGCGTTTGACGCGGCCGCGGGCCGCTAAGCCCTACGCCTCGTCGGGGAAGGTGTAGCCCTCGGCGAGTTCAGTCTCGTCGGGCACATGAGTCGGGGGCGCGCCAAAAATGGTGGCGCCCTCTTCGGCAATGCCCACCATCTGGCGAAACGGCTCAAACAACTCGCGCCCCATGAGCACCGTGTTGTCGACCAGTGACGGCGGTGCGGGCGAGCGCTGCGCGAATTCGTCGGCATCCACCAACACTTCAAGCACGCCGTTGGCGGCATCCAGTCGCATCATGTCGCCGTCGCGCACGCGCGCGACCGGGCCATCAGCCAGACCCTCAGGCGATAAATGAATGGCCGCCGGCACCTTGCCAGACGCACCGGACATGCGCCCGTCAGTGACCAGCGCCACCTTGCGCCCGGCGCTTTGCAATAGCGCCAGATAGGGCGTGAGTTTGTGCAGCTCCGGCATACCGTTGGCGCGTGGTCCCTGCCAGCGCAACACGGCAATAAAATCGATATTCAGCTCGCCGGCTTTGAACGCGTTCACGAATGCGATCTGCGAAGCGAACACGCGCGCCGGTGCCTCCACAAGCCAGTGCTCAGGCTTGACCGCCGAGGTCTTGATGACACTGCGGCCCAAATTTCCGCGCAGCAAACGCAGACCGCCATCGTCTTGAAACGGCTTATCCACAGTGCGCAAAATCGTGTCGTCGCCACTTTTTTCCGGCACCGGAACCGAGGCCAGCGCGCCGTTATCCAGTGACACACGACAGGCGTAGCCCGCCAGGCCGTCATCACCGCTCACGGTGTTGGCGTCGCCGTGCACCAGACCTTTGCTGAGCAGTTCCCGCAGTACAAAGTTGATGCCGCCCGCTGCGTCGAAATGATTCACATCGGCACTGCCGTTGGGGTACACGCGCGCCAACAGCGGTACAACCTGTGAGATCACTTCAAAATCGTCCCAGTTAATCAGAATGCCGGCCGCGCGGGCGATCGCAATAATATGCAACGTGTGATTGGTGGAGCCGCCCGTGGCCATCAACCCGGCCAGTCCATTCACAATGGCACGCTCATCCACAATTTGGCTTACCGGGCGGTAGTCATCGCCCAAATCCGTAATGCGTGTGGCCTGCAGGGCAGCTTCACGCGTCGCCGCCGCGCGCAGTGACGATTCGGGCTGGGCAAACGTGGTGCCCGGAATGTGCAGCCCCATCATCTCCATGAGCATCTGATTGGAGTTGGCGGTGCCGTAAAACGTGCAGGTGCCGGGCGAGTGGTAGGCCGCGGATTCTGCCGCAAGCAGTTCGCGCTGCGTGATTTCGCCCGCCGCGTAACGCTCCCGAATGCGGCGCTTGTCGTCGTTGGACAAGCCCGTGGGCATCGGCCCCGCCGGCACAAAAATAACCGGCAGATGGGCAAAGGCCAGCGCGCCCATCAGAAGGCCCGGTACGATCTTGTCGCACACCCCCAAGCACAGCACGCTGTCGAACATGTTGTGCGACAGCGCAACCGCCGTGGCCTGCGCAATGACATCGCGGCTAAAAAGCGACAGCTCCATACCCGGCTGACCCTGCGTCACACCATCGCACATGGCCGGCACGCCACCGGCAAACTGCGCCACGGCGCCGACCTCTGCCACCGCGGCTTTAATTTGCGCCGGCATCACCTCAAGCGGCTGATGCGCCGAGAGCATGTCGTTATAGGCCGAGACCAGGCCGACGTTGATGGCGCGCGTTTCTGCCAGCGTGTCTTTGTCCGTACCACCGCAGGCCGCAAAACCGTGCGCCAGATTGCTGCACGACAGATTGCCGCGCTGAGGCTTGTGCCGACGCGCGAGCTCAGCGCGCTTTAAATACGCCGAGCGCGTGGCCTCGCTGCGCTCACGAATCGTGTCCGTAACCCGATCAATTGCCGGATGCAAAACCATAATGAAATCCTGTCAGGGTGAACCGTAAACCTCGACCCGCAGGTCGGGGTCAGACAGCAGCGCAACGATTGGCGCGCTCGACGCATTGTCTGGCGTGAGTGTTTTCGCGTATTCGTAACGTTCGCGTTTTTCGTCGCCGCGCAGAAGAAGAATCAGCTCACTCGATCTGGCAATCGCATTGCGACTGAGCGTGACGCGGTCGAACGGCGGATTGGTGGGCGTGCCGGTTGGGTAGGTGTGCAGCAACGTTGGCGCCGTGGGCGCCAGAGCCGTCACCGTGTGATCGGCATCAGGAAAGATGGACGCGGTGTGCAGGTCGCTGCCCATACCAAGGATCGTAACGGTGGGTTCCAGGTCGCGCCAGAAACCACGCTCATTGAGTTGCGCGACACGCTCCTCAACCGTTTTGTCATCCACCCACGTGCGCTGAAACCGCGCGTGACGTGCCTTGTCACGCAGCAGATGCTCGCGCACCAACGCCGTGTTACTGGCCTCGTGATCTTCGGCCACCCAGCGCTCGTCCACCAGCGCGCAGCTGACGTGGCGCCACGCGATTTCGCTTTTGGACAGCAACTCGAACAACGGCTTGGGCGTTGAACCGCCAGAAATCATAAAGGTCGCTTTGTCGTTTTCAGAGATGCCACGCTCGAGGCAACGCTCGATGCGTGACACGAGCATGTCCAAAAGTGACGCGTGATCAGGGAAAAAATGTTCGCAAACTGCCATGGATAATCCTAATTCATGTCTTCGTGCCAGCTGTGACCATCGCGGTCGATCAGCGTAGCGGCGGAGGTTGGCCCCCAGGAGCCGGCGGTGTAGCCCTTGGGCTCGGCGGTTGCGTTCTCCCAATAGTCGATCACGGGCCCGACCCAGCGCCACGCCGCTTCCACCTCATCACGGCGCATAAACAACGTAGAGCTGCCACGCACCACGTCCAGCAACAAACGCTCGTAGGAATCTGGATAGCGCACGTTAAATTCATCAGCGAAGGTAAGATCCAGCGGCGCGGTGCGCAATCGCATACCGCCCGGGCCCGGGTCTTTTGTCATGAGGCGCAGCCCCACACCCTCGTCAGGCTGCAGGCGAATAACCAGTCGATTGCTGGCAATCGCACCAGCCTCAGCCGGAAACGCCGAGTGCGGTATGCCGCGAAACCCGATGACAATTTCAGAATGGCGACGATTCAGGCGTTTGCCCGTGCGCAGATAAAACGGCACGCCGGCCCAGCGCCAGTTGTCGATATTGGCTTTCAGCGCCACAAACGTCTCGGTGCGACTGGGCTTGCCCAATTCGGTTTCATAGGCTGGCACTGACTCGCCGCCAATGGCGCCTTCCTTGTACTGACCCCAAATCACCTGTGACGACGGATCCTCGATTGGGCGCAGAGAATTGAGCACCTTGAGCTTCTCATCGCGTACGGCGTCGGCCGTCATTTTGTAGGGCGCTTCCATCGCAACCAGACACAACAACTGCAGCAAGTGATTCTGCACCATGTCGCGCAGCGCGCCGCTGGAATCATAATAGCCCGCGCGCGCGCCCAGTCCGACGGTTTCGGCCGCCGTAATTTGCACGTAGTCGATCACCGCTGATGACCACACGCTTTCAAACAAAATATTGCCGAAGCGCAGAGCCAGCAGATTTTGCACCGTCTCTTTACCCAGATAATGGTCGATGCGGTAGATCTGGTCTTCCTGAAAGTAGCTACCCACCTCATCATTGATTTCGCAAGACGACGCCAGATCATGACCAATAGGTTTTTCCAGCACCACGCGTGTGCTGCGGGTAATTAACTTGGCGGCATCCAGGTTTTGGCAGATCGAGCCAAACAAGCGCGGCGAAGTCGCCAAATAAAAGATGCGGACGCGTGCGCCCGTTTGGTCCAGCATGGGGGCCAGATCGGCATAACCTTCCGGCGTGAGCGCATCAATACGCACGTAGCGAAAGCGCTTGGCGAACCGCTGCCAAACTTCGGGGTCGAAGTACTCCGGATCGACGTTTTTGCGACAGGCTGCTTCGAGTTGGCTCAGGAAGGCATCCTGACTCAATTCGCCGCGCGCCACGGCAATAACGCTTGCCTCCTCGGGCAGCTGATTATCTACCTCGCGGTAGTACAGCGCGGGAAACAGCTTACGCATACTCAGGTCGCCGGTGCCGCCAAAAACGACATAGTCAAACGGCTCGACGGGAATAATCTGGCTCATAGAAAGTTCAATTTAAATGCGGGCACAGCGCTCGCTTCGGATGGCCAAGGATAGGCGATCCGACGCGTCAGCTATAGTGATAATTACGACTATTAAGGTAGGGTTCAGCACGAATCCCGTACACTGCTCGAAAATACGGAGAATTGCACCACAATGAGGCCATTTCGATTATTCGCCATGCTGATTGCCACGAGTACGCTCCTCGGCGCACCGGCGTTCGCGCAGGACGGCACCGAACTCGCCCCGTTTGAGGCGCGCTACAAAGTGCGCATGAGTGGCCTGAGCGGCCGCATGACGATGTCGCTGGCACATGAGGACGGGCGCTATCAGGCGCGTTCGTACCTCAAGCCAAAAGGGTTCGCGACGCTTCTGGCAGGCGGCGAACTCGAGGAAACCGTCAGCTTCGATATTGCGCAAAACCGGGTGCGACCGCTCAGCTATCAACTGCGCGACACCATTGCGCGCAATGACAAGCGTGGCGCGTTGACGTTCGACTGGGACGCCGGCACGGCATCCGGCGACAGCGACGGCACGCCTCTGAACTACGACATTGATACGCTGACGCTGGACCGTCTGTCGCTACAGTACGCGCTCATGCTGGATTTGCTGAACGGCCGCAGCGCCCCCGGCTATACCATGCTCGACGGCGAACGCCGCAAGAACCTCACCATTAGTCAGGCCGGCGACCAGACCATAAAAGTCCCTTTCGGTCGCTTCGAAGTGCGCGAAGTCCGCCATCAGAATCAGGGCTCCAGTCGCCGCACGATCCTGTATTGCGCCAAGGAACTCGGCTATTTGCCCGTGCGCATCGAACAGTACAAAAACGACGACCTGCGAGTGCGCGCCGATCTGGTCGAGCACACGCCACGTTAAGCCGCAAACTTGAGAAGCGCGCAGCAGCGCGGTAACTTGGCGCTCAGTTTTTGCGCAGGAGCGCGCTCATGACCACGGCCTACGAATTTTCGTGTCGCGCCCTAAGCGGCAAAGACGTCGATCTTGGCGACTACAAGGGCAAGATCAGTCTCATCGTCAATACCGCCAGCAAGTGCGGCTTCACGCCTCAATATCAGGGCCTCGAAGAGCTCTATCAGAAATACCACGAGCAAGGCGTGGAAGTGCTCGGATTTCCGTGCAACCAGTTTGGAAAGCAGGAGCCGGGTGAGGCCAAAGACATCGGCGAGTTTTGCGAGATCAACTACGGCGTGTCGTTTCAGATGTTTGAGAAGATCGACGTCAATGGCAGCGATGCGCACCCACTCTACGAACATCTGAAGAACGAAGCACCAGGCCTGCTCGGCTCGAAAAAAGTGAAGTGGAATTTTACAAAGTTTCTGGTGGATCAGGACGGTCGTGTGGTGAAACGCTACGCGCCTGCGGTCAAGCCGGACGCAATTCACAGTGACATTGAACAACTTCTCGAATCAGGAGAGAAATAATGACCATTAACGTTGGCGACTCAATTCCAGCCTGCACGCTGGGCACCATGGGCAAAGAAGGCCCCGAAAGCCTGACCACCGAACAAATTTTCGGCGGCAAAAAAGTGGCACTGTTTGCACTGCCGGGTGCGTTTACGCCGGGCTGCTCGATGGCGCACTTACCAGGGTTCGTGGCACTGGCAGACAAAATCAAAGCCAAAGGCGTGGATACCATCGCCTGCCTGTCGGTGAACGATGCGTTTGTGATGGGCGCCTGGGGCGAAGCGCAAAACGCCGGTGAGATTCTGATGCTGGCCGACGGCAACGCCGAGTTCACCGAAAAAGTGGGCCTCGAACTCGACGCGACGGGTTTTGGCATGGGCAAACGCTCACAGCGCTACTCGATGATCGTGGACAACGGCAAGGTCACCGCGCTGAACATCGAAACGGGCAAGGGCGTAGAAGCCAGCTCGGCTGAAACGCTGCTCGAACAGCTTTAAAGCTTAGAGTCGCGCGCGGGTTGCTTAAGCGGCCCGCGCGCCATCTTGAGACCAACACCTTAAGAGAACCGCCATGCTCATTTCCGACACGATTCTCGCCGCTGTCATTGCCGCCGTCGTGTCGCTGGTGGTCTCCGTCGTCAGCACGTATCTGACCGCGCTGTTCGCGCGCAAAAAATTCGAACGCGAAGTCAGCGAAAAATACCGGCAGAAACTTTACGAGCTGCGCTTGAAAGAATACCCGGCCGCGTTCGGTATCACGGGACGCGTCGTGTTTGATGAAACGCTGCACTCCACGCGTGAAGACATCGCCTCAATCATGGCGGACCTGCGCACCTGGTGGGTGGGACCGGCCGCGCCATTGCTCTCGCGCGATGCCGTGGATGCCTACTTCGAATTCAAACAAGCCGCGAAGCGCATCGTTGATGCCGAAGGTGACATCGATCAGGCGGCGTCCAACGAGTTATTCGCTGCCAACAAACAGCTACGCTGGGTGCTGCGTCAGGACCTCGACGTGCTCTATGACAGCGATGAGTTCACGGCCTCGCTGCGGCGTAAGCCCGACTAACCTCGATACCACCTGCTGACGATTGCACCCCATGCATTGAATTGGCGCCCACGGTGCTATAAAAATTGCATGCTCTGCAATGCACAAAGATATTGAGGTGCTTTTCTTTCAGCGCGTTAATCTGTCCGCCGTAGCGCCATCTTTGCAATACGAAACGGTGCGCACTAGGATCGAATTTGATCTAACGTCGGTAAGTTCCAATGCAATTTCACAGATCGAACACTGTCAGCCGATGGGTGTTTCCCTTCACCATCGTCATGTTTGCGTTCGTCGCGAATGCTGCAGCAAACGCGTGTATGACGCCCGCAGCGCGCGGGTACGCGCTCGGCGTAAACGACGCGAGCCCGCCGGACGCGGGTCCTCACTATCGCCGGGCCACTTCTCAAAGCGGAAACGCAATTGGCCGACTGTCGATGCTCAAGCAGATCAACTACATCGGCTCTCTGGATATTCTGGACAACCCGGAAGCCTCTGTTACCGGAGAACAAATCTGGGATCACTACAATGCTCTGCAGCTGTACCACGGCGCATCTTTTAGCGATGCAGATGAGCAATGGATATTTGAGAATGCATTCATGGCCCTGACTCAGTTCCGAGACAACTACTTGACCTTGAAAAAAATGGGGGAGTTACAGCGACCGTACGAACTCCCGAAGAATCTGCCCCAAGAGTTTGTCCGCAGGGAAAAGTAGAACCCTAAGTTAGGCCGACAAGCCGTTGCGCTGGGAATAACACACAGATTGCACGGCAGCGATAAATCAACCGCCTCTTTGCGGAGCAAGTGCGACTGAATCTCCTTTGCGGCCGCGCCTAGCGCCCGGTCGCAATCGACAAACCCATTTGCGCCATCGGTCCGGCCATGGCCGCCACGGTGGCGGCGGCTTTATTCGACGCGTTACCGGTTTCCACCCGTTTCGCGATGCCCTGCAAAATGGCGGCGAAACGAAAAAAGTGGAACGCGATATAAAACTCCCAACGCGCCGGCGGCTCAACGCCACTGGTTTCCACAAATCGCGCCAGCAGTGCTTCTTCGCTCGGGATGCCCAGCGCCGCGCGGTCAGTGCCACCCAGCCCGCCGTGCGTGGGATGCGGCGGCAGACGCAACATGGTCACGAAATACGAGATGTCGATCAGTGGATGGCCGATGGTCGACAGCTCCCAGTCGATCAATGCGCTGATCGTAGGTTGGGTGGGATGCAGCAGCATGTTGTCGAGGCGAAAGTCGCCATGCACCAGTGAGCGTACGCCGTCGTCCGGCGGCTGATTTTTAGGCAGCCATTCCATGAGTGACTCCATGGCCGTGATGGTTTTGGTTTCACTGGCCCGATACTGCCGGGTCCAGGTGGCGATCTGGCGGCCCACGTAATCGCCCGGCGCGCCGTAGTCGCCCAGACCAACCGCCTCCACATCAACACGCGCCAGCGATGCCAGAAGATCCACCTGATTCTCGTACACCGTACGCCGCTGCGCTGGCTCAAAGTCCGGCAGTGACGGATCGATAAATGTGCGTCCCTCCACCAGCGCCATTACAAAGAACATCGTGCCGAGCACGCTCTCATCCGTGCACAGCGCGAACACCTTGGGCACCGGCACGTCGGTGGACGCGAGCGCCGCCATCACCCGGTATTCACGATCCACGGCGTGAGCCGAGGGCAGCAATTTGCCGTCGGGCTTGCGGCGCAAAACATAATCGCCGGAGGCGGCGCGCACGGCGTAGGTGGGATTGGACTGTCCGGTGGCAAATTTGTGCACCTCGAACGGCGGCGCGAAGCCCTCAACATTGGCCTCAAGCCACGGCCCCAGCCGCCTCAGCTGCCCCTCATCCAACGCATTCGCCATGCTCAAAACCTCAATATTGTTGACAATCTGGGCGAAAAATGGCCTCATACGGCCCCATTTCGCAAAAAACACCACGGATTGTTACCAATCTGACATGGCAAGCCCCGCAACCACTCTCGCCGATCATCTGCTCGAATCGCTGCAAAAAGCGATCGTTGAGGGCGATTTGGCGCCGGGCGAAAAACTGCGCGAACCAGATCTGGCCAAATCGTTTGGTACCAGTCGCGGCCCGCTGCGCGACGCGATTCGACGCCTCGAAGCGCGTCGTCTAATCATCTCCACGCCCAACGCCGGGGCCCGAGTTACCTCGCTCAGCGCGCTGCAGCTGATCGAACTGTATCAGGTGCGCGAGGCACTGGAAGGCATGACCTGCCGTCTGGCCGCTACCCACATGAGCGACGCCGACCTGGCCCAGCTTGATGCACTATTGAATTCCCACGAGCAGGCGCTCGAACAGGCCGGCGGTCGCCGCTATTTTCGACAAGAAGGCGATCTGGATTTTCACTATCGCATCGCGGCCGGCTGCGGCAACGCGCTGCTTGCAAGCTCCGTGTGCGTGGACTACTACCAGCTCATGCGCATGTATCGCCACAAGTTTAGCGCCCATCGCGGCCGCCCCGCCCGTGCGCTGGCCGAACATCGCCGGATTTTATCCGCGCTGATGGAGCGCGATGGCGAGCTCGCCGAAATTCTGATGCGCCGGCACATTCGTGCCGCGCGCAAAACCATTGAAGACACGCTCGATCAGGAGACCGATCATGAGTAAGCCCACGCCCAGCGCAGGACGCCGCTTCCGCGACGCGCTTGCAAGCGAATCGCCTTTGCAAATTCCAGGCACCATTAACGCCTATCACGCGATGATGGCCGAACAGGTAGGTTACAAAGCCATCTACCTTTCGGGCGCCGGCGTTGCCAACGCGTCGTACGGCCTGCCCGATCTGGGCATGACCTCACTCAACGACGTGCTCGAAGATGCCCGTCGCATCACCTCTGCCACCGACGTGCCGTTACTCATTGATATTGATACCGGCTGGGGCGGTGCGTTTAATATCGCACGCACCGTGCAGGCGATGATTGGCGCCGGCGTGGCCGCTGTGCATCTGGAAGATCAGGTGGGCCAAAAGCGTTGTGGTCACCGCCCCAACAAGGAGCTGGTCTCCAAAGACGAGATGGTCGATCGCATCAAGGCCGCCGTGGATGCCAAGACCGACCCCGACTTTGTTGTAATGGCGCGCACCGATGCGCTGGCCGTTGAAGGCGTGGCGCCCATGCTCGAACGAATTAAAGCCTATGAAGCCGCCGGTGCCGACGCGATCTTCGCCGAAGCCATGACCGAATTGGACATGTACCGCGACGTAGTCGACGCCGTGAATATTCCGGTGCTCGCCAACCTCACCGAATTTGGCATGACGCCTCTGTACACCGCGAAAGAACTTCAGAGCGTTGGCATTGCCATGGCGCTGTATCCGTTGTCGGCGTTTCGTGCCGCCAACGCTGCGGCGCTTAACGTGTTTAAAGCCATCCGCGAACACGGCACGCAGGAAGGCGTGGTGGATACCATGCAGACCCGCGCCGACCTCTACGAATTTTTGAACTACCACTCGTTTGAGCAAAAGCTCGACGAACTGTTTGCCAAGAAATAACCGCTAACCACCACTTAAAAGGAAACGAACATGAGCAACGCCGTTGAATCCAACGTTCGCCCGGATCCCGACAAAGAACTGGTCGACATCGCCCGCTACGTCGATAGCTACGACGTAAAGAGTGACGACGCTTACCGCACCGCCCGCTACTGCCTGATGGACACCCTCGGCTGCGGTTTTCTGGCACTGGGCTTCCCCGAGTGCGCCAAACACATGGGACCGCTGGTGCCAGGCACCACCGTCGAAAACGGCGCCCGCGTGCCCGGCACGCAAAACGTGCTCGACCCGGTGAAAGCCGCGTGGGACATCGGCTGCATGATCCGCTGGCTCGATTTCAACGACACCTGGCTTGCCGCCGAATGGGGCCACCCGTCGGATAACCTCGGTGGCATTCTGGCCGTGGCCGACTATCTGAGTCGTACCCGCATCGCGCGCGGCGAAGACCCACTGACCATGCGTGACGTACTCACGGCCATGATCAAAGCCCACGAAATTCAGGGCTGCCTGGCATTGGAAAACAGCTTTAACCGCGTGGGCCTCGATCACGTGCTGCTGGTGCGCGTGGCCTCCACCGCCGTTGTGACCCAAATGCTCGGCGGCGACGAAGCGCAAATCACCGACGCGCTGTCGCACGCCTGGCTCGACGGCTCGGCGCTGCGCACGTACCGTCACGCGCCGAACGCCGGCCCACGTAAGAGTTGGGCCGCCGGTGATGCCACCAGCCGCGCAGTGCGTCTGGCCATGCTGGTGATGAAGGGCGAGATTGGTTACCCGAGCGCACTGAGCGCACCGGTCTGGGGCTTCAACGACGTAAGTTTCAAAGGCAATGCGCTGCAGTTCCAACGTGAATACGGCAGCTACGTCATGGAGCAGGTGCTGTTCAAGATTTCGTTCCCGGCCGAGTTCCACTCACAAACGGCCGTCGAAGCCGCCGTGCGTCTGCACCCGGAAATCAAAGACCGTATCGACGACATCAAGCACGTGCACCTGACCACGCACGAGTCAGCCATCCGCATCATCAGCAAGGAAGGCAAACTCAACAACCCGGCCGACCGCGATCACTGCCTGCAATACATGGTGGCGATTGGTTTGCTCAAAGGCGATCTGGTCGCGGAAGACTACGAAGATGACGTGGCGGCGGATCCCCGCGTCGACGCGCTGCGCGAGAAAATGCTGGTCACCGAAGACAAGCGTTACAGCGAGGAATACCACGATCCCGAAAAGCGTTCGATTGCCAACGCCATGCAGGTAGAATTCAACGACGGCAGCAAAACCGAACGGATCGAAATCGAATATCCGATTGGCCACAAACGCCGTCGCGAAGAAGGCATCCCCGTGCTACAGGCCAAATTCGAGCGCAATCTCGCCACGCGCTTCCCGGCCAAGCAGTGTGCACGCATCGTCGAGATGTGCGCCGATCAGAAAAAACTGGAAGCGACGGCAGTCAACGACTTTGTTGATGCCATGACGATCTAAAGTTCTGTTCGAGTTGATTGGGAAACGGCGCGCCTCTTGGTGCGCCGTTTTTTTATGGCTCGTTGATTCGCATTCTGGCGGTTGGCCCGGGTGTTTGGGGTTGCGCGGGGTTCGCATTCTGGCGGTTGGTCCGGCGTCCGGTTCGGTGGGTATACCCCTGGGACCGCCCGAGGAACGGGCTAATAACCCAGGCGCATACCCACCGAACCGGACGCCGAACCAAGTGCGTAATTCGAATCCCGCGCGCTTGTGGGTTTAAGAGCAAGAGAGAAGAGGTGCCACCGCTAGTGCAGCACGCTACGAAAAGCGCGACACATTCTCAGGCTACGCCGCTAGAGGCGCCCACCCCCAAAGCTACGACTCAATTAGGGGAGTGGGAGTGGCGGGTTTTGCTCTGGGTTGTTAGCCCGTTCCTCGGGCGGTCCCAGAGTGAAACCCGCCACTCCCGCTCACCGGGATCGAAGCGCAACAAGCCGACCCTTGGGATCGGAGCGACACACCAGCTGACTGCTAATCACCGGCGCAATATCGCCCACCATCGGCCAACGTTGAGCAGACTCATCAACGACGCCGACACATACGTCAGCGCCGCCGCACGCAGAAGTTTGCGCGCGTGGGGCTCGTCGCCATCTTTGAGAAAACCGCCTTCGACCAGAAGAGGCATCGCGCGCGAAAAGCTCGCATCAAATTCCGTGGGCAGCGTGAGCATATGCACCATCGCCGCGGCGCCGAGGCTGAGCAGTCCGCCGAAGATCATCACCAAACTCAAAGACGGCGCACGCGTGACCGCGCCAATCACCGGCGAGAGCATCAGCACGCCGGCGCCCAGTCGCTGCAATGGGCCGGTGAGCCGCACGAGTTTCGTTCGTAACTGCAACGGCAGATAGCCAGTGGCGTGCTGTATCGCGTGACCCACTTCGTGAGCCGCGATGGTGATCGCCGCGAGCGATCGACCGTTGTAATGATCCGGCCCCAGACGCACCACTTTTTCGGTGGGATCGTAGTGATCACCAAGCTCGGTTTGTTCAACGCCCACATCATCGATCTTGAGCGCTTCGAGCAGGTGCTCAGCTAATTCCCCACCTGTGCCGGGATAGCGATCTGCGGGCGCGCTGTAACGGCGGATGACCGCTTTCACCCACAGCGAAGGGCCCACGATCAGACCCACAAGCAGCGCCACACCAAAAAGATAAATCATGCGACGAAGCATACCGCATACGTTCGATACACAGCCGGCGAGACATTTTTTGGATAAAAAAAAGCCCCGCATGAAGCGGGGCTTTTTCAAATCCGAGCGTGGTGCGCTCAGGCTTTGCGTCGACGCAATCCGCCGAAGCCAAGCAGAGCCGAACCAAACAGCCACACGGCGGCCGGTACCGGCACAGCCTGCAGTTGCAGATCCAGCGTGCCACCGCCGCCTTCAGCGAACCAGGCGCTGAGGTCAAGCGTAATCGAGTCAGACGTAAACGACACGTTCGCCTGCTGCACGGCAGGAATCGTGCTGGTCAGCGTCACGCCACCGATGCCCGCACCGAAGTCCAGGTCGCTAAACGTCAGCATTCCGCCATCGCCCAACGGCAGATCGAAGGCCATCGAGATGGTGTCGGCGCCAATATCGATCGATTCGCCGACGAACAAAAATCCGCCCCAAGCTGTGGATGCGTCGCCGCCCAGAAGTTCGACGTCGTCACCAACGATTACGCCAAAATCTTCCAGCACGATGCCGCCAGCCAGAGTGACGTCAATCGAATCGCCCAGAAGCGACGAAGCGCTTGCAGAGGCACCCGAGAACATCAGCAGGCCCGTAGCGAGACCAGAAAAAACAATTTTCTTGTTCATGTATTTCCCTCATTGAAACGTAAACTGTCACGCATTCCAGTGCGCGACTCATTCTTTGAACGGTACACAGTACAGTAACGACGTGACAGAACAACTGTGACAACGTTGTCAAAACTCACCGTGGCGCTATCGCCACGCCTCTTGCGCCAAACCACCACTTTTTATTCACCCAAAGAAAAAGCCCCGCAAGCGGGGCTTTCTCATCACAAGTGCTTGTGAAGCTTAACCGATCGCGTCAGGAACGCAGGGGTCAGCCGGGCTCGGTCCAGGGGTCTGGAAGAAGAGCGTACGGAAGATACCCAGATCGATCACGTTGGTGATGCCATCGCCGTTCAGGTCAGCCTGGTTACCAGCCTGGAAGAAAAGCGTGCGCAGAATGCCAAGATCGATCACGTTAGCAACACAGTCGTTGTTGAAGTCAGCATCGCAAGCGTTGCCGTAGCCGTCACCGTCGGTGTCGTCCTGACCGGCGTTAGCCGTCAGCGTGCAGTTGTCGACCGAGTCGTCGATGCCGTCGCCGTCGGTGTCTACCGCGCCGCCGCCGAGCGTAAAGCCGCCGTTGACGATCACCGCTTCGGTCGCACCCGGCACGCAGCCTGCGGTGGAGAAGAACAGGCAGACCTGAACCGTGCCGGTGCCAAGATCGAAGATCACCCAGGCGCTGTTACTGCTGAACGGCGGTACGGTGAATTCGAACAGGATGGTGCCGCTGGTCAGTTCGCCGTCGGGGCCCGTCGTGCCGCCGGTCGTGAACGTGGTACCCATGACCGTAACCGTGTCCTGAATTTGCGCGACAAGGCTGTTGATCGGCAGCGGGTTGGCCGTCGCTGGGTTGGTGCCGTCGAAAGGCTCGGCAGGTGCCGTGCTGGTGATTTCAAAGTCAAACGACGCAATGTCGGCAGACGTGAACGTGTCGTCAGAACCCACGTTGATACCCACGGTGCCCGTGACGTCCGAATCAAGCTCAAGCGCTGCGAACGAATCGCAGGTACCGGTGCACAGCGTGATGTCGCCATCGTAGTTGTAATCCGCTGGTGCAATCAGACCAAAGGCGCCTTCAACGATCACAGCTTCGGTCGCACCCGGCACACAGCCTGCGGTGGAGAAGAACAGGCAAACCTGAACGTTGCCGGTAGCGATGTCGAAAATCACCCAGGCGCTGTTGCTGCTGAACGGCGGCACGGTGAATTCGAACAAGATGGTGCCGTCGACGAGTTCGCCGTCAGGACCTGTGGTGCCGCCGGTCGTGAAGGTGGTACCCATCACGGTTACGGTGTCTTGAATCTGTGCTACTGCGCTGTTAATTGGCAGCGGATTTGCGGTTGCAGGGTTGGTGCCGTCGAAAGGCTCAGGCGCCGCCGTGCTCGTAATTTCAAAGCTGAAGCTGTTGATATCGGCTGAAGTAAAGCTGTCGCTGGCATCGACATTGATGTCCAACCCGCCCGCAACGTCCGAGCCCAGTTCCAGCGCCGCAAACGAGTCGCAGGTACCGGTGCACAAGGTAATGTCGCCTTGATAGCCATACTGGCCAGCGAAAGCAGACGAGGCAAAGGCCAGCGCAACAAGCGTTTGAACGCCCTTGAGCAGCCCTGATGTTTTATTAAATTGCATAGTGTTATGAATCTCCCAAAATCTCAGAAGCACGCGCGCCTCTGTTTGTTATAGAAAGCCGACCAAGTGTAATGGATTGAGAATATGGAGGCATCAAAGAAGTGCGGCGCGCGCCAAAATAGTGCGAATTTGCAGGCATTTAGAGCACTGCCTAGCACCTGATTTAACAATAGCGACAACGCGCTTGCGCACGTGGCGCGCAATCTGCGCCGACTCTCAAGCTCGCCGAATATTGAAGCGCCGGCGAAAATCCCGAACCACCGGCATGCGTTCATTCCACGGCGAGGTGTCTGCGCGCGACGGGTCCACATCGCTCGGCGCGCCTGCGAATCCCGGAGGTATCTGGCTGTGCCCGGCGTAGTGAAATTCGAAGCCCGGCAAACAAACGTCTTCATCACACGGCACGTCGATCGGCCGCAGTCCGTACGAAAATAGCGCTTGGGTGAGCGTTTGTGGCGGCAATATCCACACCTGTCGCGGCGCGGCCACGAACGTGTATTGCACTTTTTTGTTGTCGGACACGAAGCGGTACTTGGTAATGGCGCCACCATAAATACCGCTGCGCGAAAAGCTCTTGTCGATCAGCCCGCCGCACAGATCGGGGGCGTACCCCGGCACAAACTGCAGTGACTCAGGATCGTTATGACGCACAAACCGACCGATCGGGCGACCGCGATTGATTTTGTTCTCAAACGCTCGCCGGGGTTTTGAGAAATCTTCATAAGGAGCCACCCGGTTTTCGGGCGCGCGCCGCAGCACCAGCGCAATCGCTCGATGATCCGGCCGCGCCTTGCCGGCCATGCGCGACACCTGATCCAGCCCCGACTGCAGTTCAAACGGCAAATTGGTGGTTTCTTCGGCTGACGCCAGCAAATCCGGATCGCCGGGCACGGGCTTGAGTGCACCTTTACCAATCCACTGATCATTGTCGCTTTCAATGAAATGACTCGCGCAGCGCCAAATCAGCGACGAGTCTTTGTAAAAGATGCGCGGATAGATCGGCCACGCGCCGCGGGATGTCTGCTCCTGCGGCAAACGCACGTACGCCACAAAAAATCGAAACTGATCTTCCTGCCGCAGCGCCGTCAAATAAAAACGCGCGCCAAACAAATCGAGACGAAAGCGCGGCGTGTAGCCGCGGCTCAAAAGGTGCTCAGGATCGTAGCGCGCTTCGCCCGCCGGGCGCAGAACATGGCCGTGCTGCAGCAGCGCACGAAACTCGCCGGCGATTTTTCGCGGCGACGCCTTTTCAGGCTCAACACTCACAATGGCTTGGCTCATGGCACGAACTTAAACATGCCACGAGAAAAAACACGAGGGCGACAAGCGTCGCCCCCGTGTCGCGCTTTATTTAACGGAAGCTCGCCATCGTACCCCGACGCACCTGATGCACGCGTCGGTTATCCCGGAACGAACTGTTGCCGATGATAATGCCGCCCAGCTGCAGATTGTCGGCCGAGAACGCGCCAATGCGCGGCTGTGGATTGCCGTTCACCGCCATTACCGTGCGGAAGTTGCCGGCCGCACTAACGAAACCATGGCCATAGCGAAACGGTGTGACGTTTGGGTCGTTGTCGTGACGTGCACCAAACAAATGACCAATCTCATGTACAAACGTGAAATTGGTGCAGGTTTGATTGGTCAGGAAAAACGCCGTACCGGAATTGGCCGCAATCGCATCGGCAATGCCGCACAGACCACCGGCTGAGAAACGCAGACCACTGGCCGTCATCAGGCCCACCAGGTCCGCGTTACGACCGTTGCGACCATTGCCGCTGTTGCTGCCGCCCGCCAGCCAATCGTAAGCGCGGCCATCCGAGGTGTTTGCCAACTGATTCACTAAAGATGGGCCGTCGTTGTTGTTCACCCGGCCGCTGGGCGTGCGCAGTCCGGCGTTCTGCAGTCGGACGTCGATTCGCGTATTGGCATAAACGTTGTTGGCCTGAGCCAGGAAAAAGCGCATGCGATCACGTGCCGAATTGCTGCCACCCAGCTGATCGCGCGCCTCCCGCGTCGCGATTTGCAGCACGCGGACGGTCGTGATGGCGCGACTGGCCGAGCCGTCTTTTTCATCCAGCAGCGTCTCTTTACCAAGATCGAAAGCCTGACGCGGCGTGTCATCGGTTTGCGGCAACGCGCTGAAGTCGCGCTCCACCATCAAATAATGGCCGCCCTCCTCAACCGTCATCACCTCAAACACCTGGCCCTTGAGGTGGATCTGTCCGAACACCCGTTCATTCGTCACCACAAACAGTGCGTTGTCGTTGCCTTGCGCGCGTGCCGATGCATCACCGATAGTGCCACTCCAGGTGGTGGCCTCCTCGTCGAGCACGGCGCTTTCACTGAGCGATGCGATAACCGTCGAGCCGTCTGGCAAGGTCAGTCGCAGCTGATCTTCGCCGCGTGCCAACAGCTCCGGCCGCATGCCGACGTATTGAATGGATCGAATGGATGGACTGCCCTCCAGATGACGCGTCACGCTGGCGCCGGTCACCCCGTCGGCGGGTGCTCGCGTGTCAAACATCAGATCGAGCGGCGCGGCGCTGGCGGCTGTGCCGACGGCCCCCAAGGCCGCGGTAATAGCGAGTGGAAGTAGACGTGAGAAAAGTGACGTTGAAATATCCGTCTTCATCGTGAATCCCCTGTGCGAAATGTTGGTCAAATGTGCGCCCCCCAAAGGCGAATTTTGACCCTCTGCGCGCCGCCCGTTGCGAGCAACTGGGGGAAACCCGATCTGCGGACGCGGTGCCGCACCCGAGCTAGGGGTGGCAATGACCAAACGCAAATACCTGATTTTATTAGCCTTCATGTTTTCACGAAAGCATTTCATGTGCTTCATGTGCAGACTCATAATGATGCTCGCTCCACATCAATCCACGGGAGCCCGCTTATGCGTCGCCTGCTACATCCTCTTTCCACCCACGCCCATCTGACACTTGCCGCATTGCTGATCAGCGGCTGCGGCGTCGCCGCCACGGCGCAGAACCATCAATGGCCGCAATCCGATGCTACCGCCGCCGGCTGGGATGCCGCGCAACTGAAAACCCTGACCGAAAAAATCGCTGCCGACGAATTTCGCCAGATCACCAGTGTGCTCGTGGCGCATGACGGGAACATCGTATTTGAACACTATGCCTCTGGCGCTGATGCCGACACGCTGCACGACGTGCGTTCGGCCAGCAAAACGATTACCGCCCTTTTGATCGGGGCCGCGCTGGATCGAAAACTGATCGATGACGTGCAGGCACGGCCATTCGATTTTTTCAAAAGCCGCGCACCGTTCAAAAACCCCGACCCGCGCAAACTCGAGATTACGCTCGAAGACCTGCTCACGATGAGCTCTATCCTCGACTGCAACGACGACAATCCGTACAGCCTCGGTAACGAAGAGCGTATGTACGTGCGCGAGGACTGGATCGACTTCGTGCTCAGCGTACCGATCCGCGGCTACGCGCCGTGGGACCTGAAGCCGAGCGACAGCCCCTACGGCCGCAGTTTTTCGTACTGCACGGCCGGCAGTTTTTTGCTCGGTGCTGTGGTCGAGCAGGTCAGCGGCATGACGCTCGGCGAGTTTGCCGATCAGGCGCTGTTCGATGCCATGCAGATCGACAACAAGAAATGGCCGATCTCACCGCTGGGCGTCTATCAGGGCGGCGGCGGCCTGCGACTGGCCAGCCGTGACTGGCTCAAGCTCGGCGAAATGATCCGCAATCGCGGTGTGTGGAATGGCCAGCAGCTATTGAGCGCCGCATGGATTGAACAGGCAACCAAAGACCACGTTGGCGTGCGTGATGGCGTGACCTACGGCTATCAAATGTGGCGCTACGCGTTCGGTGAATCCGATACGGCGAACGCTCACGTCGCCATGGCCGGTAACGGCGGCAACTATGTGTTTGTGCACCCGACATCAAAACTGGTGACCGTGGTCACGGCCACGGCCTACAACACCAATTTCATGCACGACCAGGCGCAGAAAATTTATACCGACTACGTGCTTAAAGCGCATCCGGATCGATAAGCGCAGGCGACCACCACGGCGCGGCCAGTGCCCGATCTCGCTCGGCGCTGGCCGCCTCACGCATACGACGCAACTCGGCGTCGTATCCAGGCAAACGACGCAACCCGGCAAACATGGGCGACATCTCAAGATACGCCACATCCCGATAACCAAGTCGGATCGCCTCGCCAAGCTCTTGTGCGGCCGCCTGCTCATCGCCCAGACTCGCCAGTAGCGTCGCCAGATGCAGCGCCGCATCGGGCCACACATCGCCTGCCGCCATCTCTGCGCGAAAGCGTTTGGCGCGTTCCCGCAACTTGGTCGCAGGCACCGAACCGGGCAGCAAGAATTCAAGTGCACTGGACGGCCAGGCGTTGGTCTGCGTCTCGCTGGTAGCCTGATGCAACATGGCCTGCACCTCCTCGGAGCGATCTTGCAAAATAGCCAGCTCGCTTTGCAGCACGCGCAAATCGGCACTCGCCGCGCCGAGACGCACAGAGCGTGCCGCTGCCGTACGCGCCTCCTCCAGGCGCCCGCGTGACATCAGAAAGCGCACGTTGGACACCGCCGCGAACAAGTTATCGGGATAGAGCTTCACGGTGCGGGCGTAACGCGCCCCGGCCGCCTCATCAAACGTCATGAGTTCCAGACAGCGCGCGATCTGTATATCGACGTAGCGAAACGGTCGCCCGTTCGCCTGTTGTTCAACAAACAGATTGTTGCCCAAGGCCAATGCCAAATCGCCTTTGACTTGCTGCAAATGGGCCGCCGATGCCAGCGCATCAAGCTGCGTCCGATCGAGCTCGTAGGCACGCAGGTAACCGGCCAGCGCCGCTTCCAGGTTTCCCGCACAATCCTCAGCATAGGCACGCGCCGATATGGCTTCCGCGTCGTTCGGATTGGCGACCACAAGCGCCTCGGCCAACCCCCGTGCGCGGGACACAAATTCCGGGTTGCGCTCATGACGGCACACCCGCTGAGAGTAGGCGAAGCTCAAGCCCAGCGACGCGCCGTAGTGACCCGGGCTTGACGCGAGCTTTTGCTCGTACAAATCGATGGCGCGTAGATTATCGTCCCCCTGCCCGGTGCCGGCATACGCCCGCGCCCGTTCGACCAGCGGATCAGAATCCGCCACCTGTGTTTGACGCCAAATAAGCAGCGCCGCGAGTACGGCCATACCGACGACGGCGGCGACACGCCAAACCGGCCGCTGTGGCGGTGGCGACGAATCGGGCGCCGGTGCCGGCATTTCCTCCACCGACGCGCACAGCCGATAGCCTTTTTGGCGCACAGTCTCGATGTAACGCGGCTGCGCCGGATCATCGTGCAACGCCCGACGCAACAGCCGCACACGCTGCGTAATCACTTCATTCGTGACGGCCTCACCGCCCCACACGTCGTCGACCAAATTCTGCAGCGTGGCCCGCTCGCCGCGCCGAGCAATCAACGCGGCCAGCAGATCGTAGGTGAGACCACGCACGTCCAGCGTCGCGCCGGCGCGCATGACACGCTGGGCGTTCAGATCCACCGTGAGATCGGATATTTTTAGATATTGACTCGACATAAACTCAAAGGATGCGGGCACGGACGCGAAGTCTAGCAGCCTGATTCTAATGTGGTCCGTTTTTCGTACCGACTGCGCCTAATACAAAAGGCGCCCAATTTTTCCTGAGGTAACTACAAAAATGTCCATATCAATGAAACCACTGCACCGCAGCGACCGGTCGCTCCGCCACACGTTCTGCCGCCGCTGGGCGCTGTGCGTCCTGGCCGCGCTGTCCATGACGGCCCATGCACTACCACCCGCCGGTGGCGGGAAAATGCCCATTGAGGCGCCCACCGATTCGATGTCGACCGAGCAACGCGACGCCATTGCCCGCCAGATTGACACCAACCTCGAGCGCCTGGAAGCCAGCGGCCGGCTGCCCGAAGCACGGGCGGGAGCCGTCTCGTTTCAATGGCCACTTGCGGCCGGGAACGAGCTGAACGATGCCGGCTACCACGGCATCAGCAATTTCGTGGACCAAAACCCCAGCGCACCGAACGCCCTTTTGGACTACAACTGCGGCGCTCGTACGTATGATCTTTCGAGCGGCTACAACCATCGCGGTATCGACTTTTTCACCTGGCCGTTCGGCTGGCAAAAAATGGACGACGACGAGGTCAGCATTGTGGCCGCGGCACCCGGCGTCATTGCGCTTAAATCCGATGACAATTTTGACCGTCAGTGCACGTTCAACTCAAGTCCGTGGAATGCGGTGTACGTGCGCCATGCGGATAATTCGATTACCTGGTACGGCCACATGAAAGCCGGCTCTCTGACGGCCAAAGACGTGGGCGATAGCGTGAGTGCGGGCGAAGTACTCGGGGTCGTGGGCAGCTCCGGCAGCTCTACGGGACCGCACTTGCACATGGAGACCTATGACGGCGATGGCAATTTGATTGAACCCTACGCGGGTGCCTGCAATAACCTCAACGCCAACAGTTGGTGGTCGGACCAGCGCAGCTACTACGACTCAGCACTCAACGCATTGACCACCGGCTTTGCACCGCCAGCGTTCCCCACGTGCCCAAGCACCAACGAACAGCCCAACACACGGCGCGTATTCGCACCCGGCGAGACCATTCATGTCGCGGCCTTTTATCGTGACCAGCTGATCGACCAAACGACCACCTACACCGTGCGCTATCCCGACGGCACGGTCATCCTGCAGTGGACGCATAATTCCAACGCGCCGCACTACGCCGCCTCGTACTGGTATTGGTTGGTGCAACCCTCATCAGCCGGCCCGTTCGGCACATGGACGTTTAGCGCCGAGTATGAAGGCACCACCACCGTGCAGGAATTTGATGTGGTCTCGGCCGGCACCGACAGCGACAGCGACGGTGTTCAGGATCATCTGGATAACTGCATGGTCCACGCCAACGCCAGCCAGATCGATGCCGACGGCGATGGCTTTGGCAACGCCTGCGACGCCGACTTCAATAATGACGGCATCGTCAACGTGATTGATTTGGGCACGCTGAGAACGGCGTTTTTCAGCACCAACGCGCTCACCGATCTCAATGCTGACGGCACGGTCAACGTGGTGGATCTTGGTGTACTGCGCACGCTGTTTTTCCAGCCTCCAGGTCCCAGCGCCTACGCTCCGTAGTTCACCCCGCTGGCCGTGGATGGTGCCAGCTCTTTCGGCCGAACGAGACGCAACACTCGTTCGGCCTTTTTTTGTTTTTTTGCCACAGACACCCATTTTGGCTGCACCGCAACATCAGCAACAACCTGCACAACATCGGCGTCAAGCAAGCCATGCATCTCACTTATGCCATCGTGCATACCATGCTATATGTTATAAACCTATAACAATCTGGCAACCACACGTGTGAGGAGTCAACATGCTGCACCGGGTTATCACTCTCATTTTTACAACATCGCTGGCCGTGGCGTTGGGTGCGGGTTTTAGCACCCCCGCCCACGCTCAAGCCGAGGACGACGAAGCGCGCGGACCTGAAGAGGTGATCGTGTCCGCCCGTAAACGCGAAGAAAACGTGATGGAGATTCCTCTGTCGGTGTCGGTTTTCGACGCCGATCTGATCGAAAGCGCACGTCTGAATTCGCTGGACGATCTGTCGCAGCTGACTCCGGGCTTTAAGCTCAACAACGCGTTTGGTCGCCAGGCCGATCGGCCCGTTATTCGCGGCTTGTCTGCTGTGACCACCGGTATCGAACTGGCCGGCTTTTTCGTGGACGGCATTTACGTATCAGGTTCGCTTGAAAGCTACGACCTGGACTCCATCGAACGGGTGGAAATCATCAAGGGTCCGCAGTCCGCGGTGTTTGGTCGTCGCACGCTGACCGGGGCGGTGAACTACATCACCAAACGCCCAAGTGAAGATACCGAAGTGCGGATCAAGGGCGAATGGGGTTCCAACGGGTACAACGTGGCCACCATCTCTGCCTCCGATACCATCGGCAAATTTGGCTACCGCTCAACGGTGCGCTGGTATCGCTACGACGGCGACTTTGACAATGAACTGGTGGGTGGTCCACCGGTGTCTGGTGAGGACACGCTGAGCTTTAACGGCTCGTTTGAATTTTCGCCATCTGACAGCACCAGCTTCTTGCTCAACCTTGTCTACGCCGACGATGAAGACGATCAGTATCCGATTTTTTTGCAGCGCTCCTCGGAGAACAACTGCACGTTTGGCACACGCGAATATTTCTGCGGCACGTTCGACGGCGACCAGCCGATCACGCTTGGCGGCATTCTCGATCCCGGCCAGTACGGCACAGATCGTGATCGCGCGCGTTCATCGTTGCGCATGTCGCACGACTTCAACGAATTCGTACAGCTCGAACTCACCGGCGCCTACAACAAAGAAAACTACTACGCCGGACAGGATCAGAGCTTCGGCGGCCTGCAAACAGCGTTTTCGTTCGCCACCTTCGGCTTTGGACCTGCGACGGACTGGCACACGCTTAACACTAGAGAAACCGAAGACGTAAGCTTTGAAGCCTGGTTGCGCGGCACGGCGATGGGCGACCAACTCAACTGGGCTCTGGGCGCGTATTACTACGACGAAGAATCGATGGGACTTTCATTCAACGGACTTGGCGAAGACCGCACAGAGACCCGCGAAGAAATTTCCAACACCGCCTATATGGGCTCGCTGGAGTACGCGTTCAACGACAAGTTCACCGCGGCCGTCGAACTGCGTTTCGCCGAAGACGAAATCGATCCCATGCTGGACGTGGCCCCTGGCGGTGAATCGTTCGACAGCACCACCTATCGCGTGACCGGTTCTTACTTTGTTAATGACCGGACAATGCTCTACGGCAACATTTCGACGGGCGTTCTGCCGGGCGGTTTTAACAACGACCCGCGCTTACCTGACGACCTGATTCCGATTGACGAACAGGAACTCGAGCAAATCGAGTTTGGCATCAAGTCCGACATCGGCGATCGCGTCACGCTTACGGCGGCCGCGTATGTGATGGAGTGGAGAGAACAGCGTCGCAGCGAATTCATCATTGTGGACGGCACGCCGGTTTCTTTTAATAGCAACCAGGGCACCACCGATATCAACGGCTTTGAAGCCAACGTCAACTGGGACGCTACGGACTTCTGGAACTTGAATTTCGGTATCACGATGAACGACACCGAGATCAACGACTTTATTTCCACCGATGCGACCGACGTGGCGATCACCGGCGACGGCGACATCTCCGGTGCGCAGCTGCCACTGTCACCGGAACTCGAGTGGGTGGCCAACGCGGTGTACACCCGCGACACAGCCAGCGGCATCGAGTTTTCCGCGCGCTTCGATCTGGCCTACCAGGACAGTCGCTTTGTGCGTACCGTCAATCAGGCTGAAACCGGCGACGCCACCGTACTCAACATGAGCTTCGGCTGGGCCCGTGACAACTGGTCTGTGCGGGTCTGGGGCAAAAACCTCACGCAGGAAGACGCCCCGGTTTCAGCACTGCGCTATATCGAGGCAGACAGCTTCTTCTTCGGTGGTCGTGCGTTTGCAATCACGCCGCGCCCCGGCATGGAATGGGGCATCACCGGCAGCGTCACCCTGTAAGCGACGTTTACGGGCACAATACGAACGGCGCAGCCGCAAAGCTGCGCCGTTTTTTTATGGGTTAAATACTCATCCCGCACGAACGCCAGAGCGAACCCAGAGGACGACCAACCGAATGCGCCCACGCCAAATCCACTCGTATACTGGAAGCGTGATGCTGATAACGCCAAGCGCCAGCGGCGTGCAGTGATGCTCGCCGGCGCCCTCCAGGATAGAAACAAACTTTTTTGGCTGCTCAACGCGTTGGGCTGGCTGGGTTATGGCGTGGCCGCCGCCCTCGGCGCGATGGCCCACGAAAAGCCCCCGGCTTATGTTGACGTGATTTTCGTCACCACCATCATCGGCTTTTCGCTCGCGATCCCGATGCGCATGGTTTATCAACGCCTGTGGCCACGTGGACCGCGCGCGATCGCGCTGGGCGCCATCCCTGTGTGCTACGTGCTGGCCATGGGCTGGACGCTGATCCAAAGCCACCTGTATTTCACATGGATAAAAAACGGCTGGACGCCCACGCACCTGTCGAGCTATTTCGGCGGCGTGCTGGGCGATTTTTATATCTTGCTGTGCTGGTCTGGCCTGTACTTTGGCATCAAGTATTACCAGCAGCTGCAAGAGCAAACCGAACAAACGCTCAAAGCCACCGCCGCCGCACATCAGGCCCAGCTCATCATGTTGCGCTATCAGCTCAATCCGCATTTTTTGTTTAACACGCTAAACGCCATCTCGACCCTCATTCTCGATGGCGCCAACGACACGGCCAATCTCTCGATTACGCGGCTCAGCCGGTTTTTGCGTTACTCACTCGATAACGACCCGAAAAAACGCGTGACGCTTGGCAAAGAGCTCGAAGCCACCGATTTGTACCTCGAAATCGAGCGCGTGCGCTTTGGCGATCGGTTGCATATCGAACGCGACATCGATCCGGTCACCCTCGATGCGCTTGTTCCAAGTCTAATCTTGCAACCTTTGATCGAAAACGCGATCAAATACGCGGTAACCCCGCGCGAGGAAGGCGGGCGCATTCGCATCGCCGCCGTAGCTCAGGGCGGCAAACTGGTACTGCAATTGGAAGATGACGGTCCCGGGATCAGCAAACCCACCAATGGCAAAGACGGGGTGGGCCTGCGCAACACGCGGGAGCGACTGCAACAATTTTACGGTCACGCTCAGGCTTTCACATTGGCTCCGAACGAGCCACACGGCCTTGTGATCACCATCAATCTACCGCTGGAGACCCATGAGTAAACTACGCGCTTTGATTGTGGACGACGAAGAACTGGCTCGCCGCGGGCTGGTTCTACGCCTGGCAAAAAACGACCGTGTCGAGGTGTGCGGTGAATCACCGAACGGCCGACGCGCGCTCGAGGACATCGCCAAGCTAAAACCCGATTTGGTCTTTCTGGATATCCAGATGCCCGGCATGACCGGTTTCGAACTACTGCGCGAGATCGCCGGCACGGACATGCCGCTGATTATTTTTGTCACGGCGTTCGACGAATATGCGATCAAAGCCTTTCGCGCCAACGCCCTCGACTATCTGCTCAAGCCCATTGACGACGTGCAACTTCAACAGGCCGTGGAGCGCGCGCAAGAAACGCTGGCAGCGCGCAATGCCAGCGATCATCGCGAGCAGCTGCTGTCGGTATTATGCGAGATGACCGGCGCGGCGATGACGCTGGATGAAGCACTGTGCAGCGATCCGAAGTCACTGGGCCGTGACGGGGGCCTCAAACGACTGGCGATTCGCGATGGCAGTGAAACCGTCTGCGTAAACATGGAAGACATCGACTGGGTTGACGCCGCCGGCGACTACATGTGCGTGCACAGCGCGGGCAAAACGTACGTCCTGCGCTCGACCATGAAAAAACTCGAAAAATTGCTGGATCGCTCTCGGTTCATCCGCATTCACCGTTCCACCATTGTGAATCGCGAGCGCGTTGTTGCCATGCGGCCACATATCAATGGTGAATACTTCCTGCGCCTCGACTGTGAGAAAGAACTTAAGTTAACTCGCAACTATAAAGATCGGCTACCGCAGCTTGTGGGCACAGAGTCTGCCTGAACGAGCGCCTCATCGAAAAAACCGATATAGTTTTAACTCATTGATTTTTAATGCTTATTCCAAATATAGAGCATTAAGGCCCCATTCAGCTTCGCCCCAGTAGTATTACACTCAACGTAATCGTGACGGTGGCCCTACGCGGCACCGATTTGGAGGCAAGTCATGCGACACAACCACACCACCACTTATAAGTGGCTTCCGGCAACGGCCACCGCCCTATCACTGGCCCTCGCCAGCGCTTTGAGCGTCAATGCACTCGCACAGCAACCGCTGTACGACGATGCACCCGTTGTCATTGAAACGCTGTCGTCTGACCAGCTGCAGGATGTCGTGGGCCCCATCGCCCTGTATCCCGATGATCTGCTGGCCGTCGTGCTGCCCGCATCGGCCTACCCGCTGCAAATCGTTCAGGCCACGCGTTTTCTGGACACGCTCGAGCGTGACGACTCACTGCAACCGGATCCCGAATGGGACGAATCGGTCGTTGCCCTTCTGAATTATCCGGAAGTGCTGCGCATGATGAGCGAGGACCTCGACTGGACCTACGATCTTGGCACCGCCGTGGTTTCGCAACAGGCGGACGTCATTGATGCGATCGACAACTTTCGCGATCTGGCTTACAGCTCCGGTAACTTAAAAACCGACGACCGTCAGGTCGTCGCGGTCGAAGATGATCACATCACCATTACGCCGGTCGAGCGTGAGGTCGTGTATGTGCCTTACTACGAGCCCGAGCGCGTCGTGGTGGTGCAACGTGATCCGGTGTTTCACTACTACCCACACGCGTTCCCGCTGTACAACTATCCGTACACCTCGTTCTCGCGTTTTCATAATCCGTATTTCTTCGGGGTCAGCAGTGCCTTTGGCATCGGCTGGGGTACACGTAACGTGAATATCCTGCTGCACAGCTACGCCGCGCACCCGTTCTACGGACGCCCGTACCTGAATCGCTTTTATTACCACCATCGCTATCAGCCCACGCGACTGCGTCACCAGCCGCGGGCCAACAGCCGCGGCGGCTACGCCAACGTGCGCAACCGCAACTATCGCGGTGACCAGTGGCGACCTGCGCAACGCCGCAACGCCCGCACGCTGGGACGCACCAGTCAGCGCGCCGCACGGGTTTCGCGCAGCAACGTTACACGCACGTTGAAGCCACGTGATCCGCGCAATCGTAACGTGTCGCGCTCGGCCACGCGTCGCAGCGTATCGACGGCCAACAGTCGTTCGATCGCACCGAAGAATCGGGCGACCCGCACCCGCGAATCGGTCAATACGTCCACGCGACGTCCAGCCGCGGCGCAACGCGATACACGCCGAGGTCAGGCCACCGCGCGTAACGATGTGAAAACACGCACGTACCGCACGGCCAAGCCGACTACCCAGCGCAGCCCGTCGCGCCAGGTCACAACAACCCGCACGCGCACCGTCGCCGCGACGACGCGTCGGCCGCAGACCACGCGCCAGACGACAACCACGCGTCAAAGCACGACACGCCAGCGCAGCACGCGACAGAGCGCGCCACGCCAAAGCGCGCCAACGCAGACACGTCAGCGTCAGCAGAGTGCCCCTCGTCAGAGTGCACCCACGCAGAGTCGTCAGCAAAGTGCGCCGCAACGCAGTAGCTCACGTCAAAGTGCTCCGAAGCAACGCTCTTCATCGTCGCGCAGCCAGAGCCGCAGCAGTAGTGATCGGGGCAGTCGTTCACGCTCGTCGTCGAGCCAGCGCCGGGATCGTCGCTAGGTTTTTAAAGACTCGCACCCTGCTCGTGAAGGCCGGCTTTTTGCCGGCCTTTTCTATTTCAGCGGGTTTTTTGGGGGCGCGCGGGGTCGCATTCTGGCGGTTGGTCCGTCGTCCGCTTCGGTGGGTATACCCCTGGGACCGCCCGAGGAACGGGCTAACAACCCAGGCGCATACCCACCGAACCGAACGCCGAACCAAGTGCGTAATTCGAATCCCGCGCGCTTGGGGGGTTTAAGAGCAAGAGAGAAGAGGTGCCAGCGGCTGGTGCAACGCGCACCGAATAGCACGACGCACCCTCAGGCTACGCCGCTAGAGGCGCCTCACCCCCAAAGCTACGAATCAATTAGGGGAGTGGGAGTGAGGGGTTTTGCTCTGGGTTGTTAGCCCGTTCCTCGGGCGGTCCCAGAGTGAAACCCCTCACTCCCGCTCACCGGGATCGAAGCGCACCAAGCCGACCCCGGGATCGGAGCGACCAAAGCCGACCCTCTGGATCGGGAGGACCAACGAACCGACTAAAACTAGATCCGAGAAAAATAGACCGCAGCGAATAAAGCCAGCAACACCAGACCGGCGGTAATCCCGAATCCGAACGCTTTGAGCGGCTGCTGCTGCCCCGACGGCGATGCCGTGCCGGGTGTTGTTTTTTTCTTCACGACCACCTTGCCACCCAGATATTCACCCAAGGCCCGCGCCAACGATGTCGCCGAATCAAAACGCAACTGCGCATCCACGTGGGTGGCCTCATCGATGATCGCATCCAGCGCGCCCGTCAGCTGGCGTTCGAGTTCGCTGCTGCTGGTCGAGCGGCGATGTGCAATCGCCTCACGTAAATCGTCGTCGGGGTTGTCGCGCACTTGATGGCTGGCGCTGCGCACACCTTGAGCGGCCGCGGATTCGTCCAGCGGATACGGGGGTCGTCGTTGGCCGCTGAGCAGCTCGAACAACATCGCACCCAGCGAGTACACGTCGGCACGCGTGGACGGCGCCACGTCGTCAAACGTCTCCGGAGCGGCAAACTGTGACATCCACATAGAGAGCAGCGCGCTATCGCTGGAACGCACGGGACCGTGCTGCCGGTGCATCAATGTCGACAGCGCGAAATCCAGTAATTTGAGTTCGCCTTCGGCCGTCACCAGAATGTTCGACGGGCGCAAACTGCGCCATGAGGTCAGATGCGTATGACCAACATGGGCTGCGTCGCACACGGTGCGCATTAATTCGACGCGCTCGCGCACGTCAAGCTGCGCACGATCGCAGTACTGATCGATCGGCTCGCCCTGCACATACTCATAAACCAAATATGGCGAGCCGTTGATCGTGACACCACCGTCCAGAAGCGCCGCAATGGAGGGGTGGCGCACTTTCGAATAAATATCGAGTTCGTCGGTGAAGCGCTCAATTAATTCGCGTGCCCACAAATGGCCGCGCACCACCCGCACCGCGAACACGGAGCCGTGTTCGTCCGAGGCACGGTACACCGCACCCAGCGGACTGATGCCGAGCAGCTCATCGAGCGTGTAGTCGCCGGCATTCTCGCCCACATACTCGGCGAAGTTATCCGCCCGGATATCGGCGACATCCATGAACTGACGCGCGTCTTTCAATGCCACGAGCACCGACTCCACGGACGCGCGCAGTCGAAAGTCCCCTTCACAGGCCTCGGCCAGGTAGGCGACACGTTCGGCCCCCGGCTGATCCAGTACTTCACCGCACAGGTCGAGGACGCGCTGCAGGCGCTTTGAATTTGACATAGTGATGCGGCGGCCGTAATCAGAATATTCGGGGCACAGGGAAGATACCGCCCCGCCCTGCATTGAGGCAATACTTGGCTTAAACGAATTCGCCATTAAGCGCATCTTGTTTAGCCTGAACCCGGACATTTTCATGGAGATCCATCATGCGACCACATTATTTTGCCTGCACTGCAGCAGCGCTCACACTCGCCGCAACCAGCGCAGCGGCCGACTGGGGCTGGGATGGATGTCAGGAACAACGCGATTTGGCGCTCGAATTCGATCTCAACGGCGTCACCGACATCGCGGTGGAGGCCGTGTCAGGCGATCTGGACATCGAAGGTGTTAATTCGCCGTCGAGAATCGTGGCGAAAGGTCGCGCGTGCGCTCGTGAGCGTTACGCAGATCGCATCGACGACATGCAAATTGTCTCAGAGCGCGACGGCAGCACGTTGCGCATCATCGCGCAGGTGCCGCGAACCAGGATCAAAGACTCGCTAATCGGCTCATTGGACATGACGCTGGAGGTACCGGACCACTTGCCCATTACGGTGTTTGACTCCAGCGGCGATACCAACGTGACCGGTTCGGGCCCGCTCAGCATCACGGACTCCTCGGGGGACCTGACGTTGCAGAACATCAATGGCGATATCAATGTCAAAGTGGACAGCTCCGGTGACATCGAGATTCGAGACGCCGGCAATGTGGTCATCGACATCGACAGCTCGGGTGACATTGAGATTCGCGATGCCCTGTCGGTTCGCATTGGCAAAGACTCTTCGGGCGACATCGAAACGTATCGTATTGCCGGCGATGTCTACGTGGGTGCGGACTCCTCGGGCGACATTGACGCGCGGGAAGTAGGCGGCTCGCTCATCGTTGAGCGCGATGGTTCAGGCGATATCGACTATCGCTCTGTTGCGGGCAGCGTAGACATCCCGAAAAACAAACGCGACGACCGGGACGACTAGGGCAACGAACGCGTGCGCTCGCGAATCCGTTCGCGCTGCGCTTCGGCGTCGCGTGCATCCAGATTAAACAAGAACTCGTGACAACCGAGCCGCTCAACCGGCTCGCCGTTGCGAATACTCGGTGCAAATTCCCACTGCCGCATGGCGCGCAGAGCCGCGCGATTAAACAGCGCACCGTATTTGGCCGACTCCACTTTGGGTTCGGTGACGCGGCCGTCTTTTTCGACAAAAAACGACACGGTCACGTAGCCCTCACGTTTGCGCTGTAACGCTTTCTCGGGATATTCCGGCTCCACGCGTTTGAGCACGACCAGCTCGTTGGGGTTAATTGTTGTGGACACGCCATCCGCGCCGGTACCGACTTCGAGCTGCTCAACGTGCTGCTGCGCCTCGGGCAAGGTCATGCGCCCTTCGAGCACCAGCGGTGGCAACTGCACCTGGGGCTGCGCATCGTGCACGAAGCGAAACGTCTGCTCCGCTTGCTGCGTCGTGGTTTCACACACATCCGCCCGGGCCGGGCGAATAAACCAGTACTTCAAGGCGTCTAACACGGCATCGTCAAACACGCGGCGCGGGGAAGCGCGCGTAATTTTCGCCTCCACTGCACGGCCATAGCGCGACACGGTAAACGCCACCGTCACCTCACCGTTGATGCCGTTGCGCAGCGCGCGTTTCGGATACGTGGGCAACACCATCAGTTCGACGTGCGCATCCGCCACTTCGTTTTGCAACGCAGAGGCGGCTAGCGCGAAATCATCTTGCGCCAGCGCCACGCTGCACGCCGATACGGTGCTCATAAGAAAACCGGCGCGCAGGCTTAAGGTAAAGACACTCATAAAATAAACATAGAAGATGATCGGGCCGTAAACAACTCGCGCCAGTGGGAAAAGCGCCTAACCGATTCGGCGCGAACGTTCTCTTATACGCTTCTTCTGATTCTGCCGGGCTTGATCATCGAGATTAAAGAGAAACTCATGGCAGCCCAAACGCAGTTCCTGTGCGCCGGGGTGCATGGCAGGCGCAAAGCGCCACTGACGAATCGCGCGTAGCGCCGCGCGATTAAACAACGCGCCATTTTTGGCCGACTCGATCTTCGGCTTGGTCACCTTGCCGTCACGTTCAATAAAGAAAGACACCGTGACGTAGCCCTCACGTTTTCGCGCCACGGCTTTTTCCGGGTATTCAGGATCCACATGACGAATCACGACCAGACCATCGGGATCGTGACCGGTCAGTGCGCCAGCAGACACCGGAGCGGCCGCCTTGTGTCCATCGAGCAAGATCGGCGCCAGCTCAACGCGCGGATTGGCATCGTGCGTAAAGCGAAACGTTTGCTGCGCGCTTTGCTTGGCGGTCTCGCACACGTCGGCACGTGCGGGTCGAATAAACCAATACTTCAAGGCGTCCAGTGTCACCTCGTCAAATACTTTCGACGGCGCAGCACTCGTGATTTTGGCATCAATCGCCCGCCCGTAGCGCGACACGGTAAACGCCACGGTCACCTCGCCGTCAACGCCATCACGCAACGCGCGCTCCGGATAAGAGGGCAGCACCGACAGCTGTACTTGAGCATCGGCAATGACATCAGCCGCTACCGCACTCGCACCGGACAGTGCGCAAGCCATGATCGCTGCGACGCGTTTTGCAAACGTTAAATTCATCATGCACCCACAATAAAAGAGGCGCGAGCTGTGAACAACTCGCGCCTCACGATCAAGACGAAATCAAATAAACCCGTGGCTTATTCGAGCGCGGTACCACTTGGACCCGGCGGACCGAAGAAGTAAGTGCGCATAATGCCAAGGTCGGTCACGTTCACCACTTCATCGCCGTTGAAATCGGCATCGAGGCCTGGGCCTGAGCTGAAGAACGCGGTGCGCAACAGCCCCAAATCAATCACGTTGACGTTGCCGTCATTGTCCAGATCCGGGTCGCAGATGTTGCCGTAGCCGTCGCCGTGGGTGTCGCGCTGATCCGGGTTGGCGACCAACGTGCAGTTGTCCTGCTCATCGGGGATGCCGTCGCCGTCTGCATCGAGCAGTGCGGGCAGTGGCGTGGTGCACACCTCAAGACCCCAACCCTGCAGCTCACCGCCGTCCTGGTTGAAGTTGTCGTCGATGGTCAGTGTCCAGTCACCGGTGCCTGGGTTGCCAGCGAATACGGCCAGCTCGTTGCTCGGTTGATAGGTGCCGCCGTCGTTGTACGGACACGGCAGTGCACCGGCCGGGGCGGAATCATCCAGACTCAAGCTAAAGTCGTTCACACTGCCACACTGGCGTTCAATGATGCGCACCAGCGCACGCTCAGCGTGACGCGAATTCACCCGACCGCCGTGCTCGGCAATCAGCGGGCCTTCAAGACGAAACTCGATGTCTTGGAGGTAGCTATGCGTACCGTTCAGACCCACCACATTGACATCCGAAATCTGACCTTCGGCCGTGGTGCTCAGCGCAGAGGTGATCGAATTCGGCGCACCCGAATCGATGGTCTGCGGCACGTCCTTACTGTTGAAAATAGCGCACGTTGCCGGCGCGGTCGTGAAGCTAAACGCCGATGAGGTTTGCATACCGCACGCATTGTGCGACGTGACGCGCCAGTACAACGTCGTGTTTTCAGGCAGCGACGAGGCTGGGTAGCTGTTCATCGTCAGGCCCTGAGCCGAATCCACAATATTGGTGAAACCTACATCGGTGGCCACTTCAATGTCATAACGAAACGCGTTGTCGTTCGGCGTCCAGTACAAGGTCTGGTTCGATGATACGCCGGTAGCTCCTTCAGTCGGCAGCTGCGACGCCACCATGCCCGGCAGATTCAGCGACACCTCGAGCGCCACGTTGACCGCGTTGGACTGTTTGCCGGAGTTGGCTTCAATGCTCAGCAGAGACTGACCGGACACCGGTGCCGTCACGTTAATCGCAAGTGTCGTGGCACCGGGCGGCACCAGAGTCACAGGATTAAATGTCGCATCCGCACCCGTGGGTACGCCGCTGACCGTAAAGCCCACCTGCTCGGCAAAACCACCAAATGAGCGCACGTCGAGCGACGTGGAGGCGGACCCGACACCGCACACTTCCAAACGCGTCGAACCGGGCGTGGCGTCAAATGACGCGGCCAACGACGTAGGACGCAGCACGAACAGACCTTGCTCAATACCACTCACAATGACGTTGCCACTTTCAAAATACGGATAGGTGCTCCACGCACCGTTGAACTGAGCCGAATCGCTATCGGGATAGATATCGAAGTAAGCCTCTTCAGTGAGCTGCGCCTGAGCGGCGTCAACGATTTCAAGAATACGCAAACCAGCGCGGTAGTTGGCCTGGAAAACGTAGTCGCCGTCGACATAGAGATTGTGATCGATGGCCGCTGCCGAACTATCAAACTCGCCTAACAAAACCGGCGCAGCAGGATCACTGACATCGAACACGCGCGTACGCGTTGGGTGGCCGGCGTTGCGTTCGTCAAGCTCATCGTCGAGCAGGAAGTAGCGATGATCTTCGGTCAGCCAGCCCTGGTGCGTGTAGCCGGTACCGGGATAGGGCAAACGCGAGAGTTGCACGGGTGCGGCTTTGTTGGTCACATCCACAATGGTCAGCGTGTCTTCATTGGAGTTGAAGCACAGCTCGCTGCCGTGATGGAAACGGTGACTCGGTCCGCGGAACACCACGCACTGCGCATCATGGGTATAGCCGTCGTCGGAATAGCAGCCGGAAAACACCGGATTAGCGGGCGACGAAATATCGATCATATGCAGGCCCTGCCCGCAGGTTTGCGTGCCCACCGCATAGGCAAACGCGGTTTCTTCGTTGATCACGATATTGTGCGCGTTGCCAAATTCGCCGTAGTGCGCGGTATTGGTAAAGGTCTGCGGCGGGTTCACCACATTGCGCAGCTGCGTAAGATCGAACACCTGCATACCGTGACCGCCAGCTTCACTGACGACGTACGCATGGTTGTTATGCACTTTCACATCACGCCACTGCGAGCTGTTGGTGTGGGTTGGCAGATTGCCAAGATAGACTGGATTTTCGGCGTCTGTGATATCGACAAACGACGTGCCCGAAGTACGCCCCATAATCGCGTACTCGCGGCCGTTGGTCGGATCGGTCCAGCCCCAGATATCGTTGCCGCCACCGCCGCCGATGTCTGCCAGCGGCAGGAACGACAGCAAGTCGATATTGTTGCACGGATAAATTCCGGCCATACCGCCGCTGCACTGCGTGGCGGCCGCTGCGCGCTGCGCACGCACCGACACATCCGAAGCACGCACCGAACCGACCGGCGAAAATGCCTCCGGCGTCAGCGACGCAATATCGACGTCACCATCGAGCGTTGCCACCGGGCATGACGCCGCTGGCAGCGCAAACATTAAACACAATCCGGGCAGGATCAGACCACCGTGAATACGGCGTCGCGTAAAAGCACCCATGAAAAGTCTCCCCTGCAAATCTGTTGTCACAGACTCGCTATCACTTTAGTAATTCTTGAAACCATTCGAGTATAGCGGAGGGCACAAAGTCATCGGAAATGACGTCACACGACGGCCAATTGCTGCATTGCAAATTCATGCACGGTGTCGCTTTATGTCACACTTACAGCCGCTCAAAATGAAAAACACAGGCACCCCTATGACGCGCAGAACTCTCCTTGCGATCGGCCTTTTATGCTCTTTGAATGTCGCGTGCAGCAGCACATCAATATTACCCGTGAACCACAATAGTGCCTTTGAACAGCTTGCCGCGAAGGTGGTGGATGAGCTGCCAACGCTGTCCCCTATTGGCGCTACGGGTCTTGGCGATCATCGCTCCGACGATCAATTCAATGAGGTGTCCGCACAAGCCCGCACACGGGAGGCCGCGTTTTACCGCAGCGTTCTCGCCACACTCGATTCGATAGACATTAATGGCTTGAATCGCGAAAACCAGATCGACGCCGCGCTGCTCAAACACAATCTCAACAGCGAACTGTGGCAATTGGAAACGCTGCGCGAATGGGAATGGAACCCTCTTATTTATACCAACATGGCCGGCGGCTCCGTCTACTCGCTCATGGCACGCGACTTTGCACCCATCGAAGAGCGACTCGTCAACGCCACCGCACGCCTGGAAAAAATGCCGCGCTTTCTGGCACAAGTACGCAAAACACTCATTCTTGAGCGCGTGCCCAAAGTGCACGCAGAAACAGCGATCAACCAAAACAAAGGCGCGATTTCAATTGTTGATGCACTCGTGCGCCCACAAATGGACAAGCTCAACGAGCCGCAGCGCAAGCGACTGGAAGCCGCCATTGAAAACGCCACCGCGGCCATCAATCGACATCAGGAATGGTTGGAAAATACGCTGCTGCCCGTCGCCAACGGCGACTTTCGAATTGGCGCCGAGAAGTTCGACGTTAAGCTGAACTACACGCTGTTTTCGCCGCTGAGTCGCGCAGAAGTGCGCACCCGCGCCGAACGTGAATTCAAACAAGTCCGCGAGCAGATGTATGAGGTGGCGCGGCAACTCGTGAACCCCGATGCGCCAGACATACCTGACGCAGACACCCAGCAGGAAATGATCAAAGCCGGCCTTGCGCTGGCGTACGCACAAGTTCCCGGACGCGATCAGATCGTTGCGGTCGCCCGTGAAAATCTGGCGCAGGCCACGGAATTCGTGCGCGCCAAAGACCTCGTTGAGGTACCCGACGATCCGGTCGAGATCATCATCATGCCGGAGTTCCAGCGCGGCTTTTCTGTTGCTTATTGCGATTCACCCGGAGCGCTGGATCGCGGGCAGAAAACGTTTTACGCCGTCGCCCCTTTACCTGAGAGCTGGACCGAAGAACAGGTGGGTTCGTTTTTGCGCGAGTACAACCTGCTGTCCATTCAGGATCTAACCATTCACGAGGCCATGCCGGGCCACTACCTGCAGCTGGCG
>JBGCEL010000034.1:0-3915 GCA_045106455.1 Gammaproteobacteria bacterium
GGTCGACAGTTGTTGGCCAGCCTGACGGAGTGCGACGTTGTGGCGATTGAGCGCGCGGACGTTTCCATACCGGACTTTCCAAACGTAACGCCCATCGCCGGTGATATCACTGACGCTCAGGTTTTGGCGCGTGCCTTTGCCGGCGGTTGCGACGCCGTCGTGCATCTGGCGACCGTGCCGGGGGGCGCGGCCGAGCAATATCCTGAGCTTGCTCGACGCGTGAACATTGACGGCACAATGGCGCTTGCACGAATGGCGGGCAGCGTCGGGCAAAGACCGCGATTTGTTTTTGCCAGTAGCATTGCGGTCTTCGGTGAACCTATGCCAGCACAGATCAGCGACACCACGCCACTAACGCCACGCCTGCTCTATGCAGGGCACAAAGCCATGATGGAACAGTGGCTGGCCGTTTTGAGCAGGCGCGGCGATATCGATGCTTTGTCGCTAAGGTTGTCGGGCGTCGTGGCGCGGCCGCAAGGGCCGTCGGGCATGAAATCCGCCTTTATGAGCGATTCGTTTCATGCACTCAAAGCGGGTGCTAAGTTCGTCATGCCGGTGTCACCGGACGCCACCAGCTGGCTGACATCTGTCGGCTGCGTTGCTGACAATCTGAAGCACGCGCTAACGCTCGAATTCGAATCGCTTGATGAGCGTGCGTTAACGCTGCCGGCGTTGCGTGTACGCATAGGGGATTTGGTGGATGAAATAGCGCGGCAATCGCACGTCGCGTCCGATTTGGTTTCTTACGAGCCCGACGTACCATTGGAAATGGCCTTTGGCCGACTGCCGGCGTTGACGACGCAAGCGGGCGATTGTCTTGGCTTTTCGCATGACAAGAATTTGGCGGCTTTGGTTGAAACGACACTGGCGCAATTGGCAATAGCAAATTAACTCGAAATTCTGGTGCTGAAAATCATGACGACACCTTCGAATTGCCCGACACTTTCTGTCGATCCGTTTGCAGATGGATTTCTTGAAGACCCATATCCCTATCATCATGACTTACGTGAGGCCGGGCCGGTGGTCTGGCTGGAAAAGTACGGTGTCTACGCGCTGGCACGGTATGAACATGTTTGCGCTGGCCTCGAAGATTGGGAAACGTTTTGTTCCAGCCGCGGTGTTGGGCTCAGCGACTTTTCGAAGGAGAAGCCCTGGCGACCGCCGAGTATTATTCTGGAGGCGGATCCGCCGCTGCACACCAAAACTCGCCGGGTGCTAATGCGCGTGCTTTCCAAACCCGCTTTGCAACATCTCGCTAAGGACTTTAGAGCAGCGTCGGATGGGTTGATCGACAGACTCGTCGCGCAAGGCGACATCGATGCGGTGCGCGATCTTGCCGAGGCCTATCCGCTAAGTGTGTTTCCGGACGCCATTGGTCTTTGCAAGGACGGTCGTGAACATCTGTTGCCGTATGGAAATATGGCGTTCAATGCATTCGGGCCGCGCAACAAACTGTTCGAGGAATCGTTCGCTAACGCGCAACCTGTGGTGAAATGGATCACGAGGCAGTGTCAGCGCGAAGAACTTGCCTCGGGTGGCATTGGTGAGAAGATTTATCTTGCTGCCGATGACGGTGCGATCACGTATGAGGAAGCTGGGCTGTTGGTCCGTTCGCTGCTCACCGCAGGTCTGGACACAACTATCTTTGGGATCGGCGCGATGCTGTACTGCTTTGCCCGTTTTGAAGATCAATGGCAGGTTTTGCGGGAGACACCTGCGCTGGTCCGTGGCGCTTTCGAAGAAGCGCTCCGATTCGTGTCACCGGTGCAGACGTTCATGCGAACCACCACTCATTCCATCGACATTGATGGTGTGGAAATTCCAGAAGGTGAGAAGGTCGTTCTTTTTCTCGCCTCTGCCAATCGCGACCCACGCAAATGGGATGAGCCAGACCGATTTGATATCTCGCGCAAGACGCTTGGTCACGTGGGGTTTGGGCGCGGCATTCACGTTTGCGTTGGTCAGATGCTGGCGCGGCTTGAAGCACAGTCTGTGCTTTCGTCGATGCTTGAGCGTGTGCAGCGAATAGAGTTGACTGGCGACCCGCAGTGGCGGCTTAACAATACGTTGCACGGGCTCGATCAATTGCCCGTGACGTTCCACGCGTGATCAGGGTTTGGCAATGAGCACAGAGCGAATTTTGGATGACTTGCCGATGAAGCCGCTGCAAATCATTGCCGTGGTGATCTGCGTTGCACTAAATGCGCTGGATGGGTTCGACGTGCTTGCGATCAGTTTTGCTGCGCCGGGTATCGCCGCTGAATGGGGTATTTCCCGAGCCGAGCTGGGCGTTGTCCTTGCGATGGAACTCATCGGCATGGCATTCGGTGCTCTACTGCTCGGGTCATTCGCTGACCGCTACGGCCGCCGGCCGGTCATTCTTGGTTGCCTGATTCTCATGTCCGTCGGTATGTATCTGGCATCTACCGTCAACAGTATTAACACTTTGTTGGTTTTCCGGTTCGCTACGGGCTTGGGCATTGGCGGTATGTTGGCCACCATCAACGCGATGGTGGCTGAATATTCCAACGCCCGTCGACGCAACTTCAACGTCGCGCTCATGGCAACGGGCTATCCGATCGGCGTGATCATCGGCGGATCGATCGCCGCGCTATTGCTCGCACATTACGATTGGCGTGCGGTATTTGCACTGGGTGCGGGCATGACCGCGCTGTTTATTCCGCTCATTTGGCTGCTGATGCCCGAGTCTATTTCGTACCTCGCGCAGAAAAAATCACCGACCGCATTGCAGGATATCAACGGCATTTTGCAACGTATGGGTCATGCAGCGATTCGTCATTTGCCCAGCACCGACAGTGCGCCGCAACGCAGCGGTTGGCGCGAGATATTCTCGCCACAATTGGCGCGCATTACCATTTTGCTCACGGTGAGCTACTTGGCGCACATCATGACCTTCTACTTCGTATTAAAGTGGATACCGAAGATTGTTGTTGATATGGGTTTTTCGGGATCGCTGGCCGGCGGAGTTTTGGTTTGGGCCAATGTCGGTGGTGCCGCGGGTTCATTTCTGCTGGGCTGGCTAAGCCACTACGTTCGCGTACGTCTGCTGGTGATTGTGGCGATGCTGGGTTCTGTCGTGATGATTAATATTTTTGGGCAGGGTCAGGCCACGCTCGGCCAACTCGCCGTCATTGCAGCGATTGCCGGCTTTTTTACCAATTCTGCTGTGGTCGGATTGTACGCGTTGCTGGCCCAGTCATTTCCCACGCATTTGCGCGCTAGCGGCACCGGGTTTGTTATTGGCGTTGGTCGGTCTGGAGCGGCACTGGGCCCGATTATTGCGGGCCTGTTGTTCGAAGGCGGCTATAGTCTTTCGTCGGTCGCATTCGCGATGGCGCTGGGTTCACTTATTGGTGCTATTGCACTGGTGTTGTTACGCGACCCTCCACGCTCAGTCACGCTTGTCGATGAGTCGTGATTGCAAGCAAATCACACGACGCGTCGGTGTTAGTCAGGCTCTTCTGTATCGATCGTCTTGCGCATGCCTTCCGGATAGCGATGACCGGCGACCGACGATTGATTGATTAACGCGTCGGCTTTCTCAAGCGTGGTGGCCGGCACGGACAAATTTAGCGTCGCGTAGTTTTCTTCCAGATGCGCAACCGACGTTGTGCCTGGAATGACATGAATAAAATCACCTTGCGCGAGCACCCAGCTCAGCGCCAACTGCGCCGAAGTAACGTTGGCCTCAGTCGCGAGCGCGTCGAACTGTTCAGCCAGCGTCGCATTGGTCGACCAGTTCTCAGCGTTGAAGCGCGGGTGACTGCGCCTTAGATCGCCTTCTTCAAGCGTAAGCGGGTCTTTTACACCGCTGGCCAGAACACCGCGCGCGACCGGCGAAAACGCGACAAACGCGACGCCCAGTTCACGGCAGGCGTCGAGTACGCCCAGCTC
>JBGCEL010000035.1:0-15340 GCA_045106455.1 Gammaproteobacteria bacterium
TAGCGCGGGGTTCGCATTGTTGTGGTTGGTCCGGCGTCCGCTTCGGTGGGTATACCTCCAGACACGCCCGAGGAACGGGCTACAGTCTGAAGGCATACCCACCGAACCGAACGCCGAACCAAGTGCGTAATTCGAATCCCGCGCGCTTGGGGGGTTAAGAGCAAGAAAGAAGAGGTGCCAGCCGCTCGTGCAGCGCGCTACGAAAAGCACGACGCATTCTCAGGCTACGCCGCTAGAGGCGCCCCACCTCAAAGCTTCGACTCAATTAGGGGAGTGGGAGTGAGGGGTTTTGCTCTGGGTTGTTAGCCCGTCCTCGGGCGGTCCCAGAGTGAAACCCCTCACTCCCGCTCCCCGGGATCGAAGCGCAATAAGCCGACCCCTTGGGATCGGAGCGCCTAACTCACAGGCATAAAAAAAGACCCCGCTGAAAGTCAGCGGGGCCTCTTTAATTTACAGCAAGCCGTTACGCGTTATGGCGCGATGCCGCTAGGTCCTGGTGCGCCGAAGAACGACGCACGCATGATGCCCAGATCCACGACGTTGACGACGCCGTCACCGTTGAAGTCGGCATCTTGGTCAGACGTGAAGAAGACGGCGCGCAGCAGACCGAGATCCACCACGTTGATGATACCGTCGTTGTTCAGATCGGCGTCGCAGACGTTGCCGTAGCCATCGCCGTTGCTGTCGATTTGATCCGCGTTGGCTTCCAGCGTGCAGTTGTCCAACTCGTCGTTGACGCCATCGCCGTCTGCGTCTGCCACGCTAGCCGAGCACGAGAAGGCCTGCACGTTATCCACGTACCAGCCGGTCACGCCGTTGCAGCCATCGGTGCCGAACTCAAAGCGCAGCTCGACCTGGTCGCCCTGAGCCGCCATCGCGGTCAGGTCAACGTGTGAGCGTCCCCAGACACTTAAGAACGTACCGCCGTCGGTGCCGTGGAAGGCGCCTTCGCCTCCGATGGGGTTGTCACTGGCGAGCAGTGCGCCGCTGTACGCGTTGTAGGTGAAAGCCGATGCCGGGACCAGCGTCCACGCGCCACCGTTCACGCTTACTTTGACGTTGCCGCCATCGTAATCACGTTCCGATGAGATCGAGTGTTCGAACACCAACTGGCCGCCGGCCGGTACGGTGAATGCCGGGCTTTGCAGGTACTGCACGCCGGCTTCGATATCGCTGGTGCAGTTGCCGATAATCGGGTCCGCACCAAACGCGGCCTGACCGGTACGACCAAACGGCAGATCGCTCGTAGTCGTCCAGCTTGGCACGTCAAACGTGGCAGCATTGACAATCGCACGGCTGCCCGTGGTCCAGTCGCCTAAGCCGCCGTCAAAGTCCTGCGCCAGAGCATCGACCGGTGATTCGCCGTCGGCGCAAAGCGCGGGTGGCGTTTGGTCCAGAAGCGTTTCGAAACCGCACTGCGTTGGCTGCAGGTTCAGCTCCAAAGCCAGCACGATCTTATCCACCTGAGCACAGTCCGTGGCGGACATTGATTCGCCGGAATTACCGGTGATGGATTGGCTCACGCTGAGAGCCGTGAGCGGTTGGCCGACCAAGTCTGCACAGGATGCGGCCAGCGCGCTGGCATGATCTGAGTAGCCCGATACCGGCGTTTGATAGACGCTCATCGTGCGCCAGTACAGGTGCGTGGCTTTCGTCAGACCGATGGGTGCAATGGTTTGACCGTTGTAGGTGCCGCCGTCAACCAGCAGCGCAAAGCCGTGGTTGATAATGCCTGAGTTGGAGTGCACGCCACCGTTGTCGGCCTCGGTTGGGTCACAGGCATAGTTACCATCGGACACTTTGCCCGGATCGCCAAAACAGCCCGGTGACCACAGATCGCGAATCGCGCCGCCAAAAGCCGTGGAGTCTTCGCCGGTGAGCCAGCGATAGCTTTGGTCAGACGCACTGCCAAGCGCGATCGACGCGAAGATCGGAGCGGCCGCTTTGAGTGCGGTGCCGTTGGTTTGGCCGATGAACACAGACGGGATGCTGATGCCCGGCGCGCTGCCGTTCATGCTGACAAGACCGTCGCCATCGTTGTTAATGATTACGACGCCCAGCGCATTTTGCGCCGCAGCGTTGAGGGCTTTTTCTGCAAACGAGCAGTCGCCGCGATCGATCAGAGCAATCGAGCCGGTCAGGTCGGTCGTAATCGCTCCGCAACCGTTGGCGGGTTCGACCACATTGGCGACGGCTTGCGCGTTGCCATTGGCAGGATTAAAGGTGGCGCCCGCTACAGAGTAGTCACCGGCCACACTGGTCGGCGAGGTCACATTAAACTGTGGCTGTGCGCTGCCGCCGAAGACGGAGCATTCGCCAGCGGTGCGCGGCGTGTTGGGTGAGTCGTTGCCATCACCGTTGAGGAAATCGACCACTTCACCAAAGATGTCTGAATACGCTTCGTTCATTGCACCAGACTGAAAACGATAGATCAGTCCGTGGGTTTCTTGCGTGTAACCGTGGGCCCATTCGTGCGCCACCACATCGTCGGTCGTTGTGCCGTCGCAGAAACGAATGTAGCTGCCGGTAAACTGTGCGTTGGGGCAGTTAATAGCCGGATCGTTGTTGACCGCGTGCATAATCGAATCGTTGCCATCAAAGCCCAGATAGGTGCCGCCAGTGATACTTGAAAACAGGTTGTAGGTGTCTTCGGTGTAATCGATCAGGTTGTCCCAGGCTGCGGTGCCGGTGGGCGTAGCGTCACCTTCACTCCACACCAGACTCGCGGCATTGAAACCACCGTCGTACACACGACGATCCAGCGCGTCGTAGGTGCCCGTGATCTGATCGGTAATTTTACCGCTGTGTGCGTTGACGTATACAAACTCACGCAGGTCGTTGCCGTTCACTTCCACTTCGTAAGCAAGCTCGCTGTTGCCAAGACGGCCGCGGGTATGCGCCGCGTTGAAAACATACAGCGTGGTAGCGCCGGCCTGCAGGCCGCGCTGGTGGCCCTGACTTGCCAGATGTGCCAGTGCCCGCTCACGTGCATCGGCAACGCCGAGGCGTGGAACGGTATCTACTTTAATGTCGTCGACCAGAGCACCGTGTACCACCGTTAATGCACCGCGGTCGTTTAGCGTGGCTTTGAGCTGTGCGCCAAACACCGGTACGCCGTTCACGTGCTGTTCGAAGGTGCGAGTCTGGTAACCCAGTCGGTCCATGCGTTCGCCGGTCAGACGCAGTGCCTGTGCCGCATCTTCAACACCGAACAGGTCGCCGTGTTGGCGCAGGAAGTCGGCGCTTTTGTCGCGACTGGCTGGCATGAGATCGGCGCCTTTGGCTGCGCGCACAAAACGTGCGTGGCCTTTCAATGCGTCGCGCTTAATGTTCACGTCGTCGCGAGCGGTGAGACTGTCCGGTGCGGCGGCTGCGCTTAGGCTTGCGCCTAGTGCGACCGTCGCGGTAGCGGTTAAGAATCCTTTGAGTTTCATGTTCCCCCCCTGCATGGGTATATATGAAGAGCTGTCGTTTGCGCAGCGGTGCGCGGGGTCATCGATGAAGATGGCTCCGCAATGCGCGTGTATCTATTTGTATCTGTATGAATGAGTGGACGTTTTAGAGCGTCACTTATTGTTTTCGATGAGCTGTTGTATCACCCGTCTTGCAGCGGGTCAAAGCAACATAACCAAAAATATCAGACACTTATGTCCAGCCATTCACGACTGCTGCGCCTTGGCCTCAGGGCACAATGAGTGGGAATTCATACACCTGGCCGTAACTGGCCGCTGGAGTGGGGCGCAGGGGACGCAGTCTCGCGGTCGACGCGGGTGATGGAGATTTTCGCGCTTATGTAAAAAAATAAGCAATATCAGTTGCTTGAAAGGCCCTCGCCGAGAGTGGCACGAGTCTTGTTTGCGCTGTTCAGTGCACGCTTTTGTGCGAACTGAAAGGACTGATCATGAAACGTAAAACACTACAGCTGTCGACGAGTCTTTTGCTCACGGGTGCGGTCTGGCCCGTCATTGCCGCGTCACCAGTTAGCGATGCGTTTGAACGCCTGGATGTGAATGCGGATGGCTACCTGTCGGTATCCGAAGCGGCTAACCATACGGGCTTGCTCGACAAGTTCAGCGCCGTTGATACTGATGCTGATGGTCAAATTAGCAAAGGCGAATGGAGCGAAGCGCACAAACGCAGCGAATAAGCGCGCGTTTTTTCGGCCCCCCGAACGCAATGTGTCGGCTTTTACCGACATTTGAATTGCCCGGGATCAGGTCGCACTGTAGAACGCGTCAAAGGTAACTCGGACGCAAGCCGACATGGACCGATCGCGCGTTTTATTGGTGGATGATGATCCCGGGCTGCTTAAGCTCTTAAGCTTTCGGTTGCGCTCGGCTGGCTACGACGTCGAAGCCGTCGACAGCGGCCGCAAAGCGCTGGGCAAGCTCGAAGTATTTCAGCCGCAGGTGGTGATCACCGATCTGCGTATGGATGGGATGGACGGGCTTGCTCTGTTCGATTCGATTCAAGCGGAAAAGCCGTCGTTGCCGGTCATCATATTGACCGCCCACGGCACCATTCCCGACGCTGTGGCGGCCACCCAACGTGGCCTGCACGGGTTTTTCACCAAACCCTGTGACAGCGACCGTTTGCTGGGCTGCGTCGACAAAGCGCTGCGCCAAAGCGGCGTGACTGAGCAAAGCGACGACGATGGCTGGAGCAAGCGCATCGTGACGCGCAGCCCCAACATGCTGGCTTTGTTGGAGCGCGCGCGACTCGCGGCGCGGTCCGAAGCCTCGATTCTGATCGTTGGCGACAGCGGTACCGGTAAAGAACTTCTGGCCCGCGCCATTCATAGCGAGAGCCATCGAGCGGAACACGAGTTTGTTGCGATCAATTGCACCGCCGTACCCGAGGCGCTTCTTGAGTCCGAACTGTTCGGGCACAAAAAGGGTTCGTTTACCGGCGCCATCGACAAGCATCACGGATTAATTCGCACTGCGGATGGTGGCACGCTGTTTCTCGATGAAATCGGCGACATGCCGTTGGCATTTCAGGCGCGGCTGCTGCGCGTCTTGCAAGAAAAAGAAGTGCGTCCCATTGGCGAGGCGAAAAGCGTGCCGGTGGATACGCGCGTGATATCCGCGACGCATCATGATCTTGAGAAAGCGACGCGCAATGGCGACTTCCGTGAAGACCTTTATTACCGACTCAACGTCGTGCGCTTAAAAGTACCGCCGCTGTCGAGTCGACGCGAAGACATACCTTTGTTGGTACGTCACTTTCTGGAACGCCTCGCTGAAAAAAGCGAAGCACAAACCAAAGAGTTTGCCCCGGATGCCATGGATACGCTGCTGGCAGCACCCTGGCCGGGCAACGTTCGACAACTTCAAAATGTGGTGGAGCAAACCGTGGCACTGTGTACAACACCTGTTATTCCAAAATCTCTCGTGGCCAATGCCCTGAATCAGGACGTCAGCGAAATGCCGACGCTGAACGAGGCGCGTAGCCGCTTCGAGCGTCAGTATCTGGTGCGCGTGCTGCGTACGACACAGGGTAATGTGTCACACGCCGCGCGTCTGGCTGGGCGCGATCGAAGCAAGTTTTACAAACTGTTGCATCGGCACGAACTCGATCCATGCAGCTTCCGGACGCCGTCTCGGTAGAGTGAAAGGCCGGCTTTGAATCGGGAAGGATTTCCCAATTCGCTAGCCAAGGTTTTTTCTTTTAGTATCTGAGACATAGCGTGATTTTTTGCGCTGCGTCAGCGCGCTCAAACGTGCAGACACCAATCGTTATTGTTAGTGATCGACAGGGAGACCTTCACTTGCAAATCGGCCGGATGCTAACCAGTGTGGCAGTTTTACTGGGCGCGTTGATCGCGCCTGGCGCGCTGGCGGCTGACGGTTCCCAAGGGTCACTTGGCAGCGCATTGAGCGGTGTCGGTCACCCGGCCTTCGGTGCGCTCATGGTCATGGCGGTCATGGCGCTGCTCATAGCGTCGTTCTGGCGCGAACTCAAATTGTTTCTTCTGGCGGGGCTCGCGGCATCCAGTCTGGCGGCACTGCTGTTTGCAGACGGTCTGCGCTGGACGTGGTCAGGGCTCGCCGTCTCAGGTGTGGCGTCGCCCGCCGCGCTGTTCTTTATTTGCCTCGCTCTGTTTTTCGGCCTGCGCTACACCCGCGCCTTACTGGATACATTGAGTTCACGTAGCGTGTTGTCGCATTCGGGGCGCGCGGTTGAGGGCGGGCTGATTGCTTTGTGCGTCCTGTGTGTACTGGTAACGGAAACGCTGGCGCCTACCGCCGTGCGGATCGTTGCGGCCGTGAGTTTTGCCACGCTGGTTGTCGCGCTGTTACTAAGTGCATCGCGTGTGAAACAAACGCGCCGGCGACCGGCGTTCATTATGCATTTTGCGTGGTTGTTTCTGGCGTTAGCGCTGATCGCGATTCACGTGTCTGAGCCGGCTTCTTTCATCGATGTGCACGGCCTGAAGTCTGCTGTGGCGATTGCCGTTTTCCTGCTGGCGTTGGCGTTCGTCGATCAACAGGTCACGCTGGGCCAGCGTCTGGATTTGCGTCTGGCGGCCGACGGGCGCAATGCCGCGCTATTGCGCGTGGAGCGCTCGCGACGCGACTTCGCTGAAGACGTCGCGCAGCTGGTCGATCAACTCGATCCTGAGTTGTACGAAGAATCGATCATGCAGCGGTTTTTGGAATATCTGTCCAATATGTTGCCGGTGGCCGCCGCCGCCGTCGCGGTGTCGCATCGCGGCGAGGTTCGTCTGGTCGTGTCGGCGCGCTCTATGGTGCGGGAAGAGTTCGAATCGATTCTCGCGACCCGGGAAGAGCTTTTGCAGAGCGTGTGTTTGTCTGATCGCGCTGCGGTCATTCACTCGGACGATCTGGGCGTGTCGGCCGCGCCGGAATCGGCGAGCTGTCTTGGCATTGTGCCGGTGCGTGCGCGGCGTAACGAATGGGCCGGGGTGTTGCTGGCGCGCTCTGGCGATCTGGAATTTGGCCTGGACGAGCTTGATCTGGTCAGTGATTTTGCGCATCAGGCCTACGAGGCCATCATCAGTGCGCAGAAATTCCGCAAAGTGAAGCGGCAGGCCGAAACCGACCCACTAACCGGTATCTTGAATCGGCGCGCGGTGATGGCGCGCGGTCGGCGCGCGTTTCGCAAGCACCGCTCATTGGGCGAACCGCTGGCCATCTTGTTTATCGATATCGATCATTTCAAGCAGGTCAACGACAAATTCGGTCACGATGCTGGTGATGCGGCGCTCAAAGTAGTGGCGGAAGTGTGCGGCGATTGCCTGCGCGAAGATGACTTCATCGGACGTTTTGGCGGCGAAGAGTTTTTGGCCGTTTTGCCCGGCGCCAGTGCCAAAGAGGCGGAGCTCGTTGCTGAGCGTTTGCGTGTTGTGATTGAAGAGGCGCAAATCGAATACGAAGGGCAAACGGTGCGCATTACGGTAAGCGTTGGTATCGCCGAATTGACGGATAAATTTGCCGACCTGGATACGATGCTGCGTGCCGCGGATCGGGCGCTATACCGGGCCAAACGTGAAGGGCGCAATCGCGTCATTCATCACCGTTACATGTTGCGAGGCGATCGGGTGCGTCGTCACCTGTAGCGTTTTAACGCGCCTTTTTTCGCCACAATTGGAAGGCGAACTGCCACTTGCTGCCACAGCGTCGCCCTCCACGCACGCTGTAATAAACCTCGACATCTAACCGAGGTAATCAAAAAATGAAAACGATGCAATGGCTGACTCTCAGCGCGGTTCTTTTGGGCGCATCAATGAATGCCGCTGCGGCCACGCCGCGTGAAAATACGGGCGTGTTTGGTGGGGCGCTGGTTGGCGCTGCGGCGGGCGGGCCCGTGGGCTTGATCGTCGGTGCGGCGATTGGCGGGCACTATGCAAACCGCTCTGAGCGGCTCGTGCAGGGTGCCGACGATCTGGCGCAGCTTAATCACGAATTTGACCTGGCCAGTGCCGAGCTCGAACGCTCACTCAGCGAGTTGGAGCAGGTTGAAAATACGTTGCTCGAGCGGGCTCGGGTGTTGGCGGATCAAAACCAACGTATTGATCAACTGGTCGAGGACCAGATGTTGCTCAGTGCGTTGCGTCTGCGTGTTCGGTTTGCCACCGACGATGCCACCATCACCGAAGATGATCATGAGACGTTGGCCATCCTTGCACGCTATTTGGCACAGCATCCGGAAACGCGCGTGCAACTTGATGGCCATGCTGATGCGCGCGGCACGTTTCGCTACAACGACAAGCTGTCGGTGGCTCGAGCGCAGGCCGTGGGTGAGGCGTTGATACAGCGCGACGTGGCCGAGCAGCAGGTCGAAATTCGCGGGTTTGGCGAGCGTGAGGCGGCTGCTAACGCTCAGCATCCTGATCAGCTGGCCGCAGAGCGCCGGGTTGAAGTGGAGTTGATCCAGCCCGACGAATCCGCGCAGCGTCTCTCCAACGTGCAGGATTAGGCTAAAAACAGGCCTAAACCAGACCAAATGCTGGTTCAGACGCGCCGCCATACAGGATTGATGTGGCGGCGTTTTTTACACATTTTTGTTGCGATGCACCGTTATCGTGCGATTTAGATCAAGGCCTTGTCATAACCTGTTAAAAAGCGGCTTCTTTCATGTAAACTCGTCGAAAACATTGACACCTGTGTTCGCCGTCCGCCTCGTCCCAACCAGCGTCACAGTAATTGTGCGCCCGCCGGGGTAGGCTTGGACGTCGGTTGCACAGCTTAAATAACGAGTTTGGACACAGCATGAATCGGACCTGGGTTGCCATTGCAGCCTCCACTGTTGCGGTTCTGGTGTTGCTCGCTCTGATTTACTCATCACGACCACTCGGCAGCGAAGAGTTTCAGGCGCACTACACCAGATTGAACGCAGTCGATACCAGCGTGGCGACGTATACCGGCCTCGTCGAGCAGCTGCGTCTTGCGCGTCGCGAAGGGGCGGGTGCGGGCAGCACCGTGAGCATCCTTCGCTCGCGCCTCGAACAAAACGGTCAGCAGGTTGCCGGGTCCGCTCGGGACATTCTTGGAGCCGCACCTACTTATAGTCGTTACGTGTCTGCGCTGTCGGGCATTGTCGAAAGTGCGTCCGATGCCGAGTCCCGCTTGGGCGACTACCAACGTGCGCAAACGGTTGTGCGTGAGGATGGACCCGCCGTCGTGCAGCGTCTGCGTGACAGTGAAGGCGGTCCGGATCCGCAGCGATTCTATGCGCTTATTTTGCGTGTGATCGAATACGGTCGCACCGGCAACGGTAACCCGGACGTGTTGGCGGATCAGATAGAGCAAGTTGCGTTTGCCGATGGATCGATGCCGACTTGGCTGCTCGATCTAACCAATGCGATGAATACCATTGTGGTGGCGCGCGCGCCGTTGGATGCGTCGGTAGCCGCCGTTGAGCAAAGCGGCTTTTCCCAAGCTGCCAACGCACTCGCCTCAGAATTCCGGCTGCGTCACGAAGCTAAAGTTACCGAGCGCAATAATTCTCGCGTACTGGTGAGTTTGTATAGCCTTACGCTGTTTGGCGGTCTTGGCTATCTCGGCTATCGCCTGAATCGCAGTTACCGTGAAATCAACGATGTGAACGAACAACTGCAGCAGTCAAACGTCGATCTTGAGCGTCGCGTCGTACAGCGCACGCAAGATGTACAGAAAGCCTACACCGATTTGCAGCAGTCTCAGGTGCAGCTGGTGCAGGCCGAGAAAATGTCGTCGCTGGGCCAGCTCGTGGCGGGCATCAGCCATGAAATCAATACGCCTTTGCTGTATCTGCAGAGCAACGCGACCATCAATAAAGAAACGCTGTCGCGCATTGAAGACTTTGTCGAGCTGTGCCACAAGCGCCTGCTGCCGACACGCCGTTCGGGCGAGGCGGCGCAGGAAGCACGCAAACGTTTTGTCGATGGCCTCAAAGGGTTGCAGCGTGCTCTGGTGGAGGGCGAGATTCGCGACGAACTCAAGGAAGTCATGTTGCTTACCGATGACAACCTTGAGGGCCTTGAGGAGCTCACGCAGCTCGCTCAGGGGCTCAAAGATTTCAGTCGTCTCGATCGCGCGCCGATTGATAGCTACGACATCAATGCGGGCGTGGACAGAACATTGGTCATCGCCAAGAACATGTTGAAAACCCGTGTTCAGGTAAATACCGAAATGGGCGACGTCCCGCGTATCACCTGTGCGCCGTCGCAAATCAACCAGGTGTTGCTCAATCTGATCACGAACGCCTCGCAGGCAATCGAAGGTACCGGCACCATCACCATCCAGACCGGCACGGATGACAACGACAATGTGTATGCCCGCGTCATAGACAGTGGTACCGGTATACCCGACGACATCATGCAGAAAATTCGCGATCCATTTTTCACCACGAAAGAAGTCGGTTCGGGCACCGGACTTGGATTGTCAATCGTCGAAGAAATTTTGGGTAAGCACGGCGGCACGCTGGAGATCGAATCCACCGAAGGTGAGGGTTCTACGTTCTCGATTTACCTGCCCATCAGCCGAGCACAAGAAGTGCTCGAAGCATCATTTGCCGAAGCAGACAGCGCGAAGGATAGCGCCAACAATGTGGCCTCGATTGAAGCTCCGTCTCACGAAGAACGCCGAGACGTAGAAGCGACATCGGGACAACTTGCCGTCGCGCCGGATTGATTGGAGTGAAACCGTGAGCGCTCAGGTAGCACCGCCAGACAAACCTCGAATTCTGTTTGTGGATGACGAGAAACGTGTGCTCAACAGCATGCGCGCGATGTTCCGTCGCGACTACGAGCTGTATCTGACGACTCGCGGTGATGAAGCACTCAAAATTATTTCAGAGCAACCCATCGACGTGCTGGTCGCCGATCAGCGCATGCCGCTGATGACGGGCGTCGAAGTGCTCACTGAAGCGAAAAAGTGCTCGCCCGGCACTGTGCGTATTTTGCTCACCGGTTATTCCGATCTTGACGCCATTGAAGGCGCGATGAATGACGGCGAGGTGTTTCGCTTTCTAAACAAGCCTTGCGCCGCGACCGAGTTGCGCGGAACTATTCTGGAAGCCGCGCAGATCGCACGCGATACTGCCGATCAATTGCGCGGTTCGGGTACGGCAGAGAGCACGGTCAGCGAAGACGATGTCGCTGCTCTTTCATCGGACAGTGCTCTGCCGTTTAAACTGCCCAAGCGTGAGCCTTCGCTCCCTGAGCGCGCGCTGTCAATGCGCCGTCGTGCTCTGCGCGCGGCGTCCGCGATCAAATCCGTCAAGACACCGCCAAAGCCCGAAGCGGAACCCGAAGCTTCGCAAACACAGCCCTCGATGCCGAAGCTTGCGGCGCCGCCCAAGGCGGCTACGGAGGTCACGGCACAGGACATTGAGTCCGGCGGTACGCTCGAGATCGTGATGGCGGGTGACACGGTCACGGTGGTCGATTCAGCTGAGCCAGAGGTTGCTGCGCCCGAGGCAAAGGCACCGGTCGCGCCTGCATCACCCACCCCGTCTAAAACGACGGACATGCCAGCGCCGGTGATGCCGGCCACCAATCGCATTCAATGCGTGGGTCGAGGCAAATACAATATTTCGGTCATCGTGTTTTCACCCGATGATCATTTCGCACGGTCAATCGGCCGCGCCTTGGATGGTACGTTTTATACGTTCCACGCGACCAATGCGGTGCGTCTGATTGAGGCAATCGGCAAGATTGCACCCGCTGTTCTGATCACGGATGTCACCACAGATCCCGACGTCATCAAGAATTTGACCAGCATGCTCAAGAAACGTCTGCCTGCACTGGTCACCATGGTCGCGGGTAAACATCGTGACGCGGAAATCATGATTGGACTGATTAATCACGGTCAGGTCTTTCGTTTTGTTGATAAGCCGCTGAGCTCGGCCAGTTGCCACAAACACGTGCGTGATGCTCTGAAGCGCCATATTGTTTTGCGTCGGAATCCGGATCTTGCCAAGCGCTATTCGGTACGCGGTAGTGGCGCATCGTCTGCATCGTCACTGGGTGCAAAAATTGTGAATGGCTTGAATCGCGTTCGCAGGCTTTGGGGCCAGGATGATTGATGCCGGCAGCCGTGTCGCGGCCGCAAACTAACATGGATCAGACCAAAGACTCCTCAACATTGGTATTGGGTGTGCTCGGCGCTCTGTTGCTGGTCGTGGGTGGCGGTTGGCTTTTTTTGAGTTTTGGCGGTTCGACGTCCGCGCCAAGCTCTGTCCAGACGGCCACACCGGCGCCGCTCGAACTTCCTGACGAAGACATTGATCCGAAATTTGATTTGGGTCAAAACCTCGACATGGGGCAAATGGCGCTGGATGCCGGTCAGCTGGTTGAGCCGCCGGACGGCTCCGCACTGTACTTTTTTCTAAGTGCTCTGGCCCAGGACGGGGACAGTGCCAAAGCTCAGCTCGGTCTGCGCAGTATTTCCGATCAGATGGCCGTGGACGCTCGCGAACAGCTTGCAGGCGAAGACTTCGCAGCGCTGGATCAGTCGCTGCGTGTCCTCAGACGAATTAATATTGCTGACCCTAATTTGTTGGCGATTGGCGATGAGCTCACCGCAGTGATCGATGCGAAGGTGCTCGCAATCGAGGGCGCAATTCGTCGTGGTCAATGGGTGCCAGCGCAGGCATTGCTTGATCAGGTCAACACCATTCCCGGCGTGGATCGACTGCTAACCCTGGAGATTGGCGAAGGCCTGTCGGAAGCTCAGGCGCTTGCGGCTGAGGCCGCAGCAGCGGCACAGGCGACGGCGGCGGCGGCCGCAGCTGCAGCGGCCGCGGCACCCGAGGCGGATGGCGACGCCGCGGATGGGGACGATGCAACACCTGCGGACGGCGAGGACGCCGATGAGACACCGGCTGATTTTCGCGTTGAGCTGTTTGAGCAGCTGCAAGAAAGCATCGACGCCGAACGTTTGTTGCTGCCATCTACCTCTAGTGCGGCCTACTATCTGGCGGAGCTGACGCGCGTGGCGCCCGACGATTCGAGTATCGCAACGGGACGAGAAGCGCTTGTCTCGGCTTTGATTAGCCGCGGCGTTGCACGCGGGCAAAGTGGCAATTTTGCCGCTGCCGCCACGGCCTTTGAAGCCGCCGCCACTTACGATGCTGACAGTGCGGCGCTGTCCGCTGCGGTCGATGCGCTGCGAAACGCGCAGCTTGCCGCAGAGTCAGCACGCATAATTCCGGTCGGTGAACTGGTCAATACCAAAGTGGTGCGTCCGCGCTATCCGTCACGCGCATTGCGGAATGAAACGGAGGGCTATGTGCTTTTGCATTTCACCGTACTTGAAGATGGCACGACCAGCGAGATTGAGCTGATCGAAGCATCCGATCGCTATTCTGAGCAGTTCGAGCGCTCAGCTCGGGCGGCCGTCTCGCAATGGGAATTCGTGCCGCGTCAGTTTGAAGGTGAGGTGATCGCCCAGCGCGTGGAAGCGCGCGTGTCGTTCGAGATCGACCCTTAGCGCGTTTGCGGTGCCGGCGCGTAGCTCAGCGTGAGAAAGACACTGCGCGGTTGCCCCGGAAAATAGCGAAAGCTGCCGAAGGCAAAGTCTGCGCGTTCTGCGTAGGGCCTATCCAACACGTTGCGAACCTTGATGCCGTAGGTTAGCGGACCGATGCGGGACGTTACGACCGCATGCAGTAAGTCGTGCCCGCCGTAGCGTTGCGCATTCGATGCGTTGAGGAAATAGCTACCCATGTGCTCCCACTCAGCTAACACCGTCGTGTTCGCTGCAGGGCGCAGCGTGAGACGCAGCGCGGCCAACGCGCGCGGCGCCGTATCGACATCGTCACCGCGCGTGATGGGTTCGGCGCCGGCGACGGCACGCGTGAAGTCATAACGGTGGCGCGCAATAGTGGCGCTAAGTTGCAGATCTGCGCGGCGACCCAGCGGTACTTGTGCATCGAATTCGATGCCGTAGTGACGGGTTTTGCCATTGCTGAGATTGAACCCGTCAGCGTCGCGCAGGATTTGATCGCGCTTGCGGGCACCGAACACGGCGATGCTGGCGCGGGCGGCGGCATCAATGCGCCAGCCCAGCTCGACGCTGTCCAGCGTTTCGGCATCCAAATTCGCGATTTGCTGGCCGCTTTGCAGGCGATAAAGCTCGGTAATTTGCGGCGCGCGGAAACCGCGCTTGAGCGATGCGAACACACCTTGCTGCGGCGACAACCGACGTTGCCAACTGAGCTTTGGTGCAAAATTAAAAAACGCGTCGTCGCGTGAAGCCGGTCGTGTGAACAAGCAGCCGCCAAAGCCACAGGGATCGCCGTTGGCGTCATTGTTGCCCGGCGCCAGAGCCGTAGTGTAGCGATACGCCACGCGCTCCGCCCGGGCGCCAAGCTCGATCGTGTCGCGCTCACCCAGATCAAAACGACGCAGCGCATACACGCCAAGATTCAAGCCGCGTACGTCGAAGTCGTAATGGTCCCCAACCGGACGTGTTGCGCGCAGGAAGGCCGAGTCGATTTGCACCGGTGCATCCTGAGTTTCAAACAGTGCCATGTCTGACCATTCGGTGGTCGCGCCGATGTCGAGAAAGCCGTTGTCGAGCTCAATCTGCTTTTGCCAATTGACGCCGGCGCTGGTTTGACGATTTTTCTCCAGCGGCTGACCGGGCAAAAAATGCTGCAGGAACGCCATCGTCGAATGACGTAAGTAAGGTGTGACCGTGCCGTACTCACTGCCAATGCGCACGTGCAGGCGGTGCGCCTGCGCATCGCGATACGCTTCGGGGTTGGGGTTGGTAAACGCGATGGCAGGATCAGCAAAGGCGTTCTCGCCGCGGATGAAGCCAGCCGTCTCCTGATTAAGCAGTGCCGAGGCCAGATGCGCTTCGATGTCCAGATCGCCACGGGTGGTGCGCAGGTCGACATTTAGCTTGCCAAGGCCATAGCCCGAGTCCGCTCGAAAGCCACCGTCATGTGCGGCCAGTGCGCGCACGCGCAACGCGCCGTTTTCAAATTCGGTGCCGAGGTCCAGCGTCGCGCGCAGAAAGTCATCCGGTCCGCTTATGATCTGTGCGCTGCGTGTCGCGCGTGCCGCGCTGCGCGCATGGATCACTCCGTGCAGCGCATTGGAGCCAAACCTCACGGGTCCTGGGCCGCGCAGTACCTCAATGCCGTCGGCCTGCTCGAGATTAACCTCAAACAGTTGATTCACGTTGCACAAGCCGGTGGGGCGTACCGGTACGCCGTTGTCCAGATACAAAAATGCACCGCACGCGCCAGCCCCGGTGAGTACCGGTGAGCGCAATGCCAGCAGATGCTCCTGACCACTACCACGGCTGATCCAAAGACCCGGCGCGCCGACACGCAATTCGCTGGGGTGAATGGCGCGCAATGCCGCAATTGATTCGCGATC
>JBGCEL010000036.1:0-4918 GCA_045106455.1 Gammaproteobacteria bacterium
AAATGACGACGATGCCGCCGTGCGCGCGCGTTTGGTCGCGACGCTGACCGATCTGTCGACGCTGCAAGCGCGCATGAGCGACGATGCGGCCGGTGGGGTCAAAGAAGCCTGCGCAACGCGCCTGCGCGCGCTGCTGGGCGAACACGATGCGTGTACGGATTCGGTGCGCGATGCGTTCGTGGCTGCCACGACGGACGCGGGGCTACTCAACTACTGCGCGCTCAATGCACCGACGCTTGCCACGCGCAATCGGGCATACGAGCGCCACGCTGAACTCGCCAAAGACGATCACCTGTTGCTGCAGGTGGCCGTGGCCAGTCGTGAAAAAGAAGTGTCCTTACAGCAGCGCGCCGAGCGCGCACTGGACGACGAAACACTGCTGGAATCGCTGGTCGCAAAAACCAAAAGCGACAAAGCCAGTCATCGCTTTGTGCGGGATCGTCTCAAGGCGCTGCGCGATCGGGCGACGGCGACGCAGGAGCTCGAAGCACTCACCAAAGATCTTGCTGCGCGGGCGGGAGCCCCCGTGCCGGCGACGGCGGATGCTTTGCACAAAGCCGTAGCGCTGCAGCAGCAGTGGCATGAAAAATGGACGGCAGTGCTGGCCAGTGCAGACGTCGACAAACCAAATATTGCCGCAGACCTGACCCGCGTTAATGCCACGCTGGACGGCGCGCGCCATGCCATTGAGCTGCGCCAGAGTATTCTTGAAGCCGTGAAATCCACCGGGCCGGATCTGGACGTGGAAGAACTGCGCGAGCAGTGGTCTTCCATCGACGACCATGCGCCACGCGACATCGAGCAATTTGAGCAGGGCATCATTGCGTGGCAAACCGCGCAGAAAAAACAGATTGCTGATGCCGACAAATGGGACGCGGCCAAGGCACTGCTTGAGCGCTTTGATCCGGAAAAAGACGGCAAAGGTAAAGGACGCTCGCTGGTATCGGCGTGGGAAGGCCTCGCCCTGGCGGCGGCCACCGACGACGAGCAGACCGCCATCTTAACCGGCTACACCACGCTGCTTGAGACGCTTAGCCAGCGTGACGCGGCGGCGGAGGCGGCCCAAAAACGTGCATTGGCGCAGGCCGAAGAGCTGCTTGAAAAACTCTCCAAAGCGCTTGACGACGGACAGATATCCGCCGCGACGTCGGCCTGTGATCGTCTGAGCCATCGTTTGCGTACGCGCGCCAATTTGCCGGCCGCCGCTGTGAGCCAGCTCTCGCGTCGACTGGGTGTCTTGTCGCCGAAGTTGCAAGAACTCAAACAGGCCCGAATCTGGAGCACGCAGCAGGCCCGTCAGGAATTGATCACTGAGGTAGAGGCGCTGGCGCTGCAAACCGCGGACGTGAAACCACGCGAACGAGCGGACCGGATTAAGGCCCTGCGCAACAAATGGCGCGAGCTTGATCACGGCGTAGGGCCCGCCCACGAAGATATTTGGAAACGCTTCGACGGTGCGTGTGAGGCGGCCTACGAGCCGGCCAAGGCGCACTTCGAGCAAGAATCGGCCGAACGTCGCGATAATGCTGCGGCGAAACGCGACATCTGCACGCAGCTGGAAACCTTGGCCAAAGACACAAACTTTGAGGCGCCGGACTGGGAAGCGCTGGCCAAGGTGGTCAACGATGCGCGCAAGCGTTGGCGCGACAGTGGGCCTGTGAATCACAAACAGTTCCAAAAGTTGCGCAATCGATTCGACAGCGCACTCAAACTCGTCGAGACGCCCCTGCGTGAAGAAAGCGAGCGTGAAGTGCGTCGGCGCGAGATGGCCATGGCGTCGCTTGAGAAGGCGATTGCCAACGACCCACTCGACAAACAGATTGACCTGGCCAAGCGAATTCAACGCGACTGGCGCCCCACGGTGCGAGCGCAGCGCAAGAAAGAGCAGGACATGTGGCAGGCGCTGCGTAAGATTTGCGACAGCGTGTTTGAGCAGCGTGATGAGAAATTTGCGTCGCGCAAAGCCGAAGAAGATGAGGCGGTCAAAGTCCGCAATGCTCTGTGCAGTGAGCTTGAAGAGCTGGCCTGTACCGATGCCGCCACCTTGGACGAGGCCGCCACCAAGACGCTGACCGCGAGCTACAGCGCGTTGAAAGAGCGCTGGCGTGAGGCGGGCAACGTGCATCCGAAAAAGCGCAACGCGTTGACCGCGCGCTACCGTGATTTGTGCAAACGCATCGACGGCGTACGTAGTGAAGTTAAACGCCGTGCTGGAGCGAAAAAAGATCAGGTGCTTCTGCAGCAGTTTGCGTTGGTGGATGCCCGCTGGCGTGAGCTGGCAAGTGGGGCAGACGCGGCCGATCAAACCGACGCGTACGCGGCACTTGGCAAAACCAACGGTCCGCTGGGACGCAAGCTCGATGCCATGATTCAGGCCGCCCCGCCTGCCGGTAAAGCCGGCGCCCGCGAGGCGTTGTGTCTGCGCGCCGAGCTGACCGCCGATGTGGATTCGCCTGCCGAATATTCGGGCGATCGCATGAAGTTGAAGATCGAGCTTCTCAACGAGGCGATGGCAGGTGCGACGGCACCGTCACCACGCGACGCCGTGGCGTTGTATCTGGAGCAATGGCTGACCACGCCGCTCAACGGCGATGCGAGCGACGAGGCAAGCTACAAACGCTTTGCCACAGCGCTGGACGCGCTTGTTCATCGGCGCTAGCTCTCTACGCGCTCGATGGTCAGCGGGCGCGGCCTGGCTACTGGTTCTGGCCGGCGTGGCCGCGCAGGCGGCCCCGGTTGATCCGCTGGAAATCACTATGCGGCGCTCACTCAAAGCGCTGGATATTCCCGAAGATTCCGTCAGTCTCGTCGTCCGCGAGCTGAGCGCCGAGCGCACGCTCGTATCGCTCAATGCGGACGTGCCGCGCAACCCAGCCTCGGTCATGAAAATCGTGACCAGCTTTGCCGCTCTGGATCAGCTCGGTGCTGGCTATCGCTGGCGCAACGAAGCGTTCATTGACAAAAAACCCGATGACGTCGGTCGCGTGCGTGATGTCTATTTGCGGGGTCAAGGCAATCCATTTTGGGTGGCTGATGACTTCTTGTCATTTGTGCGTGCGCTCTATACCCGCGGCGTGCGCGACATTCAGGGCGATCTGGTGCTTGATCGTAGCTACTACGATTTGGAGCAAGGCGATCCCGCGGCGTTTGATGGCAAGCCACTGCGTGTCTATAACGTTTTGCCTGATCCGTTGACCATGAATTTCAGTTCGTTGTCGCTGCTGCTGGTGCCGAATGTGGCGGCGCATCGGTTGGATATTCAGGTGGATCCGCCGGTCACAACGCTTGGCGTGGACAATCGGGTGGTGCTCAAACGTGCGTCCTGCAAGCGCCAGAACATGCGCTTGCGTATGAGTGTTGAGCAAGACGATAACGGCTATGCGCGTGCACAAGTGCGCGGCGAATTTCCCAATGGCTGCCGCGAGTTTGAACTCGTACGCGTGTTGCTGGATGCCGATGACCAGGTAGTGGGTGCATTCGATGCGCGCTGGAACGAACTGGGTGGCACCTGGTCCGGCGGTAGCCGCGAGGACACCGTGCCCGAAGATGCCATACCTCTGTACGAGCAGCGCTCGCCGCCATTGGCCGAGATACTCCGTGGCGTCAACAAATTCAGCAACAACGTTATGGCGCGCCAAATTTTCCTGACGCTTGGTGCGGAAGTAGCGGGCGCACCGGCAACGCTTGAGAAAAGTCGTCAGGCCTTGCAGACCACATTCGAGGGTTTGGATATTCCGGTGGAGGGACTGTTTGTCGACAACGGCTCCGGATTGTCGCGCGATGCACGCATTAGTGCGACCACGCTCATTGAGTTGTTGGGCGCGGCCTGGCGGCACCGGGCAGGTCCGGATTTTTATTCTTCGCTACCGGTCCCGGGTGTCGACGGTACGCTGCGCACGCGTTTCGACAAAGGCAAGTTTGTCGGGCAGGCCCACGTCAAAACCGGCACGTTGGACCACGTCACCGCACTGGCAGGCATCGTCCATGCGTATGACGGTCGTCGCTATCTGGTGGCGTTCGTCCTGAATCATCGCAACGCGCATCAGGGCAAGGGCTTGAGCCTGCAGAAAAAGCTGCTGCGCGTGCTGGTGGAACGCAAACCAGGCTAACGCTAGATCAGGCGCTGCAGGGCATCGAGTGCGCGCTGCACCTCTGCCTCGCTCGTGTAGTGCAAAAATGACCAGCGAACCACGCCGTTTTCAGCGCCAATGCCCATCGCATCCAACAGTCGCGCGGCATAAAAGTGGCCCGAGCCGCACATCACCCCGTTTTCGGCCAGTTCGACGTTAAGCTCGTGGGCGTTTTTGTTATCCACGACAAATGAAACGGTGGGCGCACGCTGTTCGGCGGTCTTTGGCCCGACAATACGCACGCGAGGGTGCGCGTTGAGTGCCTCGAGAATCGGTGTCAGATGCGCGTGCTCGGCGGCCGCGAACAAGCTCGCGAGTGCGGCGCGTGGATTGTCCGGCGGCGTCTCGAAATGATGTTCCACCATGCTTTCAAAATAATCTGCGATGCCCTGTGCCGCCGCCACCTGGGCGTGATCCGGGCCGGCCGGGATGAGCCGTTTACGTGGCTGGTCGTCATTAAAGTAGTGGCTCTGATTGGCAAACCGTTCAGCCACAGCGCGACGCACGACCATCAGCCCTTGATGCGGGCCGAAGGTCTTGTAGAGCGAGAACAGATAGACATCAGCGCCGAGCTCGGTCACGTCGGGGAAGCCGTGTGCGGCGTACGACACGCCGTCCACCATACTCATGGCACCTGCGGCGCGAATGCGCGCCGTAATTTTCGCCACGGGATTAATCTGGCCGACCACGTTGGAGCAATGTGTGAACGCAACGATGCGCGTGCGTTCGTTGAGCAACGTCTCCAGATCTTCCAGACGCAGACTGCCGGTCATCGCATCGACCGGCCA
>JBGCEL010000037.1:0-66109 GCA_045106455.1 Gammaproteobacteria bacterium
GCGTGAGGTGGGCTTTTATACGGATTTAAAGACCGGCGATGTGTTGGAGGAGTGGCATAACCCGTTAATCGACGAGAAAGTGCGCGTAGTTCCGATTGCCAATGACCCCTTCAATTTCAAAATTACACCCTACATTCTGGCTGGCCCCTCTTACGGTGGTCTGAACGACAACAAGGTGGCAAAACTGCCATTCAGGTTGCCGTGGCGCGAGGTAGGCAATAATACCGTCAACCTGCGAACAGGTATTCATCTGTACTATCCAAGTGCACTGGACCCGGAAAAATGGCCGCGCGAGTCGGCCGGAAAAATGAATCGCGTATCGGAGATGTTCAGTTACGTTATTGACCGCGAACAGTTGGCGAATGCTTCACGTACAGGGATTACTTTTTCCGGAGCGTGGGGTCGCATCACGCCCTGGCTGCCCTGGATGTTAATGGGGCAGGCCGACGGACATTGCTATTACGACTGCATGATGGGTGCTTACGACGATACGAGTGTGCTGTCGCCGAAGATCAGAGCCTACGCCGAGAAGAATTACGCCAAGTACTTTGAGGCACCAACAGTGTGGACGGAGCCAAGCTATTCCAGTCTGGAGAACTATGCACGGGAGCAGACTCCGCAGCCGCCGAAGAATTAGGTGGCGCGGGGTTTGGCTGTCAGGTTGTAATTAGTGGGTTTCGAGCAGCGAAATGATTAGGTTCGGAAGTTGCGAGTCATCCCATGTATACGAGGCTTTGCCAATCCGCACAATGACCAGGCGTTCGCTGGGTACAACATAGACGCGTTGGCCACCTGAGCCGTCAAAGTAAAAGATATCGTCGCGAGCGAAGGCATCTTTAGCCGGTACGAAGACAGGGAGTTCCTTATAGTAGGTTCGTTTCGGCTGATGCGGGCTTCCCAACCAGATCTGGAACCCGTAGTTTGGGTTGACGGTGGAAGGCTGGGTCATTTTCTCGACCCAGTCGGAGGACACGATGGTCCGGCCACCGTGCGTTCCCGAGTTCAAAAGCAACACGCCGATGCGTAGCCAGTCTCGGGCGCTGGCCTGCAAGCAGCACGAAGCGCGTGGCATACCGTTGGGCTGATCAAGCCACAGACGGGCCTCTGCATTGCCCAATGGTTGCCACAGTTTTTGTGCCAAAAAGTCGGCATAGCGCATGCCGCTTACCTTCTCGATGACCCAGGCCAGATACTGAGTATTGGCATTGGCATAGATGAATTCTTCGTACGGCTTGAGCGGGTTCTTCCAATGACCAATGGCTTGTTTGAGATCGTTGCCGAAGTACGTTTGCCAATAAACGCTGGCTGGGTCATTGCTTTGTTGTGGCGCAGCGATTCCGCTACTCATCTGTAAAAACGCACGAAGCGGCACTGCGCCGAGCGATGTGCCTGCGAGATGAGTCAGGTATGTGTCAAGGCGATCGTCTTCACTTCCTATCAGTCCTTCATCGATCGCGATCCCGATCAGAATAGCCACAACCGATTTGTGCATAGATGCGGTATCAAAGCGCGAATTCTGACTGTAATTTGCGCCGTACCGTTCATGGACCAGAGCACCTCGATGCCAGACCAGAAACGCATGGCTTTGGTGTGCATCGACTAATGCGTCGGCGGCGGCGAATTCGGTCGCAATCTTCGTTGCCAGTTTTATTTCTTTAGACTCTCCACCACGCACTATGGCTAATGGCTCGTACCAGTCTACGTCGGTGACCCACGATTCCACTGGAAATCCAGATTGTTTTCTCTTTACCAGTTCGATTTGAGTTGCGTCCGGCCATTCATTCTCAGGGTGGGCCTTCGGCGGTTTTCCGTTGCCGCTGCTGACGTCTGGAGGGCGGGGGCCAGATTTGGCATCAAAAGCTGAGTGGCAAGCACACAATATCGAGGCGAGCATCACTGTTGCGGCGAAACGAGCGCGCGGTCCGAGCATGATCTATTACCTTTCGCAGTACTTTGCCCAGTGTTGCATGGATTGCCCAATTGGGTTTTGACAAAAGTCATTGTGCCGACTTTATGCTCTCTATAGTTTCTGAATAAGCGGTCATACATTGTCGTCACACGATGGAATATTGTTTCATGACAATTCAGATACCAGTCGTTCGAGCACTCCTGAGTTTGCGCATGCATCTGCTTTGCTGTGTGGTGGTGTTGGTTGGCGCATGCGCCCAGACGTTGCCGGTCGATGACGAGGTTACCAACGCTTCGATGGTACCGAATCAGCACAAACTGCGCCTTGCTGAACGCGAGGTCGAAGTGTGGGCTTGGGGCGAGAAAAACTCCGGCGGTGTTGTTTTATTTAGCCATGGAGCGCAGTCCGCTCCCTGGAAATATGAGCCCATGATTCAGCAATGGATAGATCGCGGCCTTCGCGTTTACGCTCCGTTGCACGTTGACTCTACCGACCACCCGCAAACAGCCGACTATCCGGGTTTTGCTTCATGGACGGCGCGGCTCGAAGATATGGAGCTGATCGCGAATAAATTTGGTGGTGACGCCTATGTTGCAGCCGGACACAGTTATGGCGCGCTGTTGGCGCTGGTCAAAGGCGGAGTCTCGGCGACGAAGGCTGGCTTTGAGGGGGAAATGGATGACGCCCGCGTATCGTTGGTACTAGCGTTTTCGCCGCCTCCGGCAATCCCGGGTCTCGTTGATCCGGAGGCGTTCGCCGACCTGCGCGTTCCCGCACTTATCCAAACCGGGACGCGTGACATAGCAATGGCCGATACCACTCGGGGATGGCGAGTTCACCTCGATGCGTTTGAACAGGGCCCGTCCGGCGGAGCAAGTTACGCGTTGATCATTGACGATGTGGATCACTATTTCGGCGGCGCTATTTGTCGGCCGGAGTTGCCCGGGCCGGCACAGGAGGCTGAGTTGGCGGTCGCACTTGATTTTTCGAGTTTGATGATTGATGCCTATCACTTTGATTTGGCAGATGCGGAGCTCAGCGTCAAGGCCGCGGTGAACCCATCGAATACGGTGGAAGTGCTTTCGAAAGTGACAGTGCTTGCGAAGTAGCACGTGAGGACGTTTGAGACATGACAAAAAAAACAGATGAATCTCGGCGAAGTGCGCTCCGCATGTTGGGCGCATTAGGGTGCGGCGGACTAGCGCTCGCCAACCAGCGATCTGCGAGTGCTGTTGTAACGCCGAATGCAGCTGTTGCGGGAAGACAGAATGCGAGCCTCGACTTGTCAACGCCGGAAAAACGCTCTGAGACCATCGTGAAAATCATGGGTTCGACGGTCGCAGAGGCCACACATGCCTTCATGCGTTTTCATGTGTACGGTTTTACCGGCACGAACGCAGTCCCGTTTTTCTCGATGAATAATTACCTGATTCAGTATTGGGAACCGGTGAAGCACGGCACCTACGACATGCGCCACTATGAGGTTGGCTATTTCACCAAATTTGATAGCGACGAGCCCATTACACATTGGGACAATCCAATCACTGGTGAAACAGTGGAAATGGAACAGTTCGTGTTGGGGCCGGTGAGGCGCAGTTACACACCGTCTGGCATTGTGGCGCCTGGTATCGCGCCTGAACCGCTGAGTATCAATGTCATCGGCGACCGTGTGTTCATACCGGCTCAGAGCATCGAGTCTTTTCCGTCGATGTTCCCGCCGTCGGAATGGCCTGAAATATCCAATCAGGAAAAAGTGTACTGGGATTCGTTTTACACCTATTCGGCAAGTCTTGCTGAAGTTCTGGATGACGATACACCTGGACCCCGTGCCGAAATCCACATGCAAAACCTGACCAGCTGGCAGCCCTTTTTAAGACTCGGCCGTACACCGGGTCGGCTGATGGTGCGAGCGTTCGGTACACACGTGCCAGGCTTCGAGGTGTTAAGCCCAGACGTCAGGAAAGGATTCGAGCAATATACCCCTCAGATTTTCGACACCGAATCGTGGACGACAACACTGTTCGACAACGTTGAGTACTTCAAAAAAATGACCATGCATCGCGATTCTGAAAAATGATGTCAGTCGCCCGCCACCATTGGATTGCACTGGGTCTACCACTCGTATGCTCGGTGGCCGGTTGCGTTAGCACCGCGTCTCACAATAATCAGCAAGCCGGGTTGAACGCCGAAGCAGCCTATCAAGCCCGCTTTGAGACGGTCATGGCCAGTGGCGGTTTCTTCGCGACCTACCAACCGCGCGAAGAGATTCCCGGCGCGTCGAACACAGATCCTCTTCCATCCGCGGGTCCGGATGAGCGCTCTATTTCCGACGAAGCGTTGCATGAAGCAGCGACCTACGCTGAACGCAACAATTCCGACGCATTTATGGTGTGGCACGACGGCAAGCTTCAGGCGGAGCACTATTTTGGTGATACCCGCGCATCGACTCCGCTAATATCAAAATCACTCTCCAAACCGCTTACAGCCATCGCGGTTGGTCGAGCCATAGAACTCGGTCACATTCAATCTTTGGACCAGCCGGTCGCAGACTTTATCCTCGAGTGGCGAGATGATGACCGCCGAACTGTGTTGGTGAGACATCTGTTGGACATGCGATCTGGGTTTTTGCGCCAGGGCTATAGCCGAGACCCCGATCATCCATGGAATCGGGCCTATTTGGCGTTAGAACTGGAAGACTATTTGGTCAATAGCTACCCGTTAGAGAGTACGCCGGGTAAGGACTATCTGTATAACAACGCCACCGCAGACATGGTGGCGGTGTTGATCGAACGTTCCACGGGGCAACGTTACGGCGAATTCATCGGGCGTGAGATTTTATCTCAAATCGCTGCTCCCGGCGGGGAAGGGTGGGTCAGCAAACCCGGAGGCTTGATGCACTCAGGCTGCTGCAAGTTCCTGCCAGCTGAAAGCTGGCTGCGCATGGCCAGACTGCTGTTGGATGATGGCGTGTTTCGAGGTAAGCGTTTGCTACCGCACGGGTATGTGCACGAAATGACGACGCCATCCGCAGCCAATCCGCACTACGGTTTGGGCGTGTGGGTTGGCGGCGAATACGTAAAGCGGCGTGGCTATACCGGCAGACTAAAGCTCGGGCCACAAGTGTTACACAGTGAGCCCTACTCGGACTCAACACTCTATTTGTTCGACGGCAATTCGAATCAGGTCGTTTATGTTTTGCCGCAATATAATCTGATCATACTGCGCCTGGGCCGTAGCCCACCGAAAGAGCCTGAGTGGGATAACGCGAAGCTCCCGAATATGATTGTGCGTGGACTGAAACAATGAACGTCCCGGGCGAACGACAGCGCTACCGGCTAGGGCTTAAAAGAGACCCGGAGATGCCCGCAGCTATTGTTGTCGTAGGCGTTGGCAACTTCTTCAAAAAACAACTGACCGGCTGCCGCGGTCTCGCGCGGAAGCTCAACATTTATGTAATGCCCGCCCTTGGGAAATGTAACCAAACGGGTGAAGCACGCGTTGCTCAATGCGTTCTTGAATGCCAAAGCGGTGGTCGTATCCAGCGCTTTGTTACCGCCACCCCAGATCACCAGAGATGGGGCTCTTACGTGTGAAAGTACTTGCGTTGGATTGCCGCGTTCGTAGAGCCTCAGAGACTTCTGGGCTTGCATGTCGCGCCCGACTACATTCAGGAAATCCAGCTTACGCTGCACAAATTCCCGGTCTCGGCGCACGGGGTCATTGATGTATGCACGATAGAACTCATTTACATCTTCCTCAAAAACATTGGCGTCAACGAAAATGTTCTTCGCTTTGGGCGTATTTACGGACGGTGTTTTTTTTGCTTTGGCGGGTCGCTTGCCTGTCTGGATGCCGGCCGAATTCATCAAAACGAGTGCTGACACTCGATCGACTCGGGTTGCGGCGTAGCGAAACGCCACAATGCCACCATAAGAAATACCGACAATCGCAAACGAGGGCTCATCCAAATGATCCATCAGTGCGTCGATGGTTGCGAGTGTCCGATCAATCGAATAGTTGTCGTTCGGAATGCCACTCGAAAGACCAAAACCGGGCAGGTCAAGACGAACGACGCGATAGTGATCGTCGAGGATTGCCGCCCACTCGTCCCAGTCGCGTACATCACCGAGCGTACCGTGAATCAGGAGTAACGTCGGTCCGTTTCCGCTTGCCTGATAGTGTAATTCGGTGCCCTCCAGATCAACAAATTGAGACGCTGCGGAACTATATGCTTCGCGGATCTCGGGCAGTGAAATGGTGCGTGTTGTGGTTAAAGAAGATGTCGGGGCAAGATTTGGCTGGGTCTCGGACGAGCTTCTACACGCTCCTACGGAACCAACAATCAGTAAACAGAGTAAGTAACTTGGTAGGTGACTTTCTTTCATGTGAAGAGGTTTCCTGCTTTCATTTTCCGACGCAACAGATGTTCGATTGAATGTCGATAAATATATACGTTTTCTGCGCACAACGCGTGGTTGGGAACAAAGAAAAATGAAAACGGTTTTCCGGCACTGCATTGGGATTCAGAATTCGAAAGAACGCCAGAGACTCGCCTGGATCAGAAGCGCAATCTGTTTGGAAAAAATGGTGGTAACTATGGGAAAGCTGCAATGAAAAAAAATGAAATTATTATGAAACGATATCCGCTGGTACTTTTCTGTTGTACCGCAATCAGCATTGGCTGGACTGCAGGCGTGCTGGCACAAGAGTCGGCGTCTGAAGAGACATCGATAGAGGAAGTGATCGTCACCGCGCGTTTGGTTGAGGAAAGCCTCCAGGACGTGCCAATGTCGATCGCTGCGTTTGATGAGACGATGATCGATGAGCGTGGTTTGGAAGATCTTACTGAGATTGCGCGTTCAACACCGGGTTTTGCTTTTGAGAATTTCAACGGCGCGTTTGCCACGCCGGTAATTCGGGGCCAATCGCAGAATCGACTGACCAATCCAGTGCAGAACGTCGCTACGTTCTATAACGGCATCTACCTGCAGCGTGGCTATATGGTCGATTCGAGTCTATTGAACGTGGGCCAGATAGAGGTGCTGCGCGGTCCGCAGGCAGCGGCATTTGGGCGCAACGCCTATGCTGGCGCGATCAATTTTCGGACCAAGACGGTTGGTGATCAGTTTGGGGGTGATGCGATCGTCGAGTTTGGTGAGGACGATTATCAGCGTATCGATTTGACTACTCAGATTCCTTTTGGTGAGCGCGGCGGCATGTCGCTTGGTTACAGCACTTCCGAATACGATGGTGCTTGGGAAAATAACCACGCATTGGCGAATGTCTCGGATCCGTTGGCGCGGACGACCGGCAACCTGGGCGGTTTCGATTCGGACGCGTTTCAAATTGGCTTCGATTTGAACATTACGGACGATCTGGCCGTGAAACTGAACCTGCTGGATACAGAGCGAGACGTCGAGAACGTTGCGCAGTACACGATAAGTGGGTCGGGCTTGTTTGATGCCAATCCTCTCAATTGTTCTGGTGTTGGCGTATTTGGTGCGAATACACTCTTTTGCGGTGAGTTGCCGGTTGATCCCATACTGGTCGACGGCAACCCGCGCAAGCCAGGTCTTGTGGTTGATCCTCGTACCGGCGTAACCCTCGAATCTCAAGTTCTTAGTTTCGACGTGAACTATGATATTTCGGAGTCAATGGGAATCAACTTTCTCTACGGCAAGATTGAAGGCGCCTTCGAGGGAGCGGGTTCGTCAGTTTACGATCAGGAAGTTGGCTACACGGGGCCGTTTGCCACTGCCCCGATTTTCCTCGACCGTTTGTTGATCGATACCTCCGGCAACGGCAATATCGAATCGGACTCATATGAAATGCGTTTCACGTGGAAAGGGGAAAATACTACGGCGTATTTGGGTGGCTACTATTCTGACGGTGATGATGCGACAGATTTTTCATTGCTAAGCGTGCCCGCACAAACGACCGGTCCGTTGGATCCTGGTTTCGAATTGAACTTCCCGGGTTTTGCAGCGAACTCTCTGGATTCGAGAAATATTAAATCCTTGTTCGGTTTCTGGGATTACCGTACCGGTAAGTGGGCTTACTCGGTTGAAGGCCGTCTGACGCGCGAGAGCATTATCGAGACAAACTTCGTTTCGGCCACCAGTGCCAAAGAGGAGTTCGACTATTTCACCCCCCGTCTGGCGGCTACTTACTTCGTGTCAGACAATCGCAGCTACTACGGCTCGATTGCCGGGGGCGTAAAAGCAGGCGGTTTCAACGTTGGCGGTTCTGATCCATCGAGTTTCGATGATCCGGATCAGGCGAACTTTGATGAAGAAACCAACACGACGTTTGAATTTGGGAGCCGAAATATCCTGATGGACGGTGCGCTGACACTGAATGCCACTTTCTATTACATTCAGGCGAAAGATCTGCAAGTCAGCGTACCTCGGTTAGGGCAAAACGGGACTGTCGTGGCCAACCGGGCCGAGGCAGATACCGCTGGCTTGGAGGTTGAGCTGTCTTACGATGTCTCTGATTCCCTGCAACTGTACGGTGGACTGAGCTTTAACAATGCAGAGTATGGCGACGTAATCGACGTGTCGAATGCCGCCCGCTGTGACGATATCGTCTGTTCGTCAAGCGGGGACGTGTCCGGCAATGACATCGAGCGCGCACCCAAATTCATGTTGAACGCTGGCTTGAGCTATAACGGTTCCATTAATCCGACTATGGATTATTATCTGCGCGGCAACATCGGCTACCAGTCCAGTCAATACGTATCGGCCATTAATGTGACCGAAATTGAGGCGCGCGCCATTACTGACGTATCTGCGGGTCTGTTTTGGAACAACTTCGAAGCCCGTTTGGCGGTCGATAATCTGTTCGATGAAGAATATGTTTCGAGTGCGTTCCAGATTGGTTTTCTGAACGCATATACGCCCAACCTCGGCAATCGCCGCCGCGCCACCATGCGCCTCAGCTACAGTTTCGAATAGGAATTAGGCTATCTCTGGATAGAGATTTCTGTCACGCAGGAACGTCTATCGCGGCACACGTGATATGAAGCTATCCAGAAGACAGTTTAATGGGGGCTTGGCCGCTGCATCCGCAGCGGCCTTCTCAAGCATTGCCGGCTGTGCGGCCGAACAGCGATCTGATGTTGTGGTTGTAGGGGGTGGCATTGCGGGGCTCAATGCGGCATTGCTGCTGCGCGATTTAGGATTGACCGTCGTCGTACTGGAAGCGGGTACCGAGGTCGGCGGCCGGATCAAGACCGTCCAAACGAGCGCCGGGGCGATCGACGTCGGTGCGAGTCAGATCGGATTGGGCTATGCACGAGTAAGACAAGCTTGCCGCAAAGAGCAGCTAAAGCTGGTGCCCGAGAATCGCGATTTACTTCCGTTTGGTATGCACTTTCAGTCGAATTGGATAGAGCCGTCATCGTGGGCCGACAATCCACTCAATGCATGCGTTGGCGAAGAGCGCACAATCCCTCCTATGATGATGGCCAGAGCGCTGGTCCGTAAATACAACCCGCTAAACGATTTGGATGATTGGTTGAGTCCGAGCATGGCCAAATGGGACATTAGTCTCAGAGAGCTGTTAGTACGCGAGGGTCATAGTCCCCAGGCTATTGAGTTGGCCGAGTGGACTGTGCCAGGCATAAGCCTTGACGAGACGTCGATTCTACGAATGTTTCAGGAACAGACGCGTGGCGACTACGAGAGGGGTTTCGCGCAAGTGTATGGTGCGCATTCCGAACCATCATCATCTGCCAACCCTCTTGGCGAGGAAAACGTGCGTTCCAGCGACGGTAGTCTCGCGACGATCTACAATATCGAAGGCGGTTGCCAGCAGTTGCCCCTTGCGCTAGCCAGGCGGTTAGGTGGGGCCGTGATACTGAATAAACGCGTTGTCGGCATCGAGATGACAGCACGGTCGGCAACCACAACATGCGCTGACGGTACTCGCTATACCGGGCGCTATCTTGTCTCTGCACTGCCATTTAGCGTGCTTCGACAGGTGAACATTAACGCTTCCCGCGATAGCCGTATGCGTGCATCAATCCAGAACATGCCGTACGCCAATACGATGAGATTGTATGTCGAAGTGGAGCGACCATTTTGGGAACAAGACGGTCTCCCGGCGTCATTCGCGACGGACAAGCGAATGGGCATGTTTTGGGCGATTGACAATCACGGTCTTGAGCAACCACAGCGGGCGATGTTTGTGCTGGTTGGTAAGGCAGGACAGCAGATATCCGCCATGCGGGATCCGGCAGAGTTCCTGATTGCTGAGCTGGAGAAATTGCGCCCGGCGTCGAGAGGGTTGATCAAGCCGTTGTTCTACAAGGACTGGGCCAAAGACCCCCTGCAGATGGGGTGTGGCTTTAGCGTCGCGCCCGGTCAAATGAGCGACTATGTTCAGGACTTGGCACAACCCTGGCAGGTGATGCATTTTGCGGGTGAGCATACGCGGCGGCTGGATTTTGGCATGGAGTCCGCATTGGAAAGCAGCGAACGAGTCGCTCTTGAGATTATGCGACGTGAGAGCGCGGCAGGCTGATTTGCAGTAGCAAGGTTTTGTTCTAACTAGTACAAAGAGAGCAGCCATGGTCATTCCCGACTACCCAGGTCCAGAGATCTTCCTAAAAATGCGGTTTCATGATTTCGATCTCAAGATTGCCCACAGCGTTGGGCATGATGTGATAACAACAAGGGTATCCTCTGCGATCTGCACCCACTCGTAAGTGGGATCATCACAACGCTTGCGTATGGGAATTAGACACGAGAGACGTGGAAAGCATAGCGACCGCGCCATCAGCGTCGTCTATGACTTGGTCATTGAAAGCTCCCGAAAAAATCGATAACGGAAGTCTGGAGAACAGTATCTTAGTCGGGAAGAACGCCGTTTATGGGGCGCTTACCCAGTCGTCGCTCCCGTATTGAGCGTAATAACCGCTGGGCGCAAATTCAAGCAGCCGGCACATCATCCGACCGCTTTGTTCTCCCTGTTTCGATTTGCCCATAAAAAAGGCCGCGCCTCCCAAAGGAGACGCGGCCTTACCTTAGATCAACGACTGATTAGTCGCAGTGCAACTGCACGTTGATGTCGCCGTTGCCGCTGTGGGCAATGCAATCACCGTAGTAGTGGCAATCGTGCGGCTGACCGGACGTCTGCCAGTCAAACCAACCCGAACCACCGTAGATGTGCTGTTCGCCATCATGCGCGTTGGCACCGGTTCCAATCTGGAATGAGGCACCGCGACGAGTGATAGACACATGCGCACCGGTATTCCAGTCAGCACCGGTCAACGAGCCTTCCCAGTTCGGGTAGTACTGCCAATCCGCAGGATCGGCACCGTACGGATTGTACGGGCTACCCGGAGGAGGGTTGTCGGTGCGACCGGACATGGTCACGTTGATATCGAACGCGTAGCTCGGCTCATGCTGCTTGCGAATCCGACCCGACAGTACGGCGTTGCCGTTACCGTCTTGCACGAAGGTCGCGCCTGGGTCGAGGTCGTACAGGTCCAGTACACCGTCAGAGTTGAAGTTCGGCAGGTAGAACGCATGTTTGTGCGTTTCATCCGCTTCACAGCTCTGTGGTGCATGGGGATCGACAGGCTCGCATTTTTTCTCAATGCGTACGTTGTCCACCATGAACTTGTCCCAGACGGCACCGAAGTTGTGCGAGATCTGGAATGAGATCACCGTTTGATCCGAGATAAACGCCGAGATGTCATACATCTCAGAGCTGCCATTCTCCTGACCGTGCACACCCGTGAAGGTGTCCAGCAGATGCCAGTTATGGCCACCATCGGACGAGATCCACAAAGACGCCGTATCGTGGCCGTTCGCTTCAAGCGAGATCGACCAATCAAACGACAGCATGGCAGCATTGTGACCCGTCAGATTTACCTCACGGCGAATTTCAGGATGGGTGCCGCTGTTTGGATAGTCGGACATGACCAGCATGTCGTTCTCAATCCGCACCACGCCACCGTGCGCGCCGCCACCCGAAGGATCGTGCTCGTCCCAGTCGCCACTCCAGTTCATCGAACCGTCGTTGTTGCCGTAAGACACATGCGAGAAGTGGTCGGCCACGTCACCTGGGGTGCAGGCTTCACACTTCTTGTCGATACGCACGTTGTCCACCATGAACTTGTCCCAGCTGCCGCCAAACTTGTTGGCGATGCGGAATCGGATCTCGGTGTGTGCGTCGATGAATTGCGAGATGTCGAACATCGCCGCGCCACCGTTGCCGTTCTGGCTGTTGCCCTCGTAGCGTGCCAACTCCGTCCAGCCCGTCGTGCTGTTACGCACTTCAATGACGGCCTGATCGCTGTGATCCGCTTCATGGGAAATCGACCAGTCAAACATGAGCATCGCAGCGTTGAAGCCGGTCAGATCCACTTTACGGCGGATCGACGGATCGGTGCCGCTGTTGGGGTAGTCCGCCATGACCAGCATGCCGTTCTCAATCCGGACCGAACCGCTCTGGGCGCCGCCGCCCTGCGAGTCATGTTCGTCCCAGTTTGAAGACCAGTTCATGTCGCCATCGTTGTTGCCGTAGGACACCTGATCAAAGTTGTCCGCAACAAACTTGTCGACGCAAGCGGCTGGCTCACCAAAGTAGTGACTTGGATCATCAGCATCGACCGGATCGCCCACAGGCTCTCCACCGTCAACCGGCTGACCCGTCACACTACCGAGGTTGGCGTACTGTCCGGCCGTGGCCGTACCGCTGCCCGTGCAGGTAAACGACGCGCCCGGAGCGAGCGAATCGGCAGGGCAGGAGACCGCCACACCCTGATCGTCGGTGACCACAACATCGTTAAGCGTCAGCTCGCCGGTGTTGGTGACAACGTACGTCCAGTTCACCGCATCGCCCACGATAATGGTCGGTCCGGTTGGCGTGTCGGCATCTTCGCCGTTGGTGGCTTTCTCGATGTCGATGGAGGCGTTCAACATGATCACACCAGCGTCGATGGTCGGGTTGAATTCACCCGAAGCCAGCGTTACTGGAGCGGTGATGCCCGTATTCACATCGGGGTTCGAATCCACGGTCGTGTCGCCACCAGCAGTCTGCGTGGTGAACGGCTTGCCCGGAATGGCTTCGAACTGAACGATGTAAATGGTCAACGCGTTCAGGTTGTTGAACATGTACATGCCGTTGGCATCGGTGGTGGTCGTCGCAATTTGGGTGTCGGGGGTACCGTCACCGTCGTTGTCCGTCCACAAATTCACCACAGCACCCGGCACACCCGGCTCGCCAGCATCCTGGATGCCGTCACGATCCTGGTCAATCCAGACGAAGTCGCCCAGTTTGGCCGGCAGGTTCACAAGACCCGCATCGATGGTGGGGTTGTTTTCACCCGAAGCGAGGTTGATCGGACCGGTGATACCACCGGCGCCTGCATCGCTGTCGCTGGCATCATCACCCACGTTCGGCGTCGTGAACGGCATGTTCATGGCCGGATCGTTGATGAACTGCACCACGTAGGTCAGGGCAGGGTCCAGGTTGGTGAAACCGTACATGCCGTTGGCATCGGTCATCGTGGAGTTGATCTGGGTGTCGGGCGAACCGTCACCGTTATCGTCCGTCCACAGATTCACCGTGATACCGCCAACACCTGGCTCACCAGCGTCTTGCTGACCGTCAGCGTCAAGGTCTTTAAAGACTTTGTCGCCAAGGCTCGCCAACTGATTCACAAGGCCCGCATCGATGGTCGAATTATTCTCACCAGAGGCAAGCGTAATCGGACCGGTGATGCCACTGGCACCTGCGTCACTGTCGGTAGCATCGTCGCCAACGTTCGGCGTGGTGAACGGCATGTTCATCGCCGGATCGTTCACAAACTGCACAACGTAGGTCAGCGTCGGATCAAGATCCGAGAAGCCGTACATGCCGTTGCCGTCGGTGGTGGTCGTGGCGATCTGAGTGTCGGGGGTACCGTCACCGTCATCGTCCGTCCACAGGTTCACGGTGATACCCGCAATGCCAGGCTCGTCCGCATCCTGCTGACCGTCAGCGTCGAGGTCTTTGAAGACCTTGTCGCCAAGCGAAGCAGGGAGATTTACCAAACCAGCATCGATGGTCGGATTGTTCTCACCAGAGGCAAGCGTAATCGGACCGGTGATGCCACCGTCGCCGGCGTCGCTGTCGGTCGCGTCGTCGCCAACGTTCGGCGTGGTGAACGGCATGTTCATGGCCGGATCGTTCACAAACTGCACCACGTAGGTGAGGGTGGGATCCAGGTTCGAGAAGCCGTACATACCGTTGCCGTCGGTCGTGGTCGTGTTGATTTGAGTGTCGGGGGTACCGTCACCGTCATCGTCCGTCCACAGGTTCACGGTGATACCGGGAACACCTGGCTCATCGGCGTCTTGCTGACCGTCCGCGTCGAGATCTTTAAAGACCTTGTCGCCGAGGCTCGCCGTCTGATTGACGAGGCCTGCATCGATGGTCGGATTGTTCTCGCCAGAGGCAAGGTTAATCGGACCGGTGATGCCACTGGCACCTGCGTCACTGTCGGTCGCGTCGTCGCCAACGTTGGGCTGCGTGAACGGCATGTTCATCGCCGGATCGTTCACAAACTGCACAACGTAGGTCAGCGTCGGATCGAGATCCGAGAAGCCGTACATGCCGTTGCCGTCAGTGGTGGTCGTGGCGATTTGGGTGTCAGGCGTACCGTCACCGTCATCGTCCGTCCACAGGTTCACAACGATACCTGGCACGCCAGGCTCATCCGCATCCTGCTGGCCGTCAGCGTCGAGATCTTTAAAGACCTTGTCGCCAAGCGAAGCAGGGAGATTTACCAAACCAGCATCAATCGTTGGGTTGTTCTCGCCAGAGGCAAGCGTAATCGGACCCGTGATGCCACCGTCGCCCGCGTCGCTGTCCGTGGCGTCGTCGCCAACGTTCGGCGTGGTGAACGGCATGTTCATCGCCGGATCGTTCACAAACTGCACCACGTAGGTAAGCGTTGGATCAAGATCCGAAAACGCGTACATACCATTGCCGTCGGTGGTGGTCGTGGCGATTTGCGTGTCGGGGCTACCGTCACCATCGTCATCGGTCCACAGGTTCACGGTGATACCGGGAACACCAGGCTCGTCGGCATCTTGCTGACCGTCTGCGTCGAGGTCTTTAAAGACCTTATCGCCGAGACTCGCACCCACGTTCACAAGGCCCGCATCAATCGTCGGATTGTTCTCACCGGAGGCAAGGTTAATCGGACCGGTGATGCCACCGTCGCCGGCGTCGCTGTCGGTCGCGTCGTCGCCAACGTTTGGCGTGGTGAACGGCATGTTCATCGCCGGATCATTCACAAACTGCACAACGTAGGTCAGCGTCGGATCAAGATCCGTAAAGCCGTACATACCGTTGCCGTCAGTGATGGTCGTATCAATTTGGGTGTCGGGCGTGCCGTCACCGTCGTCGTCGGTCCACAGATTCACCGTGATACCGGGGACACCCGGCTCGTTGGCATCCTGTTGGCCATCGCCATTGAGGTCTTTAAAGACCTTGTCGCCAAGCGAGGCGGGCAGGTTCACGATACCGGCGTCAATGGTCGGATCGTTTTCACCTGGATCAAGATCGATCGGACCGGTGATGCCATCGTCGCCCGCGTCGCTGTCGCTGGCATCGTTGCCAACGTTCGGCGTCGTGAACGGCATGTTCATCGCAGGGTCGTTCACGAACTGCACGACGTAGGTCAGGGCAGGGTCCAGATCGGTGAAGGCATACATGCCGTCGCCGTCGGTCGTGGTGGTGCCGATTTGGGTGTCGGGGCTGCCGTCACCGTTGTCGTCGGTCCACAGGTTCACAACGATACCTGGCACGCCAGGCTCATCCGCATCCTGCTGGCCGTCAGCGTCGAGGTCTTTAAAGACCTTGTCGCCAAGGCTTGCACGCGCTTGAGGTTCGCCAATGTAGTGCGACGGATCGTCGTCACCAACAGGATCGCCAATAGGATCGCCCGCGGGATTTACGCCCTGGCCGGTGACGGTGCCGAGGTTGGCATACTGACCAACTTCTGCGCTGCCGCTGCCCGTGCAGGTGAACGTCGCGCCCGGTGCGAGTGTGTCGCTTGGGCAAGAGACCGTGACGCCCTGATCGTCGGTGACAACCAGATCGACCAGCGTGATGTTACCGGTGTTGGTCACCACGTAAGTCCAGTTGACGTCGTCGCCTTCGGTCAGCGTAGGACCGGTAGGCGTATCGGCATCTTCACCGTTGGTGGCTTTTTCGATGTCCACTGAAGGATCGGCGCCAAAGTAATGGCTTGGATCGGCATCGGTGACAGGATCGCCAACCGGATTGCCGTCGCCGTCTACACCTTGGCCAACGACGGAAGAATCATTGGCGTACTGACCTGCTGTCGCCGTGCCCGTTGCCGTGCATGTAAACGAAGCACCAGGCGCAAGCGTCGTAGCTGGGCAAGACACCGTGATGCTGTCATCGCTGTCGGACACAACAATGTCGTTGAGCGTCGTTGAACCGGTGTTGGTGACCACGTAGGTCCACGTCACCGTGCCGCCGACAGGCACAAATGGCCCTGTTGGCAGATCCGCATCGGCGCCATTGGTGGCTTTTTCGATGTCGATGCCAGAAGACGTGCCGAAGTAATGGGAAGGATCGGTCGCCGTGACCGGATCGCCAACAGGTGGCGTGCCAGAGACCGAACCGAGGTTCGCGTATTGGCCAGCGATCGCCGTACCCGAGCCCGTGCAAGTCATCGAGACACCTGGATCCAGCGTCATGCTGGGGCAGGTGACCGTGACGCCCTGATCGTCTGTCACGAACACATCGGTCAACGTAACGTTACCCGTGTTCACGACAAAGTAGGTCCAGTTGACCGTGCTACCAGCGGGTACTTCAGGACCCGTAGGCGTATCGGCATCTTCGCCGTTGGTCGCTTTTTCCAAAGAAATTCCGGGGGCAGAACCGAAGTAGTGGCTCAAGTCTTTGTCGCAACGCAGACCACCGTCGGGAGAACCCGCGGCGCCACAGGCATACACTTCGTTCATGTACTGACCGGCCTGTGCATCGTTGCTGCTACCGGTACAGGTGATGGTCTCGCCTTCGGCAAGATTTTCCTGCGGGCAGGTAATGCTCACGCCCTGATCGTCAACGACGCGCAGGTCAAACAAGTCGCCAGAGCCTGTGTTGGTGAGGATGTATTCCCACAACACGTCGCCGCCCACCTCAATGAACGGGCCCGGTGCGTTATCGGCATCAAAACCGTTGGTGAGTTTCTCAGCATCGATGCGCGGGATGCCGTCATTGCGTGCCGCGACATCGATGTCGACGCGTTGTCCGCCGGACACCACGTCAAACGCGGGCGTCACGCCCAGTCCGTTCGCATCGCTGTCGAGTTCTGAATCCGGGCTCACACCGGCCTGGCCAAAAAAGTAGCCATCGGGCAGTGCGAACTGCAGACGATAGCGACCGGGCGCCACGTCTTGAAATTCGTAGTAACCGTCGTTGTCACTGACTTCTGAGCGACCCGTTGGGGTAGAGGCGGCATCTAGCAACACCACCTGAACGCCGGGAAGGCCACGCTCACTGACACCCTGAATGTGATCGCCGTCGGCGTCCACCCAGATCCAGTCACCAATGCTGCCGTTGCGATAAACGCCGGCGTCGATGCCAAACAAACCCTGATCTGGGCCAATCATGCCGGCTTGCGCCATGCCCGTCAGAGGGTCAACGTCGCTGTCAAAGTCATCCACCGTGCGATCTGCAGCGCTGAAGGCGTAGCCGTTCGGCAGAATGACTTTTACGGCATAGCAAGCCGGAGCAATATCTTCGAAGACGAAGAAACCGCTGTCATTCGTGCGCGTGTTGCGCGCGCGACCGGCGTCGTCGACGATCGCTTCACCACTGCATGAATGCAGCGAAACTTTTACTTTGTGAAGACCTGGTTCGCCGACATCCTGAATGCCGTTTGCGTTAACGTCTTCCCAAACACGGTCGCCAATTTGCGACTCGTCGAGCGCCACGATGCCAGCATCGAGCTGGGAGGCGCCTTGATTGAGTCCAAGCTCGATAGCGCCCGTGAGCCCTGTCGAGGGATCAGCGTTACTGTCGCGCGTGACATCATTACCGAGGTTGGCGGGGCAGTAGCGAAAGCCGTCCATCGCTGCGTAACGCAGTCGATAGCAGCCGGCGGCCAGCCCATTAAATTTGAATTGCCCCTTGGCGTCCGTGGCTTGTGCCCGAACGAAATTCCCGGCGCAATCGAGCAGGCTGACGGTAACGCCAGGCATACCCACTTCACTTTTGTCGCGAATCGCATCGCGATTCGTGTCCAGCCACACCATGCTTTCGATGTACCCACCGTTAGCTAGCGGGCTTTGCCCGGGACCATTGGCAATTGCCACCGGCCCGGCGCTGAACGCCACAAAAGACAGACATAAGAAAACCGCTGCGGCCATCCGGCCCACAGCGCGACGTGTTGTGCTCATAAGCACCACCTCCGGTTTATGATGTCAGACTGTGCTCTTGGAAAAGCTTATTTCGTCCGACGTTTATCGTTATAGCTCGTGGTGCATTGTTTCTTGGCAATGCAGGGCACACGGTACGTTAAAACGGCGAGCAAGGCCATGTAAGGCATACACTGAGTTTGTAAAGCAATGTGAAATGAGATTACGAACTTTTTCGTTCTGGGCCTCACATAATTCACTAAGTGCCACAAAAAAACGGAAAATTTTCGTGTTGCATAGCGTCAGGCTGTGATTTTTTGCTTATAATCTGATCACCGCAGCGGGCTCCCAATTGCAGCACGCCTGTTGCGGTCGCAGGTTTTCAAGAAAGATCGGCGTACCAAAACAACTAGAACGAAAAAAAGCAGACAATCAACATGCTCGACTGGAAAAGCATCGGACGCGCCATTCGCTTTGAAAAGCAGACGCTGGCCGCGGTCACACTCGCCATTTTATTGCTCGGGGCGTACGCCATCATGAGCCTGCCTAATATGTATGTGAGCAGCGCTCAAATACTAGTAGAGCGTCGTGGCTTGTTTTCTGAAACCGAAATGACCGCCACCGCGCAGGACAATCTGAGCCGTCGCATGCATGCGATCACAAGCACGGTGCTCAGCTCGGACAGCATTCGCACCATATTAATCGACAACGACCTGGTAACTGAATCCATCAGTGACGAGGATTTTGCGCTCGCGGTGGATTCCTTTCGCGAGGATGTCGTGCTTGAACTCGACAACGTTGCGGTGGTGAATCAGTTCACCGGCAAATCAGGCATGTACTCGCAGGGCATGATCATCGAATTCGCACACACCGATCCGGATGTCGCATTTGCGATTTCTCGTGCGCTCACTGATCGGGTGCTGGCAGCGAACAAAGGCAAGGGCGAGGCAGCCGTTGAATACCGACGTGAATTTTTGAGCGAGCAGCGCGAACGCGCCTTTGAGAAGCTCAGTGTCGCCAAGGGCGCGGTGGCGGAATTCAAAAATGAAAATGCGCTGTTTGTGCCCGAAGTGCATCCACTGACCATTCGACGATACGAAGAGATTGAATCGCAAACCTCACGTATCGATGAAAATCTTGCTCGCCTGCGTCGCGACCTCAGTGACGTGCGTGGGGCGTTGGCCACCACCAGCGCCGACGCGTTCGTATTGGCCGCCGACGGTACGCGTATTCTGGGTACGGACGAACAGCTTAGACTCCTGGAAGCTGAGTACGCCCGCGCCAAAGCACGTTACACCGACAACCACCCGGAGCTCGTGAAGCTGCGCTCCGAGCTTGAGGGCCTGCGTCGCTATTCCAACGGTGGTGATCGCACGGGTATTCAGGCCGATTTGCAAACCGCACGTCGCGAGCTTGCCGGCGCCCGGCAACGCTATGGCGCCGAGCACCCAGATGTACGCTCGCTGACACGCAAAGTAGGCCAGCTTGAAAGCCTGCTCGCCAGCGCCAGCACGAGTTCACCACGACGCACGACCAGTGAATCTTCGAACCCGGCTTATAACCGACTGCTGATCCGCGAGCGCGGCATTGTCGACAACATTGCACGCGAAGGCCAAAAACAGCGATCACTCGGCGAAGAGCTGGCCACCATTAAAGATCAGCTTGCCAGAATGCCCGCCGTGGAACAGTCGCTGGCAACGTTGCTGCAGCGTCAGGATGCAGCGACCGCAACGTATGAAGAAATTGAATCAGAGCTAGAGCAAGTGAGTCTGAGCGTTGGCATGCGCCAGGCAGACCTGTTGGATCGATTTGTGCTGATTGAGCCACCGCGCAAGGCGTTTGCTCCGGCCAAACCGCCCAAGAAGCTGCTTCTTGCGCTGCTTGGCATGCTGTCTGTATGTGCTGGTCTTTTGGCCGCCATTTTGCTGCACACGTTCCGTGATCGAATTATCGACAGCGACGATGTTGAAGACATGCTCGATCTGCCCGTTTACATCATTCCTCGATTTGGATAGTGCCGTGTCTAAAGAACCTATTGTGAATATTAAACCGGCCGGCGTTCCCGGCGCCGCTACTCAACAACCGCTGGAGTCTGCTCCCACGCGCGCGGCGCCGCAGCGCTTTACGTTCGATGTGGATGACGATCATCTGCGCCGCAACCACGTATTTATTGAAGGCACGGACGAAGAGTCCAAAATTGCGATTAGCGCCTACAAGAGTTTGCGCACACACATGCTGCGCGAAATGGAGCAGCGCAACGTGCGCTCTATGGTGGTCACCGGCACAACGGCAGGCGTTGGCAAAAGCGTCACAGCCGCTAATCTGGCGATCAACATTGCACGTCATCAACAAAAGCACGTGCTGTTGGTGGATCTTGATTTGCGTTCACCAACTGTTGCCAAGTTGTTTGGCTTTCAGCCAACCACGGGAATCGACAGCGTGGTAGAGCCGCGCTTTGTTTTCCCTAAAGCGATTGTTTATCCCGATATCCAACACCTGAGCATATTGCCGTGCGTGCGAGGACATCAGGACTCCGCTGAAATATTACTGTCAAAACAAATGAGCGCGCTGCTACAAATTTTGCACAATTATAAAGACACGCACATTGTTATTTTTGACTCACCGCCCATTCTCGGCTGTGACGACATTGCGGCCATTGCCCCGATCATCGACATGTGTCTGGTGGTGGTTAGCGAAGGTGAGTCCAGTCGTCGTGAGCTGAAAACCGCGATGCGTATTCTGGGTGATGCGCCGGTGGCCGGCGTGCTGTTGAACAAGTCCTCCCAGAACTTTTTCAAGCGCTACTATTATTGAACGCCTCACCTTACATTCGTACCGCGCCAGAAAGGTCATCCCCGGCCATTGACTATCGCGGGGTGGGCGAGTGCGCGCTGGTGTTTCTGGTGGTCGTCACCGCGTCGGGCGCTTTGTACAAATTTGGTATCGCGACCCTGGCGTGGGCGCTGATCTATGCGGTGACGCTGGTGGTGGTGGTGCGCGATCACGCGCAAGTGCTCAAGTCCGCAGCGATTGCATGGCCGCTACTGTGCTTTCCATTATTTTGTCTCATTTCGGTTTTCTGGAGTGTTGAGCCGCACGATTCGCTGCGCCACGCGGCGCAGTATTTATTTACGGCAGCACTCGCTACCTGGATCGGATCGATCGTGGCGCCTGAGCGTCTGTTGCGGGCGGTCGGTATCGGACTTTTTGCCTGCGCCGCGTTTTCGGTGTTGGCGACCTACCTGAACATCATCTCAGGTGTGCGTCAGGGCGACTATGCGGGCGCCGAACGGTATTTTGTCGGCTTGTTCACACAGAAAAATGTGTTTGGCAATGCGATCGTGCTCGCTACCATTGGCTTGCTTACGCTTGGCGCACATACCGGGCACAAGTGGCGCTATGCACTGGCCGCTCTGGCGCTGGCCCCGGTGCTTTACCTGACCAAATCGACGACGGCTGCGATTTTGTACGTCGGCGTTTGGTCGTACTGGCCGGCGCTGCACTTTATCCGGCATCAGCGTCACAAAACGGCCGTTTTCCTGGGTGCTTTGACCGGCGGATTGCTCCTCTCCACCGTTTTTATTGCCGTGGATTTCAGTCCGGTTAGCGAAGTGCTCGGCGCCCTGGGCAAGGACACGACGCTCACCGGCCGCACGCTGATCTGGGACATGGGGTTTGATCTTTACCTGCAACACCCGGTGACCGGCATTGGCTATCAAGCGTTCTGGGAGTCGCCGGCCTACACCTCTGACGTGATGCTCATCCGTGCCGCGGTGCTTGAGTCGATTGGTGGCTTTCATAATGGCTATCTTGAGGCCATGGTCGCCACCGGACTACCTGGCGTCCTTCTGTACGCTTTGTTGGTCACCGCGCCGCTGATCGTGTGCTGGAACGCACTGATGCGCGAGCCGACGGCACTGCGGCTTGGCGCGCTCTACATTTGCCTGCTAATTGCCAGCCGCACCTTCACGGAATCTTCGGTGTTCTATCAGCACGATCTGGATTTCATTCTGTTGGTCGCGATCGGCGTGGCCAGCGCACGCTCGTTGCATCCAACCAAAGTCAAATCATCTTATGTTTGATGCGACGTTTTGGCTGGGAATGCTAACACTGCTGTGCGCTGTGGCTTTTCTGTATCCGTACGTTTTGTACCCACTGGTGCTACGTCGGTTGCCGCGACTCGACCAGGACACCACTGGCGCGCACGAGAAGTCGGCAGTGCCAAGCGCAGCGCTGTTGATGTGTGCCTACAACGAAGAGGCATCGTTGCCCGGCAAGATCGAAAATTTGCGGCGCATGAAAAAAGAATGTCCCGAGCTGCAAATTTTCGCCTATTCGGACTGCAGCAGTGACAACACCAACGCACTGCTCGAGGGCGCCAGTGACATTCTCACACCGGTGCTGGGTACGGAACGCGCGGGCAAAGTTCGCGGCATGTATCACTTAATTGGGCTAACGGATGCCGACGTCGCGGTCTTTACCGACGCCAACGTCATGGTGGACGAGGGCAGCATCACGAATTTACTTGAGCGCTTTCGCGATCCGAACATTGGTGCGGTGGCCGCTACACTGATCTACGAAGACAAGGATGATGGCGAGCAAAGCGCAACCTCTGATGTGGGCGGCGCGTATTGGAAGCTCGAAGAGCACATCAAGGAACTCGAATCCAGCAGCGGTTCAATGATGGGTGCCGACGGAGCCTTTTTTGCGCGGCGCCGCGCCGGTTACCCGCAAATTCCGGCGGACCTCGTGGACGACATGGCGGTATCCATCGGCGTACTGTTTGACGGCCAACGCTGCGTTTCGGCTCACGATGTTATTGGCCGTGAGCACTCGGTCACCCATCGTGGTGAGGAATTCAAACGCAAACGACGTATCGCGTGTGGCTCGTACAGCACCTATCGTTACCTCAAGCCTTCACTGAAAAAACTCAGTCGTCTTGATCGATTCAAATTTCTCTCGCACAAGTTAATGCGCTGGTGGGGCGGGGCATTCCTTACGCTCGGCATCATCGCCTTTTTGGGCGCAGCAGCCAGTGCCGGCTTTGGACTCGCCGGGGTCGGCATCGTGGCCGCAGGCGGCGGTCTTGTGATCGGTCTTGGTCATTTGAACGTGGCACCGTTTGGTGCGGTTTATGAGGTCTTACTCGCCGTACTCGCAACGGGACTGGGTGTGATTGAATCGCTCAAGGGCGCCAGTTACGCCACCTGGGAACCGGCGAAAACTCGCTAACGGGAAACCACGCGTCATGACATCCTCACGCACCAGCTTGCGCATGGCCTACTTTGGGCACAACCGCCGTGACACCGCGTTCGTGCGTCGTATCCGCGGATTTGTCGAGGCGGGCGTGGATGTCACGACGTACTCGTATCGACGGGATGGTGAACCGGCAGAGCCGGGGCCCAACTGGCCCAATGTGGACCTGGGCCATGCTGATCACGGCAAATTCCTGCGCCGCATCGGGCTCTATTTCCTTGCCCTCAAAACCGTCATTGGCGCGCGCCGGCAACTGGCCGATGCTGATGTGGTGTACGCACGCAATCTCGATATTTTTCTGTTCGCCTGGTTCGCCATGGGCATCGCCAAACTGGGTCGGCGCGCGCCGATTTACGTCTACGAATGTTTGGACGTTCACGAAGCGCTTTTGGGCAATGGTTTGAAAGCGCGGCTGTTGCGCGCGGCGGAACGTCGGGTTCTCGCCAGGGCCGATCTCCTGGTGGTCAGTTCACCCGGTTTTATCGATCACTTTTTTACGCCGACGCAGCGCTATTCGGGCCCAACGCACTGGATAGAAAACAAGCTTCACTTTCCAAATCACGTCGTCGCTCGACCAGCGCTTCAAGTGGACGAAGCCGCCAAAGCCGACCCGCTAACCATTGGCTGGGTGGGCATTATTCGCTGTCAGCGCACGCTGGAATTGCTTGTTAACGTGGCCACGGCACTGCCTCAGCATGTACACATACGCATCGCCGGACTGGTGTCCTATTTTCTGCTACCCGATTTCGATCAGAGCATCGAAGCGCTGCCGAATATTGAATTTCGCGGCCCCTACGACTGGCCCTCAGGGCTCGCAGATGCCTATCAGGGGACCGATTTGGTGTGGTCGCAAGAGCTATCTTGGAGCGGCGGTAACTCCGACTGGCTGATCCCTAACCGCGTTTACGAGGCCAGCTACTTCGGCGTGCCGTCGCTGGCAATCGAATCTACCCAAACCGGCCGTATCGTGGCGCAACGCGAGCTGGGATTTGTGCTGCCAGAAGCCAGCGCAAACGTGCTCATCGAGTTTTTGCGCAACCTTCCCGCGGACGAATTGTCCGCCGCCCGCAGCCGCTTGCTGAGTCGCCCTGAGCGCGATTTCGTACTGCAGCAGCAAGACACCGAAGACTTACTTCAGGCGATAGAAGACGCAGGCTCGGCGCGCAAACGCCAGGCATGAGTTCGGACAAGCAGCACAGCGTTGGCGCCATTGCGCGCGGCTCAATCGTGCTGGTTGCCGCGCGCGTACTTGGCATGCTTTGTGGCCTGATGTTGATGATCTTTCTGGCGCGAACGCTCACGCCGGATCAACTGGGTGTGGTGACGTTGTGCTTCTCGACGGCGCTTCTCGGCGGACTCGTATTCACCCTGAATGTGGGAGCCGGTGCCGTGCGCTTTATCAACACCTATCTGGGACTTGGCGAACGCGGCCGAGCGGGCAGCTATCTGGTGTACAGCGAAAAGCTGGTGCTGAAGGTCTCGCTGGCTGTTTTGCTGTTGCTCGGTGCGAGTGTGGCACTGGGCCGAGCGACGTTCGTGCCGACGCTCCCGGTCGCGATAGCGAGCGGCTTGCTGGTGGCGCCGATGTTTGCCTGGTTGCGCGTTGAGGCGGCAAACGTTGCGGCGGCCGGTGCCGTAGTGCGTGCATCGCTACCGGCAACACTTTTTCGTCCCGCGCTCATGCTTATCACGGTGATGTCGGTCTATCTGGCCACCGATCGAATGACCAGTACGCGGGTACTGGTGCTCTACGGCGTGTCTCTGCTGATCGTGGTCGCCCTGCAACATTTTTTGTTTCGAAGCCTGGTAACACCTTTGCGCCATGAGGCCGCGGCCATTGCGGATGCAGACCGCCGGTCCTGGCGGCAGGTGGGCGTCGACTTACTCATTCCAACGCTGTTTCTTGAGCTGTCTGTCGACATCATCGTGATTATCGCGGCGCTGGTACTGCCGACGTCCGATATCGCCGCATTGGGCATCGTATTGCGCATACAGGGCATGATCTTGTTTGGCGTCACGTCCATCAACATGATCGTCTCACCGAAAATTGCGGCGGCGCACAGCGATGGCGACCGGCGTAGCGTGAATCATCTGTTGTTTGTGGCCGCGCACTTGAAACTGTGGCCGGCTATCGGCGCGTTCATCATGATGGCCGTTCTGGGTCAGTGGGTGTTGGGGTTCTTCGGGCCGGAATACCGCGAGCATTTGCTGCCGCTACTTATTTTGTGCGGCACGCCAATACTGATGGCGCTGATTGGCCCGGTGGTGTTGTTTGTGACCGTGCTCGGCTTGGAGAAGCAGGCACGGCGCGTATTTCAAGTGTCGATCGGGCTTCTGCTGGTGCTCATCGTGGTGCTTGGCAAGCTGTTCGGCCTAAGCGGCGTGGCGACGGGCGTGATGATTGTCTGGTGCGTGTGGCAGGGTGCGCTGCACGTCATTGTTCGGCGCAGCAGTGGTTACTCCACCATTCGACTGACGCCGGCGGCGGACTAGGTCTGACGCCAGACGTCAAGCTCTCGCCCAAGCAGTGACTCAACGTAGGCCACGTCGTCACGATACACCTCGTCAAAGCGTGCACGCGTTGTAGCGTCCATACCCACTCTCTTGCCCGTGTTCATCGCCTCAATCATGGCGCGCACTTTGCGCCGTGGCTTCTTCGGCACGACCATGCCAATAAGCTTCTTAAATAGCTTGCCGCCCTGTAGAAAACTCTGCAACGCCTCGCTGCGCGGCATGCCGCTCACGTTGACGCGTCGTTCAACGTCTACCGACACCTCATCACTGAGGCCGAGAAACTCGAACAGCCGTGAAAGTTGGCCACGTCGGTCTGCCTTAAACTCTTCGTAAATCATTAAGTGCACATTGGCCGGGTCAAACGTCGACAGCCACACTGGTAGATGTCGACCATACTTCGGCAACGACAGATGATCGCAAAATGGATAGAGGTCCTGTGCTGCGTAGCGACTCTCATCGAAAACGCGGTCGATCTGACCGAGCCGCAAAGACTCTGCGCGATCGCGCACCAAATGCACAAAATTTGCGAAGGCGACGTCCGCCGGGTCGCGCAGGATAATCACAATCTTTGTATTTGGCCGATGCGCCAGGATACGCGCGGGCACCTCACTGTTGATGAGATACCACGGCGAGGCCTCGCCACGAATCGCGCCCTGCGGTGCGTTGGTGAACAGATTGGCGTATTTATCATGCGTATCGACAATATCGCTTTCATCCTGGCCCTCAAGAACGCGTTCGCCACGCAAGCCAATGAAGTGGCGTGTGGATTCATAGCCATGGATAAAGAAGTTGGTCTCTTTAATTGGGCTCATGAACACATCGGGGTGTTGGTCCAGCATGAAGTGCAGGGCCGTTGTGCCCGATTTGGCGGAACCGGCGATGATAAATTCGGGGGCAGGGGACACGTTTAATCCTCAATAAAAAACGGCGCGCACCCGGTTGGGCGCGCGCCGACAGTCATGGCGCTAGTTAAGGCGCGACACGCACGGTGAGCGTGCGGCCGCCAATGCGGTTGGCCCTATTTCGGCGATTCTTGTAGAGGTCGATCACTGCCTCATAGTCACCGGCTTCAAGGGTCTGACGCGGGCGACCGGTCAGGCTAAGCAGCGCTTCGCCAGCCACATAACCGTGCCCGACACTACCGCGCAGTTTCCCTGCGGCAGCGTTGTCTGAACTGCGACGCAGACGCACGTTGTAGAGCAGCTCATCCTGCGTCGCGACATCCTCGAGTACGATAGCGACATCCACAGCAAGCCGGCCATTGGCCTGATACAGCTGGGTGGTTGGCAGCGTAATTGGACCGTCGATCACCGGGCCCGGCACATGCGGCGTAGGCGGTGCAACGGTACCGACGCCCATGATCGGCACGAGGCGCTCGGTCAGCACGAAGGCACCACTGGTATCCGACACCCGAATCCGCATTGAATAATCCACCGCCGGGTTGAGCGTCACACTCAGTGCCGCCTCCAGACGCATCTGGCCAACCATGTCGTGCTCAATTTCATCCGTGTTGCTGGCCACAACGTTCTCGCTTTGCGTCTCGATCACGTCGTATTGCACAACGATGGACGGCGCCAGCATTGCCTGCTGCATTTGCACGACCACGCCTGCATTCACTTGGCTATTGCGATAGACCGCGCCGGCGTCCCGGATGAAGCCTTCGAAAAACACCGTCGTGTCGGGTTGCGTGGCGTCCACGTACTGCACGAAACGATGAGAGCTCAAGCTGCGCTTGTTGTTGATCTGCGTATCGCGCACGACGACATCAACCGTGTAGGCTCCGGGCGTATCGATCAGCGGCGGGAACACATAGTCGAGTGTTTTCGAATCACCCGCGCTTGCCAATTGAACCGCGATGTTACGCGTTGCGATGGCGGAGCCTTTGGTGAAGCGCCCGTCAACGGGATTGAACTCGAGTATCGGCACCAGCATGACCGAAACCACACCGTCGTAATCATCGCGATGCGACGTTACTTCAATGCTGCCTTCGATCTGCGTTGGGCTGCGCAGGATATCTGATGCGCTGCCACGGAATACACGATCCACCGACAGCGCCGTGTGGTCATAGGCCGCACCTGATACATCGGCCACCGCTTCGCCCGGGTCAGGAATGCCAATATGTTCACCATCGGGATCCGACGTAAACACACGCACGTAATCGATCGAAAACGGCTGCGAGAGATCCGTGTTGGCGTCGATGGTTGGGATCCATTCTGAGGCGTGTTGCGATGACAGCGCCAAATTCAAAATAAGGTACATATCTGAATTGGCGTTCGTCACGGCTTCGGCGTTGGTGACCGAGTGCACGATGGTGTTGTTAAACAGGTAGTCGATACGCTCCGGCGTCCAATACACCGCAAAGTTGTTGTACGAATTGGACAGATCGCCACCAAGCTGTACGGTCTCACCATTCTCATTACGCAGACGGAAACCATAGTGGTAAGCGTGATGCACGGTTTCAGGCAGCTGGCCACGGAATTCAGCGATGTCAATTTCGCTGGTCCACTGCCCCGATTCCGGCATCAGCCAGAACGCTGGCCAGAAGCCGTTGCCACTCGGGATCTTGGCACGCATTTCGAAGTAGCCGTACTGCTGCTTGAACAAACCCTGTGTCGACACGGTGCCGCTGGTGTAAGGGCGATCTGACTCTGGTCGATTCAGAACGCGCAGCCCTAACTTGCCGTCACCCATAGCCAGCGCGTCTTTATCGTAGTACTGCAAACGACGAGCAAGGTGATCGCGACTAGGAATCCACGAATCGGCATTCAGCGTCGATCCTTCAAAGTTATCAACAAACGTCGCGCGCCAGCGTTGCAGCGGGATTTGGCCACCACCGACCGGTGGCGTTACCGGTTCGCTGTCCGGATTCCAGTTTGGCGGAGGCGGGGGCGTACCGGCGACATGCACGCCATAGCGCGGAATGGAAAACGCACCGCTGGCATCGTTCACCTCAGCAATGAGCCCCACTGACACTGACGGGTCGGCAACTAGGGTGATATTGGGCGACAACTCAACCATACCGACTTGATCATGGGAAACTTGTTCGGTGGCCGTGACCAGCACGTCACCAGTAAAGGTGTCGACCAGTTCGTATTTCACATCCAGATAGGGCGTCAGCATGGCCTGTTGCAACTGCAGCTGTAGCGTTGCGTTCATCTGAGTATCCACGACACTCGCCGTGCCCGTGCGAAAGAAGCCTTCCAGGAACGCCGTGGTATCAGGCTGGTTGACGTCGACAAACTGGACAACACGGTGCGTGCCAAGACTCTTTTTATTGTTGGTGTCAAAGTCTCTGACGATGACATCAACACTGTAGGCAGATGGCGAAGTGATCAGCGTGTCAAAGTCATAATTGATGACCTGCGAATCACCGACGCTGTCGAGCGAGACGGTAACGTTGCGTTCTTCAATTGCCGCCGATTTGCTGTAGCGACCGTCGCCGTTATTAAAATTGAACATTTCGGTCAGGATGACGCTCACACGTCCAAAGTAATCATCCTTGTGCGTTGTCACTTCAAGCGCACCGGAAATGCGGCCACCGCCGCGGACGATGTCTGTACCGGGGCCTTCACCAATTCGATTCACATCAAGCGCGGTGTTGTCATAGGCGGGCATGCGTACATCGCCAACGGTGGCGTCCGGCGCGGGAATATCGGCGTACGGGCCTGAGGGTACTTCTTTGTAAACCCGCACGTAGTCAATTTCATACTTACCGTTGAGATCCGTTTCGGCATCGATGGTTGGGATCCAGCCGGAGTGCTGCGAGGCAAGTGCCACGTTGAGCAGCATGAACATCTCGTCTTCGGCATTGCTCACCGTGTCTGCGCCAGCGACCGAATGCATGACCTCGCCGTTAAACAAATAGTCGATCCGGTCTGGTGTCCAGTGCACGGCGTAATTGTTGAAGCCGGCCGCGGCATCAACGGGAATCGCAGTGGTCAAACCATTTTCGTTTTGCAACGAGAAATCGTAGTGAAAACCGTAGTGCACGGTGTCGGTCAGGTGACCACGAAACTCACTGATATCGATTTCGCTGGTCCAGCGACCGGTCTCGGGCATCAACCAAAACGCCGGCCAATAACCTTTGCCAGCGGGAACGCGGGCACGCATTTCGAAATAGCCATATTGCTGTTTGAACACGCCCTGTGTGGTCACCGTGCCGGCGGTGTACGGCCGATCCGATTCAGAGCGGTTGAGCACTGACAGCACGAGATTGCCGTTCTCTACGGACACGGCATCCGAATCGTAGTACTGGATTCGGCGCGGCAAAATTTCACGACCCTGCACCCATGCCGACGGATCGATTTGCGTCCCGTTGAAGTTGTCTACGAAGGTCGCCTCCCAGTCGGCCACGGCGGCCGGTGCTGAGACCAGAAGAGGAAAAATCAGCAATGCGTATCGCTTATTCACGATATAGATCCTGTGTCAGGTACGTATTCTTGTGTTCGTTCGGTCAGTTCCTGCCCGATGCAGGCAACCACTTCATCATTTGAAAGTCGCTGCTCCACGGCTCCCGCGGAACCCGCAGATAATTGTGAACGCAGAGCACTATTGTCAAGAAGCTTGATCAGACACGTCGCAAATTCTTCTTCGGTGGTACCCACTTCTACCAGGTCCGTCAGCGCATCCCCAAATCCCTCTAACGCCAAAGGATAAACCACCGTCGGCATGCCAAGCATCAAATATTCTGCCACTTTGATACTCACGCCCGTCGCAAGGCGGGTAGGGGCCACGCCCAACGAGTCCGGGCCGCCCAGCGTGCCCAAATCCTCCACTCGACCGAGCACACGTACGCGTTCATCACGCCGCGTTTCTTGCTCTACATCGCGCCCAATGGATCCGGCTATCCAGAATTCAACGTCTGCATTGCGTGCCGTGACACGCGGCCAGATGTCCTGCAGGAAGTGACGCAGGGCATCGAGATTGCCCGCGTGCTGTGTGCCCAAAAACACGATTCGCGGTGCACCCGACATTGGATTAACCGAGCACGGTCGCGGACTGGGCCGTAACCAAACGCCGCGACTGTTCGGCAGCTGCCGTCCCAGCGATGTCATTTCGTTTGCCGAAGCGTAGAAGCACAGGTCCGCGGCTGACATCCAGTCCACTTCCACGTCGCGGGAAATTTCCAGGAAATCAGGTTCCAGCCCGTTGCTGCGAAAACGTGCCGCGCGATCAGAAAACAAATCGTGCACGAGTACCCCTTTTGAGGTGTCGTGGTTTAGCAATTTCAGCACAGGGGCCAGCGAGCTGTATTCCGCCACGGTGAGTTTCCCATTCCCGGTCGCACAAGCGCGCGCGACAATCCGCGCTTCAGCAGACTCAAGGGGGTCGCCGAGGAAGCTATAAATTTTGGGCGTCAGTCCGATTTTCTGCGCCAGCGCTTTGACCAGGCGCACCCCAAACCGGCCCCACACTTTGGGTGATAGCGACCAGTAATGCTCGCCAATGCGCACCGTCCCGGGCCACATCACGTCATCACACAGTGCGGCGAACCTCGGGTGGAGCCTCGCCCACGGGCGGTTGCCAAACGATCGCCACGGTGCAAACACCAGACGCACGCGCGCATTTGCCCGGGCTGCGGCCTGAAGAAACATCTCCAGATACACCCCGTTGCCGCTGCTGATGTTATCCAGCTGTCGCTGGACCACTACGTCCATATTCATACGAGATTGTGCTGTGGCTATTCGCGTTTGTTTGTTATTCGCCAAAGTGACGGTGAGCCCGTTGAGGCAGGCCGAATGTGACTCCCGATAATAACGCATCAGGGGGGATCGAAGGCCGATCTGGACATATCGCAGTGCAAAGTTAACGATTGTTCGCGATGTGTCTGACCATTTGTATGGAAGTGGCGTATATTAGCGCCAGTTGCCAAGGTCGGCCGAACATGAACAGCCCAAACGACAATAACAACAGCAACATAAGAGCCTACAAATCCATCGATCCTATCCGGCAGCAACTGAGCGATGCCGATGGCTCGCGGATTTATGTGGACTTCGATTACACGCTGTTTCAGTCCAACTCGACTGAGGCGTTCTTAAACTCCGGGCGCCCGGCGTTTTTGAATGCCCTGTTTTTACGCGTGCTCAGCGTGATCACGCCGTGGGCGATGATCGATCGTGCTCGTGGAGCATTTCTGTGGCGGGACGCTGTCCGCGTCTGGACCGTTTTGTTGTTGTTCCCGTGGACGCTGTGGTTGTTCAACCGCAAAGCGCCGGGGCTTTTCGCGCAGTTTCAAAATGCCGAGATTGTGGCGTTATTGCGCAAGGTCGATCCTGATCGCATCGTGATCGTTACCAACGGCTACCGGCGATTTGTTCAGATGCTGTTACGTGGCAGCGAGCTCGAAAATGCCCATCTCGTGGGGAGCTCACTCTTACAGCCGGTGCGTGTACGAGCTTTGGGCAAACTCGCCATTCTCAGGGAGGACGGCTTCGACCCGGTGTATGAACGCGACATCGTGGTCACCGATTCGATGGATGACGAAGATCTGCTGCGTGCGCTGGACCATGCCTACCTGATCGCGCCCGAGGGGATGAACAACCACAACGAGCTGGCTGGGGTCTATGTGCCGTTCTTTTATTCGGCGCGCGTCAAGCGATCACCGGAATTTGTGGTCAAGCAGATGTTCCTTGAGGAACTGGTCATCATCTTGCTCGCCACCGTGTTTTTTCTGCCGTTCAGCCTGTCCCTCTGGTTTGCCGCAATTCTGCTGTTTGTTGGCTTTCTAGCGGCCTACGAGATCGGCTACGCCGAAAATGATCGCATCGGCTACCTCAAAGAAGCGCGCCCCAAACTGTCGGATGACTACGAACAGTTCAAAGACGTGGCTCTGGAACCCGCGGCTTGGTTTTGGGTAGTGGGTCTAACCATAGCGGGTGTATGGATGCTCGGCGCCGACATGCAGGCCAGTATTTTGCAACGGCTGGGTTTTGCCACCAGCACATCGCCTTTGATCCAACTGGTCACGCTCGCGGCGGTGTGGGTGGCTATCGTGGTCGCCGGGCGAGGGCTGTTCTTTTGGTACAACCGCATGCCCATGATCTGGCGCGTGTTCGGCTACATACTGCTGCACTTCGGCAAGTACTTCAGTCTTGTCATATTGTTCTCGTCTCAACCGGTAGGCTATGCGCTGCTGTGTGCGCAAATTGTGCGGACCTGGTCGTTGTATGCCATTCGGCGTTCCGGCGGCAACATGGAGCTGGTGGCGAGCCAGTCCATTCGTCTGGCATTTTTTGCTCTGTTTTTGGTCGCTTTCGACCTGGCCACGCCCGAATTCAGTGCGTTCTCGCAATGGCATACTTGGGTCATCATCGGTTTCTGTGTGATTCGGGCAGCGCCGGAAGCTCGGCGTAAGTTGTTTGATCGCGATGTGTTGCGCAACGGTATGCGAGGCCGCAACGACCGCTAATTACCAATTCGTACGAGCGCCCACATACGGCTCATGGCATTGCAAACATCTGTCACATCCATTGTTACCGTTCGGCAACAATGGGATAGTTTAGTGACAAAGACGCTGGCTAAAAAACAATCAAACGTCGGATACGGATTTCCGGCCAGAAATAAACGCTACGGATCGCCTTTCTCAACAATAACGATACGAAGAACAGCGCTTTGCCGCCTGCAGCAGCGACCAAGCGCGAGTAGAACAGGGCAACAATATGAATGCGACAGCGCAGGACGCGAGCCTCTCATGGGCCGCGCAACCGAACACTGTATCCGCCGAACTCATTAAAGTCGGGGCCGTCCTTATCGACGCCCTGATGCTCGGGATTCCCGGACTGTTAATTTATCTGGGTTATGTCGGCTTCTCGCCCGAGACGCTCGGGATCTATTTGCCGGTCACCGTCGGACTGACTGTCGTCACGGTTGTTGCCTTCTATTTTACCGATCTGTATAGACTGGGCGCACTGCTAGAGCCAGTCTCTTTTTTCCGGCGCATGCTGCCGGTCGCGCTGCTCGTGCTGCTGGCGTTTATTGGCTTTTTGTTTGCACTCAAGGTGTCCACGCAGCTGTCACGCGTATGGGTGTTCACGTGGTTTTTGGCCAGTGCCTCGAGCTTGGTGGCGGGCCGTATTGCTCTGTCGTGGTACTTGGCCGGCGTCGCGAAAGCGGGGCACTTGGCCCGTCGTATTGTGATTGTAGGAGGCGGCGATCGCGGTCAGCAGCTTATCGAGCACCTGCGTTCACGCAACGACCCTCTTAATCACATTGTGGGCGTCTTTGACGATCGTCTGGAACGTATCGGTCCAGATGTGAATGGCGTGCCGCTGATGGGCGATGTAAACGACCTGATCACCTATGCACGACAAAATCGTTGTGACGAGGTGCTCGTTGCACTTCCGGGCCATGCACACAAACGCATCGTTGAGGTGGTGAACACGCTGCGCGTGTTACCGGTACATGTTGGACTGGGTCCGGATTTCGCAGGACTGAACTTGCTGCCCACCGGTTACCGGGATTGTGGCGGAGTGCCCGTGCTGGCGATGTCACGTAAACCGTTCACACCAACGCAAGCGATGCTCAAGCGCGCCGAGGACGTTATTCTGGGCGGTCTGATCACGCTTATGATTCTGCCGCTAATGGCCATCATTGCTGTTTTGATTAAGCTCGACAGTCGCGGCCCGGTGCTGTTTCGTCAGCCGCGCTACGGTTTCAACAATCAACTGATCAACGTCTACAAATTTCGCAGTATGTACGCGGAGAAATCGGACCATGCCGGTAGCCAGTTGACGCAGAAAAATGATCCGCGAATCACTCGCATTGGTCGCTTCCTGCGACGCTCCAGCCTTGACGAGCTGCCGCAGTTTTTTAACGTGCTCAAAGGCGAGATGTCGATCGTCGGTCCACGTCCGCATGCCGTGCAGGCCAAAGCCGGCTCCAAACTTTACGAAGACGTTGTGTCGGAATACGCAGCGCGTCATCGTGTGAAGCCAGGCATCACCGGTTGGGCTCAGGTCAGCGGCTGGCGTGGTGAGACCACCACCGATGAACAGATTCTCCAGCGCGTCGACCATGATCTGCATTACATCAACAACTGGTCGTTGCCGTTGGACGTGTGGATCATTCTTCTGACCATCACGACGGTGCTCAAGGGCGACAAAGCCATGTAAATAATGCATAGGCGCCGGCATCAATCAAGGAAGTCGGTGTCCTGTGTTAGTTATGTTTAGTGACCTGTGGCCAGCGGTCTACAATCGTTCATTCCCCATAAATAACAGGGTTTAACCGTTTGACCTCGAAGTGGCGCCGGACAGGTGACACCGCGAGACATATGTTTATAACGGTATTTGACTTTAAGTCTGCCGCCTTGCGATTATCCCGTCACCGTCACGCCCGCTGAGCGTCGGACAATAATAAAACGAATGCTTGTGCGGCGCTTCAAAACACTGGGCGTGACTTCTGTTGGTTTAATGATCCCCGGGGAGGGAAATATGAAAAGGTATCGACGTAACGTCGTCGCTGGCTTGTGTGTGACGGCAACCGCCGCCATGAGCTACAGCGCAACAGCCGATGAGAAAGAGCCGAAAGAGGGTATGTCCGCGAAAGAGCTGAGTGCAGCCTGCGCCATGCTCGACGATTCCAAGAAGCGTCCGTACATGGATGGTCTGCTGAACTACCTGTTGGTACAGTGCGGACGCACTAATGAGCTTGGCGGCGCAGAAACGGTTCGCCACAGTTCTGAAAAATCGACCAACCGCATTCCGGGTACGGATGTGGCGGTCAATGACGCCTCGACTGATACGGGCACGGCCCGCACGCAGAACGAAACCTCGCTTGCGCTTGATCCTGTGACCGGCACGATCTGCTCGGGTTTCAATGATTCAACCTCTGGCGTGACGACGGGGCAGGGCTTCACCGGCTTCGCACGTTCTACGGACGGCGGCGCCTCATTCACCGACAACGGTGCATTTGATTCGGCCAGCTCCGGTGATCCGAGCATGATCTGGCGTCAAGCCGACGGCAATTTCTACCTGGCCACGCTGCGCAACGGCGGTCTGGGCATTTATCGCTCATCGGACGATTGCCAAACGATGGACTTCATCGCGCAAGCCTCAGATGGCGGCGATGACAAAGAGCTCCTCGCGGTTGACAACAACCCCGGCAGTGCCAACTTCGGCCGCATCTACATGGTGTGGACGGACTTTGGTCTGGACGCGTCCATTTACTCGACGTTCTCCGACGACGGCATCAACTGGTCACCGCAGGTTCGCATCAGCGCACCAGGCGGCGGCGTTCAGGGTGCATGGCCGATCGTTGCCCCTGACGGCACGTTCTACGTTTCATGGGTACGCTTTAACGGCGCGACCATCGATATGGAAGTAACGCGTTCGGTTGACGGCGGTAACACCTTCACGCAGACCACCAATCCTTTGACCGGTGGTGTAAACCCTGCTGATGCCGCGGCCACGGGCGCTTGCGGTCGTTCTGCATTGAACGGCAACGTGCGTTACCTGGCTTCGCCACAAATCGGCGTCACGCCAAACGGCGACCTGCACATTGTGTATAGCTACGATCCTGATAGTGCGAACACCGGCGATACGGTTGACGTGTTCTACCGTCGCTCAATGGATCAGGGCAACACCTGGATGCCGGAAATTCGTGTGAACGATGATGCTACGCAGACCGATCAGTTCTTCCCAACGCTGAGCACGGGCCCTACGGGTCGTGTGGTTATTGCCTGGTACGATCGTCGTCTTGACGAAACCGACAACCTGTTTGTTGATTACTACGCTGCCATGTCGGAAGACGGTGGTGCATCGTTTGGTGTTAACGAGCGCATTTCGGACGAGTCTTCGCCGATTACGCTGGATCCAAACCTCGCCACTTGCTACCACGGTGATTACGATCAGAGCTTCCAGACGGCTTCTTCCGCTTTCATCCAGTGGGCCGATGACCGCGGTGTGAATGGTTCGAACGATCCAAACACCTACCTTGACGAAAACGTCTTTGAGCCGGACTTCTTCCTCACCGGCGCCGATCCGATTGCTTCGGTTTGCGCACCGGATGATGCGGTTTACGGTATCGATGTTGGTCAGGCACTGGGCTTCTCTGATCCTGTGACCATGTCGTCAATGGGTGTTCCTGCTGGTGCCACCGGCAACTTCAGCGTGAACCCTGTAGCACCTGGTAGCAGCACGGTCTTCACCGTCAGCAACACCGCTGGTGCCGCTGCGGGCAACTACGTCATCGATGTGACCGGTACGGCGGGCGCCAAAGAGCGTTCGGCACAGCTGGTGCTGGCTCTGTCCACCGACACGCCAGACGCAGCCATGCTGGCCGCGCCTATCGACGGTGCCACGGAACAGTCCAACTCGCCGTCATTCACGTGGGCCGCTGCGGCTCAGGCTGCGAACTACACGATCGAGATTGCGACGGATGCTGGCTTTGCCAACATCATTGAAACCGGTACGACAACCGAAACCTCGTACAACGCAACCACGACGCTGCAGCCGCTGACCGAGCACTTCTGGCGTGTCTCTGCGGACAACCAGTGTGGTGCTGGCGATGTCTCGGCAACGTTCTCGTTCACGACGGCAAACGTAATCTGCATCGTGTCCAACACGGCGATTCCCGACAACAGCGCGGCTGGTCTGGACAGTGCCGGTTCGCTGGCAGCCGGCGGCACGTTGACGGATCTCGACGTATCATTGCTGGTCACGCATACGTGGGTAGGCGACCTCGCCGCGACCCTGACGCATGAAGACACCGGCACGAGCGTGACGTTCTATGATCGTCCTGGCGTACCTGCTACGGGCTTTGGCTGCAGCGGCAACGACATCGACGCGACGTTTGATGACGATGCAGCAGTGCCGGTTGAAGACGAATGTCAGGACTCACCAGCCATTGGCGGTACGTTCAGCCCGAGCAACCCGCTGTCCGTCTTCAACGGTGAAGACCTGGCTGGCACCTGGACGCTGAACATCAGCGATAACGCTGGTGCTGACCTGGGTACGCTCAACGAGTGGTGCCTGTTGCCTGCAACGAGCGGCGGTTCACCTGATTCAGATGGCGACGGCGTCACTGATGACGTGGACAACTGCACGATGGTGGCCAATGCTGATCAACGCGACACCAACGGCGACGGCTTCGGCAACGCTTGCGATGCCGACCTGAACAACGATTGCATTGTGAACGTCGTTGATCTGGGTCTGCTGCGCTCGGTGTTCTTCACCGCGGACGACGACGCCGATCTGAACGGTGACGGCATTGTCAACGTGGTGGATCTTGGTCTGCTGCGTCTTGGATTCTTCAACCCACCGGGACCGGCGGTTGAGCCAAACGCGTGCACGCCTGCTCAGTAAGCTTCACGCTTAATCTGTGATAGAGGAGGGGCCGGACTTTTGTCCGGCCTCTTTTTTTTGTCTTTTACGGGCAGGGCGTTTGTCGACATAACGCCAAACATGCGTTTTGCTCAGCGCCTCGCTAATATGGGGAGCATCAGAACGCAGAACGCGAGCATTGCTCATGCGCTAACATACTCTTCGGCGACGCGGGGTTCGCGTCAATATCCCGAACCACGCCACGCCATTTTTCGATAACGACAATTAAAATGAAACAAAAAACTTATTTTTATCCAAAAGCAATGGCCCTTTTAGCCAGCATGCTGCTTGGCGCTCAAGCACAAGCCGCTCTGCTGACCTTCAACCTTGGCTGGAGCGGGAGTGCACTTGGCAACTCGGCCTCCGCAACAGCGGTTCTGGTGGTGGATGACGAAATACTGCCGAATCCCGGCTCCACCGGGCTCAACGGCGAATCGGTGTTATTCGGCGATCTTGGCATAGTCAGTTTTGACATCGTTGTGACCGGGGCGTCCAGCGGCAACGGATCGTTTTCCACCTCAGACTTCATCGTCGCCGCGTGGGATACAGGCGGTATGGCACTGGACCTGACCACCGAGCTCGTGGGCCAGACGACCACCGGTGCGGGATGGGGTACGAGCGACAGTTCCAGCGGCGATTTCAATGTATTCACCAACATCGGCAGTGCACCCAGCGGCACGTTTTTCTTTACGCTTACCACCGATAGCGGGCTGGGCGATGACATGTTGCTGACGAATTTTACGCCTGTGCCGGTCGGTGCGGCCTTGCCGCTTTTGATTAGCGCCATGGGCACCCTGGGCTTTATGCGCCGCCGACGTAACGGCTGAGCACAGCCTGTCCTTATGGAGTAGATTCGCGAGCGAGATCAATTACCGCGGCATCAACCCAGTAGATGTCTTCGTTGCTGGTGTAAAATAGAAATCGACCGTCGCGGGTCACGAACGGACAGAGCTCAAGTCCGGGCGTGTTGATGCCGCCACCCAAAGCCACAGGCTTGGTCCAGCCGTGGTCCTGCGTGGCAAACGTCACGTAGAGATCGCGCATGCCCTGATTGGGGCGACGGTTTGATGCAAACACAATGTAGCTGCCGTCGGGCGCAATAAACGGGTCCGCTTCGTAATGTCTGGTGTTCACAGGCTTTGGAAGGCGCGTGGGCGACTGGAATCCGTCGCGGTCCGGCGCGGCGAGGTAGACATCAAGGTCGCCGCGCCGGGTCGCGTTGACGTTGGATGCGAAGGCCAAAACACCGGTGTCCGTGAGCGACGTGTAGTACTCACTCGAGGCGGTGTTTACGGGCGCACCCAGTCGTATCGGCGCGGACCAACCTTCACGCGTTCGTTTCACGTGCCAAAGATCATGCGAGTCCTCGACCATGTCGCCTTGCTCGGGGCGATTGGACACGAAGTACAAACGCGTTTCGTCACGTGACAAATACGGATCCCCAAAGGTAAACGTCGGGTGCGACAGAATTGTCCGTATTGGCTGCCACTGTCCATCTTGAAAACGCGTGGTGCGAATCTCGCCGCGTCCATCAGTCGCGACACCAAAAAAAAACTCACGACCGTCCGCTGAGAAAACCGAGCCGTATTCGTATTGATCCGGCATCGAGACAACACCCGGCGCAAATTTCTCCGGCGTCATGCCCGGGGCGGTTTGATTCACGTACGCGCCTTCGGCGAATGCCACCAGGCCGCGTCGGACCGCCATGGCACGCAGCGCCGATTCGCTTTGCACCGGATCGAATAACGTCCGTTTTGGAAAACCGTTTTGTTCCGCCAAGGCAACCACACGGCCCTGACCGAGCAACATTGACGTTGGTGTCGTCGTCGCCATGGGATCGTTGTAGGCGTCTACCGCGGAAATGATCTCCCAGCCCTCGGTGCGCAGAGCCACCGCGAGGTCGTCGATAAACAGTGCGGCCAGATCGTTTTCGTGCAGGAGCAGAACATGAGCTGGCGAGCGACCCAGCGCGCGCACGGCGATGTCTTCGTTAAAATTCACGGCCGTCAGCAGCACCTCCAAATAGAGATCACGCCAACCATCAAGATCGATCGGTTGTTTGGCTCTGACCGATTCGTCCAGCAGACTCTGCAGATACCAATCGTAGTTATCGACCGTGACGTAGCCCTGTTTTAAGCCCGCCTTGTGCAAACTGGCTCGGATGGCATCGCGCTTCGCGGGCGTATTGCCCTCATGCAAATACGGAAACCGGAAATAGGGCGCATAGCCGGGTAATGCACGCAGTTGTTCATCCGCACGCAAGACGTCCTGCATAAACGTCGCAGCGTCGTCGCGATTAGCGGAGCGATGTGCATAAGAGTGATTGGCGATACGGTGCCCGGCGGCGGCATACCGACGTAATCGGTCTAGCCCTTCGTCGCCACGCGCCTCGAGGTTTTTGGTGGTTGCGAAGAACATCGCGCCGCTCACGTCAGCCTGCGCCAATGAGTCCAACAGCCGCGTGGCCCGTGACGCACCAGCCATCATTGGGCTATCTGAGCGTGGCGCATCGTCAAAGGTCAGAGCAATACGTTTGCTCGTGGCGATTTGTGGCTCAGCCATTGCAGGATGACCAAACATAGCGCACAAGACCAACGTGAGGGGCAGAGGCCGTAAATTCATCATAGAGCTGTCTCACAACAGAGTAATGCCTGACGTTTTACCATCGTTTCGCCTGTAAAACCCGGCCACACTGATGTGGTGCGGCGCCGCATGAAAAATTTGCCCAAATTTGTCTCGAACCTTTTCCTTCAAGCCCGTCTCGTACTGGTTGAATTCACATTTTTAACCCGCGCAGCACCTGCGCCATCAGGAGTCAGACATGTTACGGACCAAACTATCCCTATGCGCTTGCATCAGCGCAGCGCTGCTACCTACTGCGGTTGCCCAAACCGGCGGCGATCCGCTACTGAGCACCGAACGATTCAGTACCGTCCCGGGTAGCGGCGGCGCTCAAATCGACAGTGCTGATGTCAATAGCGACGGCAATATGGACTTGGTTGTCACGGAGAACGCCGCCGGCGGCTTCTCCGTGCATCTTGGTGACGGTGAGGGCGGTTACACGCTGTTTGGGTCCCACCGCCGCCTCACGTTCTCCCAGAACGCCGCTATCGGCGATATCAATAACGACGGCGATGTTGACGTTGTGATTCGTGAAGCGCTCAACAGCAACGAACTCACCCTCTTTCTTGGTAACGGCGACGGTACCTTCGGGGCCGGCATCGCTGAGAATTTCGGACTGACCAATATTCTGGAAATTCAAATCGGCGATCTGGACGGCGATGGCAATCCTGAACTGGTCGCGATGACCTTTCTTGATGCCGATTTCTCATCCCAGCTGAACATTCTGCCCGGTCTGGCCGGTCCCGGTTTTTTCGGTCCCGCCGAAACGACCGCGCTGGGCGTCAACACCGATACCTTTGTCCGTTTCGTTGACCTCAACGATGATGCTGCCCCGGAATTGGTGATCACCGCTGGCTTCCCGGTCAACGGACATCTGGTCTTAATGAACGACGGCGCGGGCGTCCTGACGCAATCGGAGCAAGGCTTCCTGGACGCTCAGACCAACTTGCTGTTGCCGGTAACCGTGGCAGACGCCAACGGCGATGGCAACACTGATTTGATTTTTGGCGGACGGATTGGCGGAGCCGGTACGGTCGGCGTTATGGAAGGCAACGGTGCCGGTGAATTCGGCACGGTCATCACGTCCACCGTTGGTCGCAACGCGGTTGAATCAGTGGTCGCGGACGATTTTTGACGGCGACGGTGATATCGATGTTGCTGGTGTGGCTTTTCTTGACGATGCACTGCTCTGGCTGGCAGGCAGGCAGGCAACGACGATTCGACCTTTACGCCAACCGCACGTGCCGGCACAGGTGACTCCCCCTTTGCTGTCGTCAAAACCGATGCAAACGGTGATGGTATCGACGATCTGGCTTCGGTGAACATCGTGTCGGCAGACTTTGCCGTTCATATTGGCACCGGTGATAGCCGTTTTTTTGAAACGCCGCGTCGCAATGCGATCGGTGCTGGCGTCGCTGCCGTGGCCATTGGCGATTTGACCAACAGCGGTGTCGCGGAAATTGTTACCGCCAATGCCGCTTCCGGAAGCCTCACGGTTCTCTCACGCCTTGATCAAGAATCGTTTATCAGTCGTGAAGATTTGACCGATGGCATCGTTGACCCGCTCGACGTCCAAATTGTTGCCGTCAATGGCGACGAATTTGCCGACGTAATTGTGGCGGATCGTTTTCTTGACAGCATGCTGATTCTGGCTGGCAACGGTGCGGCGAGTTTCGATGCACCGGTGATGCTGCCCGCGTGCGACGCGCCAACCCGTTTGGACTTTGGCGATGTGAACGGGGACGGTAGTGACGACATCGTTGTTGCTTGTTTCGCATCGGACGACATCGCCGTATTGCTGAGCGATAACGCCGGTGGCTTCACCGCCGCCACTACGTTTGCCGGCGTGGGCGAGCCACAGGACCTGCTGTTGCGCGACATTGACGGCGACACCAACCTCGATGTCGTCCTCGCGGATTCCACCGACAATAACCCGGCGATCCGCATCGCCTTCGGCGCCGGTGACGGGACGTTCAGCGCGCCGGTTTTGGCAGCGCCTGGCGCGGTCATTGCTGCGCTGGATGTCGGTGATATCAATAACGACGGTGCGCTCGACCTGGCCATTGCGGATCTGGGGCAGGGCGTGCGCATTGCTCTGGGTCTTGGTAACGGTAGTTTTGGTGCACCTTTCGCAGCTCCAGGCTCAAACATCCCTGTAGCCGTGGGACTGGTCGACTTTGACGGTGACGGCTTTGACGATGTCGTGTCTCTACAGGCCGGTGGCGGCGAGCGTTCACGTGCGACCTCTGTCGCGATCAGCAACGGCAACGGATCCTTTGGACGTGAACGCCGCTTTGCGACAGCCACCGGTTCCAATGCAGGCTTTGCTGAGCCGGGTATCCCGCGCACGCTGAATGTAGCCGACGTCGATAATGACGGCCGTCAGGACGTGGTTGTCGGAGCCGCTGCGGCAGAATTCGACGGTAGCCTCTCGGTAAACTTTAACCGCGCAGAGGGCATCGCTCAGGTGGATACCGACGGTGACGGCGTGGTCGATGCGATCGACAACTGCCCAAACCTTATGAACGCTGACCAGCGCGACACCAACGGTGACGGATTTGGCAACCGCTGTGACCCCGATCTGAACAACGACAACATCGTTAACGTGATCGATTTGGGCATTCTGCGCAGCTTCTTCTTCAACGAACCTGGCTAATACCAGTAGCGATAGCGAATGGCCCAATGTGCACCCCACACATTGGGCCATTTTTCATTGCGGCGGAGGCGTATCGTCGCGCGGTGCATTTCGACAGGAGCGGAACAGCGCGACGCCGAGCCAGACATACAGCGCAGACGTTGCGATGTAGACAGGGGAACTTATTTGCTGTGCGTGAATAGAATTCACCGGAATGAAAAGGGAGACCCCTGCTAACAGCATGCGTAAAGTGCCGTACGTACATACGATGACGGCCCACAAACGCACACCGAAGCGCCACAGCCGCGGGCCACCCAGCCGAAAAGTACTGAGCAGCAGCGCGACGCATAAAATGAAGATCGCCGGCGCCGCGCTCTCGATGGTGGCGTACTGCACGCCGCGCCACACAAATGGCAACAAACTTACGGTTAGAAGCGCGTCAGGTTTCAAAAGGCGTCGAGTAATGCTCGCGTTCATGGTGCCGTCGCCAAGTGCATCAGAACTCGTGAAAGCAGTTTGCCGCTGCGCGTCAGGTAGTCGAAATCCACGGTCTGGTAGGTGTCGGAATTCCGGTGTCGATGGGGCGTATAGTCGCCGCTACTGAAAGATTCAGACAGGCATACCGAATCGATGCCGAGCCGCCGAAAAGCCAGGTGATCGGAAGACTGGTAGCGCACGCGCTGCAAGGGGATATTCAATTCCTCGGCGTAGCGCTCATAGAGGACGGCAAGTTCAGCGGTTGGAATTTCAATATCCATGGCCCGATTGCCATCACTGTCCCAACCGGCCATATCGACGTTGTGCATTGAATGCACTCGCACACCTTCGCGGAGCAGTTTTTTCGCATAGTGTGAACTTCCAATGCCGTCATCTTCTTCCTGATCAAAGAGTACAAAGTCAAAGTGAAAACGACGTGCCGGCAGTTTCAGAATTGCTTGTGCAGCGGCCAAGACAATCGTGATGCCTGAGCCGTTGTCGTTGGCACCCGGGCTGTCATAGACCGTATCGTAATGTGCGCCCACGACGATGAGCTCATTGGTTTCTATGGTCGCCGGGATGCGCGCAATAATGTTCGCGCCTGTGTAGGGAGGTAGCAGAAAATCAAACACCGGGTGCGTGTTGGCGTGTCGATAGGCATCACGCTGCGCTGGCAGCCCGCGCGCCAAAAGTTCTTCGTACAAAAAAGTCGCGGCGTTGGCGCGTTGCGTTTTCGACGCCCGGGGAACGCCGTTTGGGCCATTATCTTCGAGTCTCAGAAGTCGTTGCAAAAAGGCTTCATGGTGTTCCTTTTGCAGATTGCTCGTAGCTTGGGCCGTTGCTGGCTGTGAGATAAGAATCGCGACCAACACAACGCCCAGGATGCGGCCAAACGACTTTATCCATAGTGTTTTAGGTAGTGGTTGGTGAGCTCGGCGTGAACAATAGACAGCGTTATCACTCAGCATGGCGGCGCGAGCCTCTCTTTGTTTTGTTGAGGATGCGACTGATGAGCGAATGGCGCCGAAAGAGCGCGAAGCTTTTGAAAAAATGGTAGAGACACCTCGCCTGTTTGCAGCTCTGGCTCGGACGGAAATTAATCCAAAAGCCGCGGTGAATTTTGCGAGCGAAGCGGAGCTTGGGTCACTTTTTGACAAAGTCGCCAACGATTTTTATCTTTCTCTGGCCGTATGCCCGAGATCCAGCGTCGATGTCGTTTCTTCTGGATATGGTTTTTGGTCGAATCGGATGACAGGTAAATCTTTAAAGAGTGCCAAAATTGATCCAAAACCAGCGCTTCGAAAAAATTCCACACCTGTTCTGGTGCTACGCGGTGCGTGCGATTACAAAAATGAAGCAGTGGCCAGAGATTACGCCGACGTTTTCCCCAACTCTGAATTCACCCTTTTTGAAAATGCTGGCCATATGTTGTTTTGGGAACAGCCAGACCAATACATCTTGACCGTACGGCAATTCTTGAACGACTTGAAACGTAAAGGTCCGCGAGCTCAGTAGTTTCCAGCTGTCCACAACGCGCGATGGGAATGTCGTCAGAACTAGCGAGTTCGGGGGCTTTGGAGTATTCGCATGCCGGGTCTTACTGCGCATAATATATATTATGTTAAATAATGCTTACCGCCTCATTGCGGCGCGCCACCAGACTACTTTGGCCTGGTGTATTCCCCCCGGAAGTTAATCACCATTGCGACTAGAGGTTCCGGTGCCCAAAACGATGTGTGACTGAACTCTGTCCTATTTGATTGGCGCCTTAACACGAAACTGGTAATAGCTGGGGTCATCGTGGGCCTTCCAATCGCGCGAAACTCGCTGCTCGTTGATCAACGTTCGCTGAAAAAGCCGACCCTTTCTGTACCAATGCCAGGTTCGGTTTTTGGCATTGCCGTCTTCAGATACCGTGATCATCTCGTAGTAGCGAAAATCGGGTTCGGCGGCCCGCGTCCAACCAACCATGATGGTTCGATTGGTGGCATCCAGTTCGATCGCCCCTGTCCATCCATTGATCAGTTCATTATCAATCCAGATGCGATCCTTCTTATAGGTTCCCTCGAAAAACCGAATCTCCTGCTGTTGGTCTGGCCACGTGTAGATATTGGTTTGAGAGAGTTTCGCTTCGCCTTCGGGGCCGTCATGCAGGCGACAAACTAAACGTGACTTGTGCCTGTCGATTTCGTTGTGCTTCTCGTCCAGATGCACATACTCGCCCTCCCACACACCCTGCTGGTCGGCGACTATGGCTTGCGTTTCGGCGATAATATTCATGTCTGCTGATCTCCTACCAATCAAATATTTGTGCTGGGCTTTTTCTAAGCAGGCTTTGCGACGCTCAGAAAGACGACGGCGCCAATGAAAATCCAAAGCAACACAAGAATCGATGTCGCTCTGACATAGGTGTGCTTGATAACACTATTGTGAGTCGGCGACTCCTCCCCCGCCGCCATTTGCGCCCATGTTTGGAAATGTCTGATTAGAGCGAAGCGAATACCAACGCCGCACGCGATGACACCCGCGAAGGCCGCCAGCTTCCAGCGCAACCAAGTCGGCATTGGCCACGTATCGCCCAGTAAACCAATTGCAACGCCGAGCAACACGGCCATCAGAACATACCGGGATGCCCGATCGATGCGGGCCAAGGTTTGGCCAAGCGAACGGTGACGCCATCGATGGACCGCCTCGACAAACAGCAGCCATGCAAGCCCGAACATTCCCGTTGCAAGAACCACAGATTGTCCGCCGGGAATAAAACCGTACGACGCCGCCAGCATCGTTCCAAGTGACGCCTGCAGCACCAGCGCATAGCGAACATGCTGATCAACGTGCATGACGTGATTCATGAGTCGATCACGTTCGCAAAAAGGCATGCCGTCAGCGAAGCAAACGAGGCGGTACGTGGAATTTATGACAAGCTCGGAGCCAAGCCAGTACCCAAGCACGACAACATGCGCTGTAAGCAACCAGGTAATCATGCGTTGGCGTAACGAATGTGTTCTAGTTTGACTAACTCGTAACGCGTTTGCATGTAGCCTCCGACTTCGGCTTTCAGCAAAATGTGGTGGCCGTCACTTGCCGCCATCGGGATGCAGATCCACCCGGAAAAACTCTCGGCCACGTTCCTGACCCAGGCGCTCAGGCGCGTCACTGGTATAGAGCAACTCACCAACCAGACTCTCTATCACTGCACTCATGCGCTGTATCCCGAATTTACCCAGAGGAACAAATTACTTGGCCCAGCCTTGCGCCGCCTCGCCCTGCTGCAACGCTCGTACTTCATCCAGATTGGCGGGTGGCATTAACCACATTGGCTTGACGGCTTTTGCCCACGCAAGGAGTCCTGGTGGGAATTCAGCGTGGCTCTCAACCCGCCAGGAACGCAGATGATAGATCGCCTTACCTGACCCAGCCCAGTTTGGTAGCGCACCGTATCGTTGCCAACTCATTTGATGGGGCTCATCGATATCGCCACCGGTGTGTATAAAGAAATCGTAGTTTTCCCAAGCTTGATATTGATTTCCGTTTGGCAACGGAAAATCCAAAAATACCGACGCTGTAACCGTCATTGTATCGGCACCCATTTTGCCGATACGCATTCCGTCTTCGGACACAATTTTTTGAATGCGCTCTCCCACACCCTGCTCAACATCACCGTATATTTTTCCATCCACCATACGATAACTGATGAGTTGGTAAGGATAGGCGATAGGCTCCACTGGGTTGCCGTTGTGTTCTGAGAGAATGTCGCCGGTGATCGGGTCGGTATAGGCAAACGTCTTTCGAGTAAGTTGCACTACGTCTTCGCCTGAACGGTCCGGCCAAACTACGGTCGAGCTATCGAAGCCAATCATGCCGAACAGTTTTTCGCCCGATGGATAAGCGTACACGCCTCCCTCCGCTATCCAATGTACGGGCTCTCCGGTTCCTGCGCGGGCGTCTACCCACTGACGCAGTGGTTCGGGCGCGTTGAGTCTGACGTCCGGCGCGCTATCTACTGCGCTGCTCGAGGCGCACGACGCAACCGTAATCATCAAAAGAAAGAACAAAGCAAATCGCATGGCATGCCCCAATGTGCGTTTTTATTCAGTTACTGCCAGGTGGTGCATCAGAAAAAGACAATCGCTACGCTTATATCCACCACCATTAGTTGTGGATTTATACAACATCTTGTTGGCTTTTTCTGCCGCCTGTCATTAACTGAAAAATGCAACGAAAAGCCACTGCCACGGTACGACTCACAACGGCAATTTGATATCGGCGATCAAACCTCGCGGCGTATTAGGCTCCAGACTCAGCGCACCATCGTGGCCATCGACGATGGCTTTGGCAATCGACAGGCCAAGACCGAACCCGCCCTTTTCGCTCTCGCGTGCTACCGACAGACGCGTAAACGGATCAAACGCCTCCGATATACGGTGGTCCGAAATGCCCGGTCCCTCGTCAAGCACCCGGATATGGATGTGGCCGTCGCCATTGACCAACTCGACGGTCGCACCACCGCCATATTTAACCGCATTGTCTATGAGGTTTCGAATCGCGCGGCCCAGCGCCACCGGCCGACAGCGATAGTGGACTGGCTGGTCTCCCGAAAACGTGGCGGTCTCGCCGAGCTCTTCAAATTCGCTGCATTCGCTCTCGATCAGGGCTCTCAGGTCAACATTTTGCTTGGGCTCAGATCTGGACTCGCCGCGCACATAGTCCAAAGCGGACTCGGTAATGCGCTCCATCTTTTGAATGCTCTTAATGATGTCAGCACGAATGTCTGCATCCTCAATAAATTCGGCTTTGACCCGCAAACCGGTCAGCGGGGTGCGGATATCGTGCCCCACCGCGGCAAGCATGTGGGTGCGACGCTTTATCTCATCACGGACTTCCCGCTGCATTGTGTTGAAAGAACGAATTGCCTGGCGAATGTCGATGGGACCGGTCTCATCGACCTCCTCCACTTTAAGATCACTACCAAAACTCGACGCGGCCTCAGTGAGTTTGGACAAAGGACGCGTTAAGCGTCGAATAAAAAAGAGCGCGGCGGCGCCCACGAGAAACAAGAACAAGATGATCCGTAAGGTTGGAATCAGTTGGTCGCCGATGAGTTCGAATTTGTGGGCGTGCACTTCAACATTGAGCCATTTCCCGCTGTCCATGCGTGCACTAACCACAATGCCGGCCACCGGAAAATCAAACTCACCCGGCTCACATTGCCCGTAGGCGAAATCATCTTTCGAAAAATCAGCGTAGCTGACGACAATATCGTTCTGGGCTCGCCGCAGCTCTTGGGCGATGAACGTTCGAATGGCATCTGCGTTAGCGGTGTTCGAATGAGGCCCTAATGGCGCCTCGGAAACTGAAAACCCTTTGTGACAGATCGATGTTGTGGCAACGAACTCCTGCAGTTCCTCGGGCTTGATGCGCTCTATAATGGGCTCCCTAACCTTGATCGCACTGACTGTCTGATCGCTTTGTGCTTCTTGCTCGACGTTGCGGTGTTGGGAGAACTGGTAAATAATCGCGCCAATCACAAGCGCGACAAGCGCGAACGCCAAAATAGCAAAGATCTGTCTTTCCAATGTATCCAGAGCCCATCTGGATCGTATGTTCTTCAGGACCACGCCAACTCAGCTGAGAATTTGTACCCGCCGCCCCACTCCGTTTGAATGATGGTCGGATGCTTGGGATCGCTCTCCAGTTTGCGGCGCAATCGACTAATCTGATTGTCAATCCGGCGATCGTAAGCATGCCCGCTGACGCCACGCGTCAGATCCAATAATTGGTCGCGCGACAGTGTCGCCCCGGCGTGCTCAATAAGCACTAGCAGCAGTGCATGTTCACCCGAACTCAGCGGCACGACCAGATCGTCCGGGCCCACAATCTGTTTTTGCGACATATCGAACTGCCAGCGATCAAAGCGCACCGAACCGGTCAGGCGTTCACTGCGCGGCGGCAACATTTGTGTACGTCGCAAGACCGTCTTGATGCGTGCTTTGAGCTCTCTGGGATTGAACGGTTTGGAGACGTAGTCATCGGCGCCAAGTTCCAGTCCGACAATTCGGTCCGTGTCATCTTTAAGCGCGGTGAGCAGGATGATGGGTATACGCGTCGACGCCTGCAGTCGCTTACAAATCGAAAAGCCATCCTCGCCGGGCATCATGACATCGAGGACAATAAGCTCGATATTGGCCTTGGGTAGAATCTTGTCCATTTCACGGCCGCTTTGTGCCACGCTCACCCGGTAGCCGTTTTCCGACAGATATCTCGCCAACGGACGATGGATATCGCTGTCGTCATCGATAATCAGAATATGTGGCGTCTGGGTTTCGTTCATAACTCGATAATAAGGCCTGACTTGCACTGGCCCTAGGCGAGCGAAGCGCACGACTAGATTTTTTTGTATCAACTTGTCGCAACCGGGGTGGTTTCGAACATTGGATACATCATCGCCATTGGGTACATAGCGTACAGCACATATTCTAAAAAATATGACTCACCGCAAGACCAGACGCTATCGACGACACATTGTCACGGGTATCGCGGACCTCGCTTTGCACCCAAAGGAACCATCATGATGCGCTTTTCAACGTTCGTTATTCTGCTATCGACTTTTTTGATGGCGGCTTGCACCAGCCATTCACAGGCACGCAGCAGTGCTGCGCCGGCGGCTTATGCAATGCCGAACTCACAGGTCGTACCGATCAAGAACAGTCACAATGGCGGGGAATATGAGCTCTATATCAAGCTGCCAGAAGACTATGCGGAGAATCAAGACACAGCCTATCCGGTCATCTACTACGCAGATGCGGTGTGGCATCTCGAAATGCTCTCTGCCGCAACACAATACATGCTGGAAGACGTTATTCTGGTCGGCATTTCCTGGCGACAGGACATCGCCGATGATTTGAAGGAAAAATATGGGAACCACGCTAGTCGATTCACCGACTACTCATTCTGGGAGAAAGCTAACCCTAATCATCCCAAACTAATATTTGGCCAAGCTAAAAATCACTTGGCGTTTATTCGCGATGATGTCATTCGGTACGTCGATGACACCTATCGCACGGAACCGGACAGTCGTACCTACTTCGGCTACTCATTAAGCGGCGCGTTCGGGGCTTATGCATTGCTGACGCAACCTGAGAGTTTTGACAACTACATTCTTGGCAGTCCATTGGACAGCGGCCTGATCTCCTACCTTGCTGACATTGATTCTGAGCTCGGCACTTTCGAGGCAAACAATAACGATTCCCTGAATGCGAACGTTTTTATCGCCTATGGCACGTTGGAGGAAGGCGCGCCTGAAGCGACCGACGACTTTATTAAGGACTTTATTAAGTTACTGGGCAATCAACGAAAACTCGGTCTATCCATACAAACCCAAGCACTTGAGGGCGATCATGAAACCGCTTTCCCAAGGGTTTCACTGGAAAGTGTCGCGTGGTTATCCAGCCTGATAAGCAAGATTTCAAGTGACGACCCCGAGCTCTCGTTTAGAGAAGTCCCAATTCTCAACAAAGCATTTATCAGCTCAGCCCCAGAAGATAGGAAAGATGGCATTGCCGTCGGCGCATTGGGTGTCGATGCCGGTGATAAGGAGCGGATTCTAGCTCTGGCACAAGAGATTGCAGACCATAAACACGGACGGTTCGACAGTTTTTTGATTGCTCATAAAGACAAGCTGATTTTTGAATCCTATTACGCACGCGGTCGCATCGACCTGCCCCATTTTCAGGCGTCGGCAACGAAAGCCTATACCGGTTTACTACTTGGCCGCGCCATCCAGTTGGGGTATCTCACCATGGAGGATTTAGACAAACCCTTGGTTAGCTTCCTCAAAGACCTGGACTCTGCGAAGTTTGTTGATGGTGCAGAATCGATCACCCTGAACCACGCGTTGACCATGCGTTCCGGTATACGCATTAGTGACGAACAGAAACAAAAAATGGAGGAAAACCCAGACCGATTAAAGGGTCAGGGAGAGGTCCAGGCGCTACTGGAGCATAGCGCCCCGATCACTGAAGAATCCCAAGTGTTCAAATACGCTGGCGGCCCGGGATTGGTCATGCAAGTGATTGAAGCGGTCGTACCCGGATCAGCACAGGATTTCGCTAAAAGTGAGCTACTCGACAAATTAGGCATCGAAAATTATCGCTGGCCCATTCATGAGCCAACCGGTCTGCCGGTATCTGGATCGCGCGCGCAATTGACATCGCGTGACATGCTTAAGTTTGGCACCTTGGCCAGCAACAACGGTAAATACAATGGCGAGCAGCTGATCCCACAGGCCTTTGTGGGTAAAGCAATCGCCAGAATTCTCACTACCGACAGCGACTATGAAGTGCACTACGGCGGCAAAGACGTCTCCAATCAAGGCTACGGGTATTTTTGGTGGAGCGCAGACTTAAACAGCGACCATAGAAACTATTTCACATCGTCTGCGCAAGGCGGCTACGGTCAATTCATCATTCTGATCGACGAATTGGATTTGATGGTTGTCTTCACAGCGCATGATAACGAGACCAATTACCTGCAACTTACTGCCGAGCGGATTCTTCCGGCTTTTATTGACTAAAAGCCCCAATCCCGCAAGCGTTAACCCGGCGTTAACCCGTGGTTGCGTACCTTGGCATTTCACTCACTGACACATAGATAACCGCCATGAAACGCCACCTTAGTTTTACCCGCTTGCTCACCCTGTCAATGTCGATCGCTTTCTTAAGCGCTTGTTCTTCAGGTTCCAACAACACGCCGCCAATCGACACCAGTGTGTCGTTGCGCACCCAACTTAAAACCGTGGTAGATAATGCGGTAGATAGCGGCCTGCCAGGTGTCTCTTTGCACCTGCAGGACGGTGACGAACACATCAGCATCGTCGCGGGTGTCGTCAATCAGGGCACAGCCGAACCCATGACATCGTCGAGCCTGTCTCACGCTGGCAGCATCGGGAAGGCCTTTACGGCCACGCTGGTACTGCGATTAGTCGATATGGGTTTTCTACGACTCGACGACCCGATCGATCTTTGGCTTGATCCTGCAATGAGCGCTTTGATCGCCGAATCAGACAAGATCACGATAAAAATGTTACTGGCGCACACCAACGGCATTCAGAACTATTTTGAAATTCCTGAATTCCAAATTGCCTTCCTTGAAGCGCCCGGAAGAATCTGGGCGCCGATGGAATTACTCGGCTATCTTGAAAACACGGAAAATCACTTTGCGCCCGGTACAGAGTATCTATATACCGATACGAGCTTTTTGTTGGCCGGAATTATCGCGGAACGCGTTACGGGGGTATCCATCGGTATGGCACTGCGGCAATGGGTGTTCGAGCCCGCCGGTCTCGACAATACCTTTGGGCCGTATGAAACCCTGGGTCAACCCGAGACGATGCGTGCGTATCTCCCCATCAGCTTTTTCGAAGACCGGAATCTGGATGTAGATTTGGATCTACCGACGGACGGGTCGGATGTGGATGCCACGGCATGGCTCAATTCGGAAGGAGACGGTCATGCATCGGTCCAATCGATTCCTGCAGACTTAAATACGTTCATCCGTATTTTGATCGATACCGATACGTTGGTATCCGAGGAGCTAAAAGCTCAAATGATGACCGAGTCCTTCCCTGGGTCATCGCAATATGGGCTTGGATTGCAGATCATTGATGACGGCGACAGATTTGGGCATGACGGAAAAGGTCTCGGGCTCCACTCATCGATGACTTACTCCCCGTCCGAGGATTTGAGTCTTGCCACAGTCGTAAACGCTTCGTTTGGCAACTATGACGAACTTTACGGCGAGTTTGTGAATCAACTGTATCAGGTTTTAGAACGCCGTCAGTGATAATGATTACACGTCAGGAGTCACTCCGGGATCTCCGGAGTGATTTTTAGTTCGTAGTGCATCGTCGTTCCATACTAAATGAGTGCACTCTCGGCATGCGTTAGGATAGCGTCATTTCAGGAGCAAACTCATGCGCTGTACTATTGCATCGATACTTAGCGTGATCGTCATCGCAACGCTGCCAACGTCGGCGCGAGCAGAACCGTCTGTGGAGTTTGTCAGCGCGTTTTTCTCGGCCTATGAAAACGCGCGACAGCCGGATGCCAAGATGGACGATATCGAAACCTTTCTGGCATTTCTGGCGGATGACCTAACCGATCACCATATTGCCTACTCACGCACTTTCCAGGGAAAAGACCATCTGCGAACTGGAATTCAACGCAAGTCTCAATCCATGGTCTCGCTGTCCCAAGACATCGAATCTGTTGTCGTCGGTACGAGCACGGTCGTTGCGGTTGTGAATGAAGCCTCGCAGTATCACAAAGACGACAAGCTCAAGCAGTTTCAGGGACGCACAATATACGTACTGGTGTTTGACGATACGGGCTTGATCAAGGAGATCCGAAGATACCTTGACTAGTTTTTTGGTTGGCCATACCGCCCTACCCCAAAGCGCCCTAGACCACAGCAGGTTCACGCAACGCTCCCAATGCAGCGCAGCATGCAGCGCACATGCGCCACCTATCAACAAAACAAAGAAGCGGTTTGCCTCCGGAAGAGTTAAGTTGTCAGCCATGAATATACCCAATGAGCGGCGTCACAGACTGGCAATGCGGATGACGGCCAAGACTGATGACCATTAACGTCGCGTGCATCGGAGCGGGCAATGTGGGTCGCGCCTGGGCCGTTGTTTTCGCCCGTGCCGGCCATCGGGTGGCACTCTACGACCGCAACACGCAAATGGTTGAGACCCACGCCATCCCGATGATCAAGGCAAGTCTGGCGTTGCTCGCCGATGGTGACACCGACGCCCCGATCGATGAGGTTCTCGCACGCGTGCGCATCGCGACAACGCTTGAAGATGCCCTGCAAGACGTGGGCTATGTGCAGGAGAGCGTGCTTGAAGATATCGACATCAAGCGGTCAATCTTCGAGGACTTGGGGCGATTAACGGCGGCTGACTGTGTGCTGGCCTCCTCCACCTCAGCCATCAAAGGCTCGGAGTTTCTCGAAGACAATCCCGCGCGTGAAAGAGCACTTGTCGCACACCCCGTCAATCCGCCGTCGTTAATTCCGTTGGTGGAGGTTTGCCCAACGCCCTGGACACAGGCGCAAACGACAACAAAGGCCACTGAGTTGTTGACGTCCGTGGGTATGCAACCGATCGCCTTGCGCAAGGAAATTGACGGTTTCGTCCTTAACCGGTTGCAGTACACGTTGGTCGCCGAGGCACTGCATCTTGTGGGTGAAGGCTATTGCACGGCCGCAGACATCGATCGGGTGATGACCAGCGGACTGGCGCTTCGCTGGTCTTTTATCGGGCCCTTTGAAGTGGCTCATCTCAACTCTACCGGTGGCTTTCAAGGCTTTGTTGATCAGTTGGGCCCGATGATGCGGCATATGGGAAAAACGGCGAGAACCGATTATCCATGGGATGACGAAATGGTGGCCGAGATTCACGAACAGCTGAGCGAAAAAACACCGGTGAAAGACATTCCGCAACGACAACTCTGGCGCGACCAACAAATACTGGCGACGCGCAAACTGCATGATGACGAGGAGACCCAGTAAGTGCTCGAGCAACTGAAAAATTGGTGGCGTTTTGATGCCACAGACGCGGGGGCCGCGGCCGACGATCCTCACTCGCCTTTACAGGCCAGCCAGCGAAGAGGCGCTCTGCCTTTGCTGACGCTTGCTTTTGGCTGGGGATTTTTGATTACCGGCCTGATTATCGGCGGCGCGCTGGGCAACGGCTTGCCGATGGGCGACATTCTCAAAGCCTCGTTCCTTGGCAATTTTGTTAATTTCGTGATCGGTGGCTTTGTGGGCTACATCGGTTACAAAACCGCGTGCAACAGCGGCATTCTTTATCGCTATGTCTACGGTAGTTTCGGCGCGGCAGGGCCGGTCCTGTTTATTTCCGCCCTGACCATCTGCTGGCAAGGCATTATTGTTGGCGCGTTCGGTTTTGCCTGGACGCAGAGTTTTGACAGCAACGCATTTTACGCGGTCGCGGTCTTCGCCGGATTGCTGTTCACCGTAACCACCTACTTTGGTGTCAAAGGGCTTGAGATAATCAGTATCCCGGCCACCATAGTTTTGGTAGCGGTGGGTCTGTATGCCGGCTACAGCAACGTCAGCCAGGCCGGTGGCTGGGAGGCGTTTCTGGCGCTTTCCGAACAAAGCGCAACCAAACAACCGCTCACCATGGTGCAAGCGGTCAATCTGGTTATCGGGTCGTGGATTGTTGGTGCGATTGTGATGCCAGAATATACGCGCTTTGCCAAAAAGGCCTGGGTGGCGATTGCCATCCCCTTCATCGTCTTAATGGTAGCGCAGTGGTTCCTGCAGATTGTGGGGGCCATGGGCGGCATCGTGTCAGGCACGCACGATTTCACCACCTATATGCTGGCTCAGGGCGCGGTGGTTGGCGGTATTGGCGTGATGGCCATGAGTCTGGCGCTGTGGACAACGGGCGATACCAATCTGTATTTGCCCGCCGTGCAGACCGCCAGTGTCTTTCGGCGTCCGCAAAAAGTCACCACCGTAATCTGCGGGCTGCTTGGCACGGTTCTGGGCCTTGGAATCTATCAGCAGTTTCTGTCGTTTATTGATGTAATGGGAGCAATCGTGCCGCCGTTGATCGGACCACTGTTGATTGATTACTATGTCGTCAATCGACGCAAGTATGATTCATTCGACGTCAACCACTTTCAAAAATGGAATCCAATCGCGTTTATTGCCTACGCGATAGGAGCCGCCGCCACGTTTTTCTCGCCCGATTGGGCGGCCAAGGCTTTGGTAGGACTGTTGATCTCCATGGCGGCGTACTGGCTCCTGTTTTTGGTGTCAAGCCGTGCAGGTTCCGGCGCAGAGCGCGTGCAGTAGGTGCAAAATTTATGTCACTAATTATCGTTTCCCGCTCCCATTGGTTGCCGGCACTGACTGTGTTGGCCATGTGTTTTTCTATCACAGGCTGTGCCACGCCGGTGACTCAGCCGTCGCTACCCGATCGGCCGCCCGCCGCTCTGGCGCCACCATCGGCGTCCTACCCTATCGCCGCCCTCGCCACCTGCGCGTCTGGTTTCGTGCGCGTAGAGTTCACGCTTGGCGCCGACGGCGCGGTGCAGGATGCCGTGGTCGTGGAATCGCAACCGAGCGACGTGTTTGATCAGGCGGCACTGCGCTCGGTGCGTGGCATGTCATGGCGACCCGCAGTACGCGACGGGCAGACAGTCGCCACCGCGGTAAGTCAGGTTGTGGATTTTGGCGTGCCGCCAAGCTGCGTACCGTTTGATGCTGGCGATCCCGTTGATGAGGCCTTTAACGAAGACCAGGCCCGCAACGTGTGCTTCGAATCCGGTGGCAATCGCTGGGACTTTGCGCAGCTCCAGTTTGCCGTGGCCGATAGCGGCTATGCCACACAGGTCATTGTCACCAAAAAGTCTACGCAGCGTATGGCGGATCTGGCCGTCAAGTCTCTGGCCAAACAGCAGTTTGATCCTGAGTTTGTGGGCCAAACGCTAACGCAGGAGATGGAGCACTGCAGTCGCTGAGTGAAGGACGGCCCTTCTCAACCTGTGGACCTAGTTAGCACACAAGTCCGTACCCGCACTAGGCCCCGGAGACTGAAAGAACATGGCGCGCAGGCGCCCCAAATCCACCACGTTTACAACACCATCCCCATTGAGATCGTAGAGCGCCTCGCTGCCAAAAAAGTTTGCCCGTAGCTGCCCCAGATCCACCACGTTTATCACGCAGTCGTTGTTGAAGTCAGCGTCGCAGGCATTGCCGTAGCCGTCACTGTCCGTGTCATTTTGCATCGGGTTGACGAAGAAAAGACAGTTGTCGACGCCGTCCAGTGTCCCGTCAGCATCGGTGTCCGCCGTTTGTGGATCACTACCAAGCTCGAGCTCCAGAAGATCCGGCAAACCGTCGTTGTCCGAGTCGAGCACCGGCTGCAAGACAAGACCTTCCGCAAAGCCGAGCGCAGGCTCAGACGCACCCCCACTGACGCTGAGCGGATCCGCCACGCCAACGCTTGCGTGCAAAATCTCATCGGTATTCCAACTGGCAACAAACACGCCGCCGTCACTGAGCGTCACGGCATCGCGAATGCCGTTCGCCGGCATGGCAATCGATTCCACCAGTGCGCCATCCGCCTCGTGCAGTGTGACCACGTCTTCCTGTGCCACCCAAATGCGACCGCTGCGCTCCACGGCAATACCTCGCGCATCCACGTTTGCGATCAACGTGGTTTCCATACCGGTCGTCACATCGACGTGGCGTACGGCGCTATTAAATGTATCGCTTACCAGCAAGTTTCCGTCCGCATCCAGCGCAATGTGCAGCGGCGGCCCGGTCAGTTCGGTCACCAAAGTGCGTGCGCCGGTTGCAAGATCGATCCGTACGATCTGATCGACGCCACCCTGATCGGCCAGATACGCCGTGCGACTGTCCGCCAAAACCAAACCAACCGGCAGGCCAAGCGCGGGGCCTGGTTGCCCGTTACCCGAGACCACCTCAGCCGTACCGCTTTGCGGAAACACACGTAACACTTCGTCCCCGCCGAGATTGGCGACCAAGATGGAGCCACTGCGCTCTACAGCAAGGCCAATCGGACGATCCAGTGTCGCCACGCTACCGATCGTTGCGTTGTTGGCCACCAACGTACGTTCACCGCTCAAAAGATTCACGCGGACGATCGCGTTATTGTCGCGCTCGGTCACCAGCAAATCCGCGAAACCCTGAGCGACCAGCGGCGAGGTGGCGGTGAGCATGACTTCATCTCCATCGCTCATGTAATCGCCGTCGCTATCGCGCTCACGTGGGTTGGTGTTCAGATTCTGCTCCTGGACATTCGTCAGTGCATCCTGGTCCGAATCGAGCTCGCCCTCCCCCGCCACCAGCGGATTAAAATCAAACTCAACTTCGAAGGCATCCAGCAAGCCGTCGTCGTCGGTGTCCGCCGCAAACGGGTTGGTGCCGGCGTCCTGCTCCTCAGAGTTCGTTAAGCCGTCGCTATCTGAATCAAGATCGCCGTCGCCACCCACCAGTGGATCAAACCCGTTGGCGATTTCAAAGCCGTCGAGCAGCCCGTCATTGTCACTGTCGCTGTCCACCGGGTCGGTACCAAGCGCGGCTTCCTCGGAATCCGACAAGCCGTCGCCGTCGGTATCGGCTGCTGCCGGATTCGTGGTCGTGGTGGGTGTGATGTCGGCAATAAAAATGCCTAAATCGGTCCCCAGCAGCGGGCCGGCACCATCCGGGTCACCGATGCCCGCGGTCAATCCGCGCTCGACACCGTCGCCGATGCCGTCGCCGTCGCTGTCAAACAAACATGGATTGGTTTCACCGGCATCCACCTGACCGTTGCGATTGGAATCTTCAAGACCGTCGCTCAAACCATCGTCGTCGCTGTCGACATCCAGAGCACTGGTACAGCCGGCGTCTTCCAGATCATTGGCAATACCGTCGCGATCAAGATCCTGCGTCAAATCAACAATGCGCAAGGACGTGCCGCCGAAGTCTGTAACGTCGCCGGCGAGCGTAGCACTGCCACCAAATGGCGTCGCAAAGACCGGCTCGGGCGCCTCGAAGGTAAAGCGCAACGCCGCCGCTTCGTTTGGAATATTCGCCAACCCGAGCGTGGTGCCAACGTAGCCGCCAATGCCGACTTTCAAAAAGGCGAGTTGACCACCAATCTTGCCAACATTCAGCGTCTGATTTTCGAAACGATTGTCGCGGAAGCTGTAGGTCACGTTGACCTCAACGCCTCCCGAGGGCTGCACCACATCCAGGTAGTTGCCCAGGCCCGCGTCGATGGACTCAACATCAAGCGTCAGTGCCGTGACACCTGAGCCGATGCTGCCATCAGGAAAGGTCACATCGACCGGCCGGCTGAACGTTACATCTGCTTTGAGTTTTGGATCAAAGAACAGGGATTGATCCCAACCGTTCCAGAACACGGCGTCCAGATCGGCGATGTCCAGGCTCAGCGAGGCCACTTCACCCAGCGCGGTGTCGATGCCCGTCGTCAGCAGGGGATTGGCGAGTCCCAGCAAGCCATCCACATCGGCCTCTACGCGCAGCTTGTCCGAGCTAAGCGATGACGAATCGGTAATTAAAGCCGAGCCAAAACTCTGATCGGTAAAGTTTAGGACGGGACGGAAACCGTTCGGCGCCGTGTTGGTCAAAATACCGGCTTCGATGGCGTGGCGTTTAGGCACCAGCAACTCGCTGCCGAATTGATCCTCGGTGCCACCACGATAGTCCGCCGGCACCGGTGTATTGACCACAGGAATACTCAACTTCATCGCCGCAATCTCGCGCGAAATCGGTTGGCTGTTGGGAATATCGACGCCGGGACAATCCACCCCATCTTCAAACGGACACTGACCGGGCGTTGAAATACTCATACCCAATGAAAAACCCGGATCAAAGACGTTCACAAACGGCACGTCGTCCGCGGTCAGCGCAAACACAACGTCCTGAAATTCGGATGGCGCCTGATCGACACCGTCCATGAAGCGAAACTCGAGCGCGTCGCCGGAAAGAAAACTAACGGACGCCAGAGTGCCGCCCTCGCTGAAATTGGCATCCAGAATGGACTTGCTGCCGTGTAGCTGTGCACCCGTACGGGGGTTCATGTTCCAGTACTCCGCCGTAATCTCAACGCCAATGTTGAACTGGTAGTCAGCCACAATGCTCTCGGGTGGGAATACCGAGTGCATGGTCGAGCCCGTGCCGTTGGTCGCGTTGTAGCGCTTGGGCGCGTGTTCAAAATAGAGGCGGAAACTGTCGCCCGGCATGACGGCCGATGTATCGGTGCGCAAGCGGGCCTCGGTTTCGTAGTGCACATCCACCGTACCGGGATTGCCATCCGCGCCGGGGCCGGCTCGAAACTCGATACCACCGCTGGCAGTCGTGGTTTGGGTGACCAGTGCGCCGACCGTAAAGGTCTCAGCATTCGGCGCGACGGTGGGCCGTGGGCCAATGCCCGGCACCCCGGTGCTAAACGTAGACGGAACGTAGGGACCACCGGGTAAGCTGTTTACTTCACTCACCGTATAGGGCTCCAGCGTAAAACTAAATCCGCAGCCGCCAGCCGAATCGACCCCAGGTGCCAGGTTACCAAAGACGCTCGTGCAACAATCCATCTCATAGCTGTTGAGATTGATGTCCGTGCCGTCACGGCACTGATTGCGCGTCGGCGACACGCGAAAGTTCTGGCACGCCCGGAATAATGGTCGGGAAGGTGGCTCGTAAACCGTCACAGGGTAGCTGGTTGCGTCGCACTGGGCGATGGCTTGCTCCCACCCTTCTTGCACGGCGTGAAGCGGTGGCCGTTGATCTATGTCGACCACCCGACCGTTGACCTGCGTCTGATTGGCTTGCGGCGGCAGGAAGTCGGCGATATCCAGCCCAACGCCTTCGATCGGATCAGGAAACAGCGCTTGATTGCGCGCCTCAAAGGTCAGTGGCGCGGATACTAGCGCCGGTGTCTGTCCCGCGTTGTCGACCAACGGGTCCGTACCCAGCACGCGTATTTCGATACCGTCGTCCAGACCGTCGCCATCTGAATCGATGCTGAAGGGATCTGTTCGGTTGGCCTGCTCCGCCAGGTTCGTCAAGCCATCGCCGTCGGGATCGTTCAAGGTGTCGCCGGCACTCAGCGGGTCGAAGCCAAATTCAACCTCGAACGCATCATCAAGCTGATCCGCGTCGCTGTCCGCGTTTAGTGGATCGGTTTGGTGCACAGCGATTTCTTCGACATCCGACAATCCGTCGGCATCGCCGTCGGCGCTTCGAGGATCACTGCCGGCCGTGTCTTCCTGAGCATTGCTCAGGCCATCGCCATCCGCATCGCCGGCGCCCTCGTTGTCTCCACCATTTGGAATAAAGTCGTAGCGAATCTCAAAGCCATCGCGCAGCCCGTCATCGTCGGTGTCAGCGACCAGTGGATTCGTGCTGTGCGTAAACAGCTCGGCACCGTCTACAAGGCCATCGCCGTCCGTATCGGCAAGCGTCGGGTTGGTGGTGTGGGTATTGACCTCGGCGCCGTCAAGCAAGCCGTCGCCGTCGGTATCTTTGACCAACGGATCGGTCGCGTGGTCGTTGACTTCCGCGGCATCGTCGAGCTCGTCGCCGTCCGTATCAGCGAGCACGGGATTGGTGCCCAGATCATTGACCTCAATACCGTCCTCAATGCCGTCATCGTCGCTGTCGGGCGCTAGTGGATCGGCACCGTTGGCCTGTTCCTGCGCGTTGCTGAGCCCGTCGTTGTCGAGATCAAGCAGTTCGTCGCCGGTCGCCAGCGCGTTGAGGCCGTTGGCCAGCTCGAACCCGTCGCTCAAGCCATCACCATCGCTGTCCGCGACCAGCGGATTGCTGCCCGCTGCGATTTCAATACCATCGATCGCACCATCTGCGTCCGTGTCAGCGCGAAACGGATCAGTGCCGTGGAGGCCTCGTTCATCAACATCCGCGATGCCGTCCTGATCCGAATCCGGAGCAGTCACAACACTGACGCTCCGCCAATGAGTGCTGGCACGCCCGTCTGAATCAAGGGAACCCCAGGTGAAAAATGTATCGTTGGTCGCCACCACACGACCGATCACGTCGGCGGCGCACAGCTCACCGTCGATCAAAACATCGACATTTTCCTGCACCGGGTTGTACACGATGGCTACATCGTAATAGCGCGTCTCGGGTCCAAGTACGCCGCAGCTCGAGTCGCCCCCGCTATTGATGGCGCTCGCCAGCATCTTGCCGTTGTCGACGCCAAAGATGACGGAGTACTCCTGGGACGTGTTCCCGCCCATGGCCTGACGCAGGAGCATCGTGGCGGCAAAACTGGCCGCCTCGGTAGCGCCGGGTGTAAAAGCCTGACGCCGCACACGTGCACGCACCGCCCAGCCGCTCGGGTTATAGAAATCGACGTTGCTCGTTCTATAGGAGCCACGCGTGCCGCCGCCCCCGCTGGTGTCGCTGATGCGCCAGAAGGAACACGGATCAGCGTCACACCCGGCGGCACCAATATCATTGTCGCCCGGGGCCATGATCACGGCCGGGTTGCTGTCACCCAGAGACCAACCTTCCTGCAGTGGGTTGGCATCGCCGGTGTGGGTAATGATTACGGTCTCTGCCTGTGCGACGGCCGATGTGCAAAGCGCCAAAAGGAAGCAGGCGAAACGAAAAAATCTGGTTCTGTTAGCCATGGTCGTTCCCTCTTGGTCAATAAACGGTTGCCAGGGAACTGGAAAATAAGCGGTCCCTTAATGTGTCTAGCACGAGAAATCACGAAAAAACCCCAATGGCTCTTAAGAAAACCTCTCACTAATTGAAAATATCGCCAAATGTGAGCGTCACCGAGACGCGAATGATCCGGCTAGTGCTACCCCGCGGTCGGCAATTCTGATCAGAAACCGAATTTAGGCTTTACGCACGCCCTGCCCCAGATCCTACCTGCCAAGGCATATCAATCTGATAGCGCCTGCCTAAATAGCTAGCGGCGCAGCCGTAACTATCCGATAACACATAGATAACACGCCGATAACAACTTCTGCCGCGTTCAATGGCTTGATACAGGGGTATCAAAAATAACTAAGCCTAAGGAAACAACATGGAGTTACCAGACATCGCGCACCAGTTGCGCCGGCTGCTGTACGGCGCGCGGAACCTAAGAACAAATGCCGGAAAATGCATCGCAGCATTTGCCTTGATTGCCCTGAGCGCCACCTCTCACGCAACGGTGGTGCTTGAAGAGAGTGAGGGCTACCAACGAGTTCGAGTGACCGACGCGGAGTTTGTAGACCTGCTTGAGGACGAATTCAGTTCGGCTGAAGGTGTATTGCTAAAAGCAGGCAAAACCCGGGCGGCGCGCACCCCTAATCAGGAAATGCATGTCATTAAGACCCTGCGTGCAGCCTACCAAGCGAACCTACCCGACTGGGTGCAAGAAGACATTCTTGAGGACTACGGGTTCACGAGTTGGGGCGAAGTGTCGGACAGCCAGCTTGACGAGACCATTGAGACGCTCGTGATCAGTCTCGATTTGGTGGATTACATTAACGATCTGGATGAGGACACCAACAAGAACTCTGCCCAGAAGTGGTTTTGCAGCAAGAAAAAGAGCGCGAGAACGAAGAACATTTCCAAAACGATCAATGCCGACAAGCAAAACCTGTTCTCGTATAACAATCATGGCGTAAGCGCCAATCTTGAGGCCGATTACATTGGCAGCGGCTCATTCAAGGTGGACGTGCATTACTACAAGCACAAGCGCTGTGGCATTACCTACAAACTGTCGTTCAATTACGCAGATATTAAAGTCGATGCTGATCTCGGCGGTGAAATCGGTCTAACGGGTGAAGTGGCGTACAGCAGTTCTCGCAAAATTCTGCAGAACCGTCTTACCTTGTGGGAGCACGACACGGGTTTTTGGGCCTGGATTATCTACTTCGACGTTGACATGGAGGTGGGCATCGATGTGGGTGTTCAAATTGACGTGGAGGCCAGTGCCACCCTCAATACGCGCTATGACATCGACGGAGAAGTTGGCCTGACCTGGAAATGCACAAGTTCGGGCTGTACCAAAACCAGGCACGATGCCGATATTGGTTACACCGGCACGCTCTATGACAACTATGCGTTCCAGGCCAAGCTCGAGGTCACTCCCTACGCCGATACCAATTTTTCCGCCGACGTTGATATTTACGGCTTAATCGACATGGCAGAAGCGAAGCTTGGTGTTGTGACTGCTGTCCCTATTACCTATTTCGGCTACTACGGAAACGCCTGCTCCGATGCCAATGGTGACGGCACCAACGAACTGGTTACCGCGTCATTGATCGATGTGCGACTAGAGGTCTCCGCCTATCTTAGCTGTGAGTTTTTTGGCGCCAATTGCACCATCCCAATTGACCTGAACCTTGGCGGATTCGATGTCTCCACCGAGATCGACATCTACACCGAGGAAGGGGAAAATTTCTCGGTATATAGAAAGCACCTTTATTTCAACGACTTTATCAATGGCTCGCCATCGATTTTCGATCCGGTCGTCAGTATCCCACCCGTGGTTGCCCTCGACGGCGGTGCACAAATTGGCAGGCGCTCGTGCCAGCCGTTTACCGAAGACGGATCACGCGTAGAAATTGACTGGGGCGACGGCTCCGATAACTACCTTGGCTCGATTGGCGCGGTCGCGCATGAGTGGACCGGACTTGGTGATACGACCGTGCGGGTACGCACCATCACCGATGAATTTGATCGGGACGTCAGCAGCGAATGGGTGACCAAGAGGGTCAATGTCAGCCCGGACGGGCAATACCCTTTTCGACCATGGCTGGTACCCGTGATGAGCATCGTTCTCTAGCAAACCAAACTCATTGGATTGCGCTTTACTTCTATTAAACTTTGGAAACCAACATGAAAAAACTACTAGTAACCTTCTTCGCCGTCATCGCGTGCAATAGTGCACTCGCATGGGAATACTTCAACGACGTGACCATCGACAAACTTATTCAATGGAATGGCGATGGCAAAGCAATGGTGATTTTCTCTGACAACAACAGGTGCTATTCGCCCGTTGAAGAAAAGGCGATGTACGCGCTTCTGCTGGCCATGTATACCTCTCAGCAAACGATTGACGCGGTCTGTTATGACACGGCTGAAACTCTATCCGGCTTTACCAACGTGCACAAACTCCATCGCATTGTCGCGCAGTAATTCTAACGCACCGTTGCGAGCTGAAACTGCCATGCCCGCGCATTCCGAATGCGCGGGCATTTTTTTTAGGTATCGCAATATCCAGATGCGATACACCGTCGAACTCTTTATAAACGCTGGTGCTCTTCCCAACGTAACCGCTGTGTCTATTGAGCTGACGTGGTCCGACAGGAAGTAAGAGGCCACTCAAGCCGCGGATTCGTGCTACCCATGGGTGTCCTATGCATCACAACAACAATATGACGTCTCGTAG
>JBGCEL010000038.1:0-4109 GCA_045106455.1 Gammaproteobacteria bacterium
AGGCAACAGCTTCGGCTCGTTCTGGGGAATCGCCGTGCTGCGGCATCATCCAGACCTTGTCGCGCGCGCCACGTTTAGCGCGCTGGAAGGCCCCGATCACACTTTCGATCGCCCCAGCGCCGTGAAGGCCGCGTTTTCAAACCTGGCAGAGGCCGCCGCCAAGTCCGAGCGGTACGCCGACCGCGTTCCTCCAGAAGGACTGATCGCGGCCTACCAGTCCGTGATTGATCGGGCGCAAGACGAACCGATCGTGACGTCTTTTGTCAGCGAAGACACTGGCGAAATGGTCACGTTGACGATCGATGGTGATGGCTTCCGGCGCTTTATCTATGGCGTAACAAAACTACCCGTTTTTCGCTACACAACGTCCGACTGGCCCGATGATTTGCTAAGAATTATAGAAGGCGATCTGAGTGTCATGGCGCCGCGGCTGCATGGCTACATTACCGGAACAGACGCCGACAATGCTGCCGAAGAGATTATTGAATGCAGCTCTGGAATTTCTTCCGCTCGGCGCAACGACATTAATCGGGACCCGTCACTAGCGTACGTGAGTCCACCCGCCCTATTCGATAAAGAGACCTGCGCTATATGGGGAGAAGCGGTGGTCGAGATGGATCGTTCGGACTTTACATCGCCGGTTCCAACCGTTCTTATTCAAGGCACCTGGGATATCTCAACACCCTACGAAGACGCCCAAACTGTCCGCACCATTTTTTCAAACCATCATTTCATCACGGTAGATGGCGGCTCCCACGGCGCGATCTTTGAGGCCGAGGAGACAGACTCAGGATTCGGTGCCGCGCTCGATCAATGGTACGCCAATGGTGAAAAAGATCGGCTGCCGGACACCGTTAAGCTGCCTGCTCTGAACTGGCACGGCGAGGATTAGATTAAGGCCACTTTTGGCTTGGGAAACTCGCAATGCTCGGCGTGCAGAGATACGCTTCGCCGTGGTGGTTCCCACCCATTGTTTGCCTCATGCCCGAATCTGATGGAAGAAACAAATTGATTCGTCATTGCCTTTTATTCACGCTGATTGCGATTTTTTCGTCGCAGACCGTCTGCTACGCTTGGCCGCCACACGAGCAATTCGCCAAACAGCACTTCAAAGATAATCGCGCCGCCTTTGAACAGCTCAGGGATAAAATCAGCGCCACCGACTATTTGCGGGTGTCCTTAACACCTGGGGATGACGTCGAGATTTATTTTCGGGCTGACGATGAGATCGAGCGATCTCAAATTGATGGGCCATCGGCATGGGCAGACCTGCTCAAGGCAACTGACACACTCATGGCATTCCAGTTCGATAGCGACTCGGTCGGTTTCATGGCCGACCTTTTCTGGGGTGAGGAGAACGTGGTCGGAGGCATATCTTTTCAGCATTTTACCTCTGGCGTTGAGGACATTGTGATCTGCAAACCCGAGTATCAAAACATTGCCTGCGGAGCGTGCATGGCGGTTATCGACGACCATTGGGTGATTGCCTACGGCTGGTTCCCACGCGTTTTCTCAGAAGACAAAGCACAAGCCTATCGCGCTAACGAGATTTCTTCCCAAGAATACAAAACCTATTACCGCGATGCTCTGAACCAATGCAGTGATGAGGGCGACGAGGCCATGGGTCTTGATGCTGAAAACTGATGGCGCTAGCGCTTCGATTGCGCCAGCCAACGCTCAATGTGTGCTCGAAGTGCTGGCAGCGGTATTGAGCCGTTTTCAAGAATTCGGTCATGGAATTCACGAATGTCGAAATCGTCCCCAAGCACCTGCTCGGCCTCTCGGCGCAGCGCGATAATCTCAAGACCACCCGAATCGTAGGCCGTGAGCTGTCCGGGCAAAATGGCAATTCGGTCAACCATCTGATCACCCATGGATTCGGGAAACCGACCGGACGCCATCATAAACTCGATGGCCTGCTCACGTGACCAGCCAAACAGATGGATACCCGGATCAACCACCATGCCTCTAGCCGGCCAGGCACGTCGTTTGATCGGTCCCGTGGTGGTGATGTACAAACCCATCTCCTCGGCCAGCGCTTCGCTGTAACGCGCCCAACCTTCGCCCGGGCCGGAGAACCAAATGATGTCGGTGACGGGGTGCTTGCTGCCATTGGCTTGTGCGTAGGCGACCTGAAGGTGATGGCCCGGCCACGCTTCGTGGAACGCGGTCGCCTCGGCATGAGACCAATCGGATTCTTGACATGATTGGGGCGGTGTCCGAAGCGGTGGCATGTCTTCGAACCGGTCTTGACGAACCCAGCTATGTGACCCCGTTTTTGGAGACACGGTTGCCGTTTTATGACGGGATTCGGGGTGAGGATGAGTTTGTTCGTTTGGTCGAGTTTTTTTCGCAGTGCTAGTTAAACGATCCTGCTGTGTGTTGAACCAAGCCGCGCACGCGGCCATGGGGGAATCCCGAACGTTTCACTGCTTAACCAAAGTGAGACAACAAAAACCCTCAGGAAAGCACATGCCACACTTCACCGTTCAACGCGCCTTGCGGCTTCTCTCCGCGTCACTGTGCCTGACCTCCGCCTTTTTCATCAGCACCAGCCTCGCCGCTGTGAACGAGTGGAGCGGGCAGGCACCGTTTGGGGGCAATGTGAACGCCATCTGGCCGGCGCAGGGCACGGCGGACAAGGCCTGGGCGATGGGAACGGAGCTCTACGTGACGACAGATGCCGGCAGCAGCTGGTCGCCGGTCGAGGCCGATGCGGGCGATGGCCTGATCGAAGCCAACCGCAGCATCTTGATCAACCCTAACGACAGCTCCAACGTTCACCTTTTGACCGCGACGCGCCTGCTTGAAAGCAACGACGGCGGCGACACCTGGAGCGTGGCCGCTGAATACGATGAGTCGGTTGGCGGGTTTCTGGAGTACGGCGGCACGTTCTCCACCGTCATTTATGGCAGCTCCGACTTTGGTCTGATGCGCTCCGACGACGCCGGGCAAACCTGGACGTCGCTTACCAACCTGCGTCCGTTTTCGGTGTCGTTTGATTTCGCACCGGACCCGTTTGATCCGCTCACTGCGTACATCAGTGCCAGCGGCCTGTACCGCAGCAGCGACGGAGGTGAGACCTGGCAGCCTCTGACCAACGGTCTTGCCAGCGGATCGGTCCTTGCTATTGCGACGGACCCGTCCAGTCAGGGCACGCTGTACGCGTACGTGCGAAATGCCGGCGTACACAAGTCCATCGACGGAGGTGACTCGTGGCAGCTTCTTCCCGGTTCGCCGTCATCCTTCGTTACCGAAGTCAAAGTACATCCGCTCGCGCCCGCGCGCATTTACGTCAGCACCCTTGTCAGCGACGTGCTGGTCTCTCCGGATGCAGGCCTGACCTGGCAGACACTGCCCAACGACGGGCTGTTTGGTTTCGAGTCGGAGGTGATCGCCTTTGACACCATCAACGCGGACCGACTGTATCTTGGGACGGAGTGGAAAGGCATTTTTACGACGGCCAACGGCGGCACAAACTGGACGCGTGCGAACAACGGGTTTTCGGCTCAGGGCGTTTACGAACTAAGCATTGGACCGCAGGATGGCAAAGTGTTTGCCGGTCTGCGCGAAGGCGTGGCAACGCGTGAACGCGACGGCAACGAATGGACAGAAAACGAGGGGCCTTACAGTTTTCAGGTTGAGGCATTGGTGGTCGATCCCGTCGCACCCCAGCACGCTTACCTGGGTTCGAACTGCTGCGGCATTTTCGAGACTTTTGATGCCGGCCTCACCTGGAACCCGGTGCCCGGCCTTACCGATGACGACATCACCGGGCTGGATATCCCCCAGAGCGCACCCAAAACACTGTGGATTACCGACTCCAGTTTCGGTCTGTTCGGTACGCGCGACGGCGGCGAAACGTTCGACAACCACAGCGCCGGACTGGCACCACTGTTCTCCGGTACGGTAAATCTGTACGCCGTGGACTCGGTGGCCAATCAGCCCGACACGCTGTACGTGGGCGCCAACGAAGGCATTTTCTTACTGGGCGCCGACGAGGGTGACGGCGGCATCTACCGCTCGGATGATGGCGGCCTGACCTGGACGCGTAAATCCGGCGGCGTCCTCGACGGACCCCGCGAGGTGTATCGCATCGCGGTGCATCC
>JBGCEL010000039.1:0-84450 GCA_045106455.1 Gammaproteobacteria bacterium
TGGCACAGATTTGCCAAGGCCGCAGATTGTCCGCGCTGACCGCCATGCTGTCAAGCGCCGACGTCCGAAAAATCGGGCGTTAAACGTTAAATCGAAAGTGCATCACATCGCCTTCATTGACGATGTATTCCTTGCCCTCAAGCCGCAGCTTGCCGGCCTCTTTGGCGCCCTGCTCCCCGTTGCCGGCCACGTAGTCGTCGTACGCGGTGACTTCGGCGCGAATAAACCCCTTCTCGAAATCCGTGTGGATCTCGCCGGCGGCCTGTGGCGCGGTGGCCCCCACGCGCGTGGTCCAGGCGCGGGTCTCTTTGGGGCCGCAGGTAAAAAAGGTCTGCAGACCCAACAGCTGATAGGCCGAGCGAATCACCCGATCCAGGCCCGGTTCTTCAAGGCCCAGCTCGCTCAGAAAATCGGCTTTGTCGGCGTCATCCAGCTGCGCGATTTCGGCCTCGATGGACGCACACACGGCCACCACCTGAGCGCCCTCTTCGGCGGCAAGCTTCACCACACTGTCGAGCAGCGGATTGTCCTTGAAGCCATCTTCGCTTACGTTAGCGACATACAGTGTGCGTTTGCCGGTGAGCAAATGCAGTACGTGCAGGGCGGCGTGTTCATTTTCGTCCAGCGCCAGTGCACGCACGGGCAGACCTTCATCCAGATGCTCTTTTACTTTTTTGAGCAAATCGCGCCACACAATATCTTCCTTGCGATTGGTCTTGGCGTTGCGCTCGGCCTTGGTCAGGTTTTTTTCCACCGTCTCTAAATCGGCCAGCGCCAATTCGGTGTTGATGGTTTCGATGTCATCCACCGGCGACACACGACCGTCCACGTGAATCACGTCGTCGTTTTCAAAACAGCGCACCACGTGAGTGATGGCGTCCGTCTCGCGAATGTTGGCCAGAAACTGATTACCCAAACCCTCGCCTTTGGCCGCGCCCTTCACCAAACCCGCGATATCAACAAACTCCACCGTCGTCGGAATCACTTTTTCCGAGGTCACAATATCGGCCAGCGTTTGCAGCCGTGGATCGGGCACAGGCACGATGCCGGTGTTGGGCTCGATGGTGCAAAACGGATAGTTTTCAGCCGCGATTTCTGCTGCCGTGAGCGCGTTAAACAACGTCGATTTTCCGACGTTGGGCAGCCCAACGATTCCGCATTTAATGGCCATGATGTGTGTTTTCCTGTGACGTTAGTCTTTGCGTTTGAACCAGTCGGCCAGTTGATTGCGCAACGTGGCCGGCTCTTCTTTGTCGTTCTTGGGTTGGTCGTTCTTTATTTCGTCGTTCCGGGGCGCTGCGTCGCCGGCATCAGCCGAAGGCGTTTTTACCGCCTCCGTTTTCTTATCTTGCTTGGGCTTGCGCGGCTTCTTCGCCACCGAGGGCTCGTCGCGCCTGCTGTGCAACCGGTGCGTGGCTTTCTCCAGCCCGTCGTTGAGCAGCAGCTGCATTACTCGGTGCGCATCGTCCATGGCGCGATCAATTTCGATTTGATCATCGACCGAGGCGCGATGCAGCACGTAGTCGACCACCTGACTCGAATGCGCGGGCCGCCCCACGCCCACACGCAGGCGGGCGAAGTCTTTGCCCATCTTCTGAATAATGTCGCGCAGACCGTTGTTGCCACCGTGGCCGCCGCCGCGTTTCAAACGCACCGTGCCGGGCGGCAAATCAATTTCGTCGTGCACCACCAGAATGTGTTCCACCGGAATCTTGTAGAACGACGCCATGGCCTGCACAGCGCGTCCGCTCAAATTCATAAACGTATCGGGACGCAGCAACCAGACGTTGCAGCCTTCAATCGTGGCCTTGGCCGCATGGCCGTGAAACTTGGCTTCATGACGTAGCGTGACGCTGGCGCGCCGCGCCAGCTCGTCGACGAACCAGAAGCCCGCGTTGTGACGCGTTTGTTCATATTGAGCGCCCGGGTTTCCCAACCCGACGATCATTTCAAATGGCGTTGCGGATGTCATAGGCTCAAAAAAAGGCCGCCGCAGAGGCTACGGCGGCCCTTATTCCTCGCAGACCGATTACTCGGCGGCGTCGCCGCCCTCAGCCGCGTCATCACCGCCTTCGGCTGCGCCGTCTTCGGTGGTCGCTTCTTCATCGTCTTCAACCTTGACCTTCTGCGGACGATGCAGAGACACCACGGCCAGATCGTTTTCGTCGCCGTGCGTCAGGTCAGGCAGCTCAACACCCTCGGGCAGAGCGATGTCCGACAAGTGCAGCAGATCGTCCAGATTCATCTCAGCCACGTTGACTTCGATGAACTCGGGCAGATCTTTTGGCAGACACATAATGTCCACGTCGTTTTTCAGGCGTGAGAACACACCACCCTCGAGCTTGGCACCTGGTGCCGTTTCTTCGCCGGTGAAGTGCAGCGGCACGGTCATGCGAATCGCTTCGCCAGCGATAATGCGCTGGAAATCGATGTGCATAATCACTTTTTTCGCCGGATGGCGCTGCATATCTTTGACAATGGCGCCCTGCTCGATGTCGCCCACTTTCAGGGTGATGACGTTCGAGAAAAAGGCTTCGTTCTCCACCTGGCGCAAAAGCTCCTGATGGCTAACCGTAATGGCTCGTGGGTCGGCGTTACCGCCGTAAACCACTGCAGGCACTTTGCCCGCGTGACGCAGGCGGCGGCTCGCACCTTTCCCCAGGTCCTCGCGAAACTCAGCCTGCAATTCAAATGAATTGGACATGTCGTTACTCCGTATCGTTTATAAAAATTCCCCGACGGACCGCGACCAGAGCCGCCGGGATTACCTCGCCCATAATTGGGCAAATTCGTTTCGTCGTAGCTTAAGTAAACGTCGCTTAGTCGACGTAAAGTGAGCTGACCGATTCTTCATCGGCAATGCGGCGCATCGTTTCAGCCAAAAGCTCAGCGGTACTGAGCTGGCGAATGCGCGCGCAGCTGGCGGCCTGTGCCGTCAGCGGGATGGTGTCGGTGACCACCAACTCATCAATTTCAGAATCGTTGATGCGGCTTACGGCCGGTCCGGACAGCACGGGATGAGTGATGTACGCCACCACTTTTTCAGCGCCGTTTTCTTTTAGCGCCGTGGCCGCTTTGCACAGCGTGCCGGCGGTGTCGACCAGATCATCGATCATGATGCAGGTCTTACCCTTCACCTCACCAATGATGTTCATGACTTTCGATTCGTTCGCACGCGGACGTCGTTTATCAATGATCGCCAGATCGGCGTCATCGAGACGCTTGGCCAGTGCGCGTGCACGCACCACACCACCAACATCCGGCGACACGACCACCACGTTTGAAAATTTCTGCTTCCACGCATCGCCCAACAGCACTGGCGAGGCGTATACGTTATCGACTGGGATATCGAAGAAGCCCTGAATTTGTTCGGCGTGCAGATCGACCGTGAGCACACGATCAACGCCCGCCGTGGTAATCAGGTTGGCCACAAGCTTCGAGGAGATCGCCACGCGCAGTGCGCGCGGCCGACGATCCTGACGTGCATAACCAAAAAACGGAATCACGGCAGTAATGCGCGTGGCCGATGCGCGGCGACAGGCGTCCACCATGATCAGCAACTCCATGAGGTGATCGTTGGTGGGCGGGCAGGTAGGCTGCACGATGAACACGTCGCGACCGCGAATGTTCTCGAGAATCTCAACGTTGATTTCGCCGTCGCTAAAACGGCCGACGTTAGCCTGACCCAAACGCATGTGAAGATGACGCGCGATGTCTTTGGCAAGTGCCGGGTTGGCGTTACCCGAAAACACTACCATTTGGCCTTTGTCTTGCACGTCAGAGCTATCCTGTTAGATGGGCCTGTTCGCGTGGAGACGGCCAAAGAAAAATATGGCTGGGGTGGCAGGGATCGAACCTGCGCATGACGGGATCAAAACCCGTTGCCTTACCGCTTGGCTACACCCCAGCAGAACGGACATGCGACCATTAGGCGATCGCTATCAGCCCAGTATTTTGCGGTGACACGCAAGGGCTGTCAATCAGTAGTTGCAGGAATCTGCCATTGAGTGGCCACAAGCCGCAGGCGAGTCTGCCCGTTGGTGAGCGTGAGCTTGCGCGGCAGGGTCCATTGACCATAATCCGCCAGCTGCCCCACTTCCACAGTCCAGCCCGACTGAATGAACCGAGCCTGCGGCAAATTGGCGGCCGACGGCAGCCTTTCGAAAGTGATTCCGGGCTGCGGCACACCCACGGCCCAGTAGCGTAAAGCCGCCAGAGGCGGCGACCAGCCCAGTTCGGCCATCAATGCCCGCGCGGGATCGGCGTAATCACGAGCGCCGTCGCGGTCGGTGATGGTGACCTGCGCCGGGGTGCCGATCAGCTCGGTGCGCCCAATGCCAAGCGGGCCTTTGAGCTCAATATCAAACGATTCTCCGCGCTGGTGCCAGATCAACGCGGCGCTGTGGCCGACGCCGGGCGTCCGCACGCCCATTTTGCCGCGCAAAGTGAAGGATTCGGCGACGGCGCGCAGCGTGTCGCTGCCCGGGTAGGGCGACCGGCTGGATTGCGTCGCACACCCGCCAAGCGCGATGGCGGCCAGCGCCAGCACGGGCCAGATGCGCATAGTTACAGGCCTAGGCGGGTCTTCACATCCAGCAGCTTCTTATGCCCCGGAGCCCGGCTGAGCGAGGTTTCGAGCAGCGTGGTCGCTTCTTGCTGTGCACCGCTGGTCCACAGCACTTCCACCAGATGCGCCGCAATTTCGGTGTCAGGGAACACTTGATAGGCCCGCTCGAGCAATTCGCGGGCCTCGTCCAGATTACCGCGCTTAAACTGCACCCAGCCAAGACTATCGATAATCGCGGGGCTGTTGGGATCGAGTTCGTAAGCACGTTCGATGAGCTCAAACGCCTCGTCCACCTGATCGGTGCGATCAGCCAGCGTATAGCCCAGCGCATTCAGCGCGTTGGGATCGCGTGGATTTTTGGCCAGCACCAGACGCAGCTGATGCAACGCATCGTCCACCCGGTCCATGTCTTCGAGCAAAAAGGCGCGCGCGTACTGCACCCGCGTTTCACCCGGGTAGGCCGCCAGCACATCGTCGTACAACGTTAAGGCGCGCTCGATCTGACCATCGTCAATTAGAATTTCACCCTGGCCCAGCGCCATATCCACGGTGTAACGCGGCTGCGCGCCAGCAAACCGTTCAAGATGCTGCAGGGCCTGATCGGAATCGCCGCTGTCGGCCAAAAGCCCGGCCACGCGCAGCTGCGATGCGACGGCGTTGGGCCCCTCCACCACCTGCCCATACAAGCGAATGGCGCGACGAATTTGATTCTCTGACTCGGCAATACTTGCCAGGTAATACATGGCGTCGTAAGTGCTGCGACCGGTGGCGAGCAGCTGCGTAAATACCGCACGCGCGCGCTCGAGATCGCCTTGTTTGAGATAGATCAGGCCCAGCGCGCGCAGCGCTCCGGCATTGCCGCGATCGTCCTCAAGCACTTGCTCCAGCACAATTTGCGCTTCGTCGTCACGATCGACGGCGGCGAGCAAAATGCCGTATTCCAATCTTTCGGAGGTGCTGTTCTGACCACCCACACGCTCGGCGGCGTGATTAATGCCCTCGTCGATTTCCCCGTCCGCGATGAGCGCCCGGGCGTACAGCAAATTGGCATGGGCCCACTCGGGCGCCAGCTCAGCGGCGCGACTGGCCGATTTTTTTGCCAGCTCCAACTCACCGGCACGCAAGGCCATCACGCCAAGCGAATACTGCGCCCGTGCGAGTTTTTTGTTTTTGGCCACCAGCTGCGCCATGGCATCGAGCGCGGTCTTGCTGTTGCGCTCTTGCAGCAGCAGTGAAGACAGCGTGAGAAATCGATCTTCGTCATCGGCATCGGCCTGCGCGAGCAGCGCCTCGAGTGACTGCGCCGCCGCATCTGCATCACCGGCGCGCACATACAACCGCGCCAGATAACCGTTGGCGCTTTCGCTCGCGGGATCGAGCTTGTGCCAGCGTTCGGCCGCGGCCAGCGCCGCGTCATCGCGACCCAAATCAAACGCGACTTCCGTGGCTTTTTGCGCAACATCAGGATCGTCGGCATAGCGGGCCGCACTTAAGTATTCATCGGCGGCCACGTCGTACAGCTCTTTTTGCAGCGCCATCTCTGCCAGAAGCAGGTGATAACTCGCCGCACCGCTGCGTGTTTCAAAACCCTCGGGAACCGGCAGTTCCTCTTCACTTTGGCTGGGTGCGCTGGCGCAGGCGCCCAAAAACAGCACGACAGCGGGTAACAGGAAATGACGAATTGTGGGAAGAGCTTTGAAATTCAAGATAGTTATTCCATGAAATGGACCGCGTCACTATACCGCAATCGCGGTGGCAAACGCTTGTTATTACCGGTGCCTTACATGACAATGTCAAACAGAATTAATTCCACGCAATGGCGGCATGAGTCTCTACCTTTTAGGCATAAATCACCGCACCGCGCCGGTGGAGCTCCGCGAACACGTAGCCTTCGATCCGGCCGAACTTCCCGCAACGCTCAGCGCCCTGTCCGCGCTGCCCGGCGTCGTGGAAGCGGCCATATTGTCCACGTGTAATCGGACAGAGCTTTTCGCGGTGGTCGATACCAGCCCCGACGTCGTGCGGCGCTGGCTGATCGAAAAATTCCCCGGCGATGCGGAGATTGCGCCGTGCCTGTACGAACTGCAGGGCGGCGATGTCGTAGCCCACACCTGTCGCGTGGCCTGTGGACTCGATTCGGCCGTACTCGGTGAGCCACAAATTCTCGGTCAAATGAAAGACGCGTATCGCTTAGCGCAAGCGCAGGCCACCGCCGGCGCGCATTTGCATCGCGTGTTTCAACACACCTTTGGCGTGGCAAAGAAAGTACGCACGCAAACCGCCATCGGTGAGAGCTACGTGTCGGCCGCTTCGGCGACCATCGAACTGGCCCGTCAGGTGTTCGACGGTTTCGAAAAACGCACCGCGCTTCTAATTGGCGCGGGCGAGATGATCGAGCTCACACTCAAGCATTTGAGCAATCACAATTTGGGGCAGGCCATCATCGCCAATCGCAGTATCGAGCGCGCGCGCTCGCTGGCGCAAAACCACAATGCGTCGGTGATCGGACTCGACCAGATTGCGGCGCAGCTCCATAACGCCGACCTGGTGATTTCCTGCACGGCCAGCCCACATCGAATTGTCGAACACGACCACGTGCGCGAAGCACTGCGCCGTCGTCGCCGCAAACCCATCATGCTGATGGACCTCGCCGTACCGCGCGACATCGCACCGGAAGTGGCTAAGCTGTCCGATGCGTATCTCTACACGGTGGACGATCTGCGCGAGGTGGTCACGGCCAATCAGGCCGCCAGACAAAAAGCGGCCGAAAACGCCGCGGGCATGATCGAAATCCATACGGACGAATTCTCACGGCGCGAAGACGCTCTGGATGCCGTGCCGCTAATCAAATCTGTACGCAGCCAACTGACCGCCGTACGCGATCAGGCGCTCGCCCAGGCACAGCGTCAGATCGCCAGCGGTAAGTCAGTGGATGAAGTGCTCGAACGCATGGCCGACACGATCACCAAACGCCTGCTCCACGAACCCAGCACGCAACTGCGCGAAGCCGGGGAACAAGGCGACCGCGAACTCCTTGCGGTGGCCAGCCGCTTGTTCGGCATAAGCAAGGAACACTGATGCGACCTTCTATTCGTTTGCGACTCGAACAATTGTGCGAGCGATTCGTCGAGGTCGAAGCGTTGCTTGGGCAGCCCGAAATCATTTCGGACCAACCCCGGTTTCGTGACCTCTCTATTGAGTATTCGCGCCTGGAACCGGTCACCAAAGATTTCAATCGCTTCGATGCGCTGGCCGAGGAACTCGAAGGCGTTGAGCAAATGCTGCGCGATGATGACGCCGAATTACGCGACATGGGACGCGACGAGCAAAAACGCCTGAACGGCGAACGCGAAGCGCTCGAGGGCGATTTGATGCGTCACCTCGTGCCCGTCGATCCCAACGACGGCAAAGACGTGTTTCTCGAAATTCGTGCCGGCACCGGTGGCGACGAGGCGGCGATATTTTCGGGCGATCTATATCGCATGTACGCGCGCTACGCCGAAGCACGCGGCTTCAAGGTAGAGATCATTAGCGAAAGCGAAGGTGATCACGGCGGTTATAAAGAGATCATTTGCCGCGTAGCCGGCAAAGGCGTTTACGGGCGCATGAAATTCGAATCCGGCGCGCATCGCGTGCAGCGCGTACCGGCAACCGAATCTCAAGGGCGCATTCACACCTCGGCCTGCACGGTAGCCGTGCTCCCCGAAGTGGATGAAGTGGACGACATCGAGCTGAACATGTCGGACGTGCGCGTCGACACCTATCGCGCGTCGGGCGCCGGCGGTCAGCACGTGAACAAAACCGACTCGGCGGTGCGCATGACGCACGTACCAACCGGCATCGTTGTGGAATGTCAGGACGAACGTTCGCAGCTAAAAAACCGCGACCGCGCCAAGTCGTTATTGAAGGCCCGTCTTTTGGCCGATGAACAAAACCGACAGCAAAGCGAACAGGCCGAACAGCGCAAGCTCCAGGTTGGCACAGGCGATCGCTCAGAGCGTATTCGTACCTACAACTTTCCGCAGGGCCGGGTCACGGATCATCGTATCAATCTTACGCTGTACAAGCTGGATGAAATTCTTGGCGGCGATATCGATCACGTTATCGATCCGCTGCTGCACGAATATCAAACCGAAGCGCTGGCCTCACTGGGCGACTGATCCTCGCCCATCGGCAGACGCACCACCAAGCACGCGCCCTGCGTGTAGCCGTCATCAAAGCCTAGCTCGCCGCCGTGGGCCTCGCAGATGCTCTTGGAAAGATACAGCCCCAGACCGGTGCCACCGGATTCGCGGTCACGCGCCTCTTCGTTGCGAAAAAATGCCTCACCAAAACGGCTTTTCTGCACGTCAGTAAGACCAGGACCTTCATCGAGCACGCACATCACCAATGTGCCCACCTCGCGATGCGCCGTCACCCGCACCGGGGAGCCATCCCGTGCGCCGTAGCGCAGCGCGTTGGCGATTAGGTTTTTCATTAACAGCAAAACCCGGCGCGGATCGATCACGGCAATTAATTCGGCGTCTCGCACGCTTAGCTCAATTTGCTCGCTTTGCCCGCGGAAGAATTGATCGATCAGATCACGCAGCAAATCTTCTACATCAACCGGTTCGGTGTTCAGCGCGGCGTGGCGGGAATTTAGCGTTTCAGCGGCCAACAGCACGTCGATGATCGACTCCATTTCCGCCACTTCGCTGCGCAACACTTCGCGGTGCTCCGCGTCGTCCACAAACTCGCTGGCCAGGAGCAGTCGCGACAAGGGCGTCCGCAGTTCGTGGCTAATGCCAATCAGCAGCGCGCGCTTGGCATCGAGCATGGCCTGCACATCGCCGGCCATGGCATTAACATCGGCCGCAAGATCCCCCAATTCATCCTGCCGCACGTTCGCGATGCGGTGTGAGAAATGACCACTGCCGATACGTGCAGCGCCTTCGCGAATCTCGGCAATCGGGCGGAACAGCCAGCGAACCCCCAGATAGCACAACAACAAGCACACCAAGCCTACGAGCGTGATCAGCAGTCTCACGTCCACGACACTTTGCTCGTGACCCATCTCCGGGGTGGACACGACGATGGCGTAGTCGCCGCGCTGCAGCTTTAAAAAGCCGTGTTGATCGGTGCGTGCAAACTCCACGTTCTCCAGCTTTTCGAGCCACGCGCTGTCTTCGCCGAGAAACTGACTGTCGCCGAAACGCAAACTTGTGAGTTCGGGAAAGCGCTCGTCGGAGGCCCAGTTCAGGCCCGGCCCGTCGAGGCGAATGTCGACCGGGACGCGCTCAACGATGGCCTCGGCGCGCTCGATGCGCGGCGGATCACCAATATCTTCCAGCACGTAGTTAACGTGCAGAGCCAAATGCGAACTGACCAACTCGCGCAAACTGTCCGCGCGATAAATATAGCCAAGCGCCAGCGTGACGCCATAGATGAACACGCTGGCCAGCAGGACGAAAATCGCGAGCAAACGAAACCACAGAGAACGGGTCAGTTCGCGCATCACCGGGCGGCTCTTACGCGTCGCTGGTGTCGGCAGTGTCGCCGCCATCGGCGGCGGCGGCGTCCTCGCTGTCAGCGTTTTGCGCGTGTCCGACGAAGCAGTAGCCCAATCCCCATACGGTTTGGATGAACGTTGGGGGCTTGGTGGTATCGCCAAGCTTGTTGCGCAAGCGACTCACCATGATATCCACCGAGCGCGTGAAAATTTCGGTATCGATGCCGCGCAGCTTGCCGAGAATTTCATCGCGCGACAGCTTGCGCCCGGGGTTGCTCGCGAGAAACGACAGCAGCTCGTATTCCATGGTGGTGAGCGGCACGACATCTTCTTTGAGCGTGACCGTGCGCGCTTTGGTGTCGATCATCAGATCGCCAAACACCAGTTCGCCCTCCTCGCGCGCCGGAATGATGTCATTGGTCCGACGCAAAATGGTCTGGATGCGTGCCACGAGTTCACGTGGCTCAAACGGCTTGCTCAGGTAATCGTCCGCGCCGATCTCCAGTCCGACGATGCGATCGGTCACATCCCCGCGAGCGGTTAACATAATGATGGGTACGCCGCTGGTCTTGCGGATCTGGCGGCACAACTCAAAACCGTCTTTGCCCGGCAGCATCACATCGAGGATCACCAACTCAGGCTCGAGGTCGGTGAGCTTGCGCAGCCCTTCCGTGCCCTCCACCGCGCTGGCCGCGCGTATTTCAAAGCGCGCCAGGTAGGCCTTCAGCAGGTCCGTGTGACGACGGTCGTCGTCGATAATAAGTACGTTAGTCACGCGAGCCATACTAGCTTCCCTGTCAATTTTGTGAAGGGCTTTCACCCCGCCGGAAACACACCGAAACAAGTGGTTACGGCAAAAAGACCCCGCTTGGGCCCGGCAACGCCTATATTACGCTCAGGCCTAAATAACACTGCCCGCTCACATAGGTGCCGATGCACCAAGGAAAGACGCTCGTGAAATCTGTTGCCACATTGATCGCCTTTAAAGTGAGCTGGCTGTGCATTGTATTCGGCGCCGTCTGGTCTATGGAATGGCTGGGTCTGCTCGCCATTATCTTATTTACCGGCTACGAAGTGGTCATTCGCCAGCGTCACACTTTGCTGCTGCCGGCGATCATCGTCGGGATACTCGGCTACGCCGTCGACAATGCCTACGTCGCCACGCAGCTTTTGTCTTTCTCTGAACCTGGTATCGCGCTGGCGCCATACTGGATGGCTCTGTTGTGGGTCAACTTTGCGCTGATCGTAGAGCACGGACTCGCCTATTTGAAAGGCAAGCCCGCTCTGGCCGCAACGCTTGGTGCCATCGGCGGTCCGCTGGCCTATCTTTCCGGCGTGCGCCTCGGGCTCATTGAATTCGTCGCGCCCGACGTCGTCGCACTTGCCGTAATCGCGGCCACCTGGGCACTTGCCATGCCGCTACTGATGCATTTTCTCGGTGGCAGTGCGCAACGCGACGTGTTGATCGACTACGTTTCGACCGACTGAAGCGCCTGAGTCAGGTCGGCCTTCAGGTCGTCCAACTCCTCAATACCCACCGACAACCGCACCAGGTGATCGCCCATCCCTAACGCGGCGCGTTTTTCTGGCGGCACGGACGCGTGCGTCATGATCGCCGGATGATTAATCATGGACTCAATGCCGCCGAGGCTTTCTGCCAACGCGAACACTTTGAGGTTTTCCATAAAGCGCGATGCGCCGGCCTGACCACCGCGTACAAACGCCGTGACCATGCCGGTAAAGCCGCGCATCTGGCGCTGAGCCAGATCGTACTGCGGGTGGTCTTTCAGTCCAGGATAAATCACGCGCTCAATTTTCGGATGATCCTGTAGCCACTGCGCTATCGCCTGACCGTTTTCGTTGTGCTTTTTCATACGCAGTGCCAGCGTCTTGAGCCCGCGCAGCACCAGAAAACTGTCGAACGGCCCCAAAATGGCACCGCAGGAATTTTGCAAAAAGCCGATGCGCTCGGCCAGCGCCTCGTCCCCGGTGACGGCCACACCACCGATCATGTCCGAATGCCCGTTGAGGTATTTGGTGACCGAATGCATCACGATGTCGATACCGTGATCCAGCGGGCGCTGATTAAACGGGGTGGCGAAGGTGTTGTCGGCCACGCTGATCAGATTGTGCTCTTTGGCGAGTGCCGCCAAGGCGGTCAGATCCGCGATCTTCAGCATGGGATTGGTCGGCGTCTCGATCCAGAGCATTTGGGTGTTGGGTCGAATCGCTGCGCGCACGGCGTCAAGATCCGATAGATCAACAAAACTAAATTCAAGCCCGGCCGAACGTTTGCGCACCTTGTCGAACAAGCGGAACGTGCCACCGTACAAGTCGTCCATCGCAATAATATGGGCGCCGCTGTCCACCATCTCGACAATGGTGCTCGTGGCGGCCATGCCGGAGGCAAACGCAAAACCGTGCGACCCGTTTTCCAGATCCGCGATGCAGCGCTCGAACGCCATGCGAGTTGGGTTTTGCGAACGCGAATATTCGTATCCCTGATGCACGCCGGGGCTTTCCTGTACGTACGTTGAGGTGGCGTAAATCGGCGGCATGATCGCCCCGGTGCTCGGGTCAGGCGACTGGCCGGCGTGGATCACGCGCGTGGCAAACCCGGTCTTTTTCTCTGTTGTCATTGTTCGCAAAGGCTCCTTAAGTCTGTTTACGCATGTGGTTTAGAACATCGGCGCGCGTGATTAATCCTAAGAATCGCTCGCCATCCACCACCGCGGTGTACGGGGCGCCACGCAGTAACGCCACCACATTTTGAATTGAAAAATCTTTTTCGACCACGGCAAACGTAGTGGACATCGCCTCCACCACGTTCGCGGTCATAAGCTGGGGTTTGCCAAACACAAACCGCATGATGTCTTCTTCGGTTAGCACACCAATAAGTTCGTCATCACGCATCACCGGCAATTGCGAGAAACCCGCATTGCGCAGTCGATTGTGAGCGGTGGCCAACGTATCGTCGGGACCCACGGTTACCGTGGCTCGTTCGCCATGCAAACGGCCGATCAAATCACGCAGATCGCCGTGCTGCTCACGTTCAATAAAGCCCTGGTCTTCCATCCAGAAATCGTTAAACAGCTTCGACAAATATTTGTTGCCGGTATCGCACACAAACGCGACCACGCGTTTTTTCTTCGTTTGGGCGCGGCAGTAACGCAGCGCGGCGGCAAGCAACGTGCCGGACGATGAGCCGCCCAGAAGCCCTTCTTTGAGCAACAGCTCACGCGCGGTGGCAAACGAGTCTGCATCGCTCACCGTGTAAGAGGCCTCAACTTGAGAGAAATCGGCGATGTCCGGAATAAAATCCTCGCCAATGCCCTCCACCAGCCAGCTGCTGCTCTCCCCCAGCTCACCGGTTTCGATGTAGCGCGTTAAGACGGAGCCTTCAGGATCGGCCAGCACAATTTTTACCTGTGGCGCGTGCTCTTTAAAATGTGCCGTCATGCCGCTTACCGTGCCGCTGCTGCCAACACCCACGACCACGGCATCCACATCGCCATCCATCTGTTCGAGAATCTCGGGCGCCGTGGTCAGCTCGTGTGCCTTCGGGTTGTCTTCATTGCCAAACTGGTTAATGAAGTACGCGCCCTGCTCTTTGGCCAACCGTCGCGCCAGATCCTGATAGTACTCAGGGTGCCCGCGTCCGACGTCCGAACGCGTCAGCACAATTTCGGCGCCCATCGCGCGCAGATTGAAAATCTTCTCCTGACTCATTTTATCTGGCAGCACCAGAATGAGCTTGTAGCCACGCTGGGCCGCCACCAGTGCCAGCCCGAGCCCGGTGTTGCCGGCCGTGGCTTCGATGAGCGTATCGCCCGGCTTGATATCGCCGCGTTCTTCGGCCCGCCCGATCATGGAGATACCGATTCGGTCCTTAATGGAACCGCCCGGATTCATGAGCTCAAGCTTGAGATACAGTTCGCACGGTCCTGTATCGATATTGTTTACCCGAAGCATCGGGGTGCGCCCAACCATGTCGAGCACGCTGTCGTAGATTTTCATCGCGTCGCCGCCGTTTAAGGTGGCCGTATTCTACGCCAAACCGGGCGCTGCGCACCGTATACTTAACCGCTTATGAAAATCACTCTGGATCAGGCACTTGCCACCGCTCAGACCGCGCTCGAAAATGCCGGAGCCGCGCGCACCGACGCACGCGTGGACGCGCGGGTGCTGCTGGCGGCCGCGCTGGAGCAGGATCGGGCGTATTTAATCGCTCACGGCGACGCGCGCTTGCTCGAGCCAGTGGCGCGCACGTTTCAGGCCTGGATTGAGCGTCGCGGCCGCGGTGAACCGGTCGCCTACCTGCTGGGCCAACGCGAATTCTGGACGCTCGATTTGTGTGTGACGCCCGACACGCTGATCCCGCGTCCGGACACCGAAACTCTGGTCAGCGCGGCGCTGGAACGCTGGCCGGCCGCACATGAAAACCACGCACTCGATCTTGGTACCGGCAGCGGTGCCATCGCGCTGGCGCTGGCAAGCGAACGACCGCACGCGCACGTGACCGCGACGGATCGCTCAACGCAGGCAATAAAAATAGCGCAAGACAATGCGCGCAGAAACGAGCTGAAAAACCTGACCTGGCACACGGGCCACTGGTTCGATGCGCTGCCCGCTGACGCTAAGTTTGATTTGATTGTGAGCAACCCGCCGTATGTTGCGCCCGATGATCATCATCTGGAAATCGGCGACGTGGCGTTTGAGCCGCGCACGGCGCTGGTGGCCGACGACGCCGGTTATGCCGACCTGTACACCATTATCGAAAACGCACGGGACTTTCTGCGTCCGGGCAGCTATCTGCTGGTTGAACACGGCGCCACGCAAGGTGAGCGCGTCGCCGACTTTTTTGTTGCGGCCGGCTTTGGCGACGTGGGTGGGTTACGCGACCTCGCTGGCCGCCCGCGCGTCACCTTTGGCCGCCACGCCTGACGGAGGATCCGGCTGGTAGCCGAGGATGGGGCCGAGATCGCGTTCGGCCTGCGCCTGCGGCACGTCGCGACGACGCGCATAGTCCTCAACCTGATCGCGCGCCACCTCTCCGAGCAGGAAGTAGCTGGCCTCAGGATGAGCAAAATACCAACCGCTGACGGCGGCCGTTGGCCACATGGCGTAGCTTTCTGTCAGCGTCAAACCAATCCGTTTCTCCACCTCAAGCATCGACCACAGTGTCGCTTTTTGCGTGTGATCCGGGCAGGACGGATAACCCGGCGCGGGCCGGATACCCCGATATTTTTCAGCGATAAGCGCATCGTTGTCGAGCTGCTCGCCATTGGCATAGCCCCAGTCCTTTTGACGTACGCGCTCATGTAACTGCTCGGCCAGTGCCTCGGCCAATCGATCGGCCAGTGCTTTGAGCAAAATAGACGAGTAGTCATCGTTCTGCGCTTCGAATTCGGCGGCTCGCTCTTCAACGCCAATACCTGCCGTGACCGCAAACGCACCTACGTAGTCGGTCAGCCCGCTTTCGCGTGGCGCAATAAAATCCGCCAGACACTTATGGTGCGCGCCGGGATTAAGCTGCTTTTGTTGACGCAGATGCTGCAGTGAATGCGTGACCGAGTCCGCCTGCAGTACCTGAATATCGTCACCGACGCTGACCGCTGGAAACAGGCCAAACACCGCGCGCGCCGTGAGCCATTTTTCATCGATGATGCGCTTGAGCATGGCCTGCGCATCGTCGTACAAACTGCGTGCCGCTTTACCGCTGTCCGGGTGTTGCAGCAGCTCCGGATACTTGCCCGGCATCTCCCAGGCAAAGAAAAACGGCTGCCAGTCGATGTAGGGCACCAGCGACTCGATCGGCCAGTCGTCGACCACCTGCACGCCCGGCGTGGTCGGGACGGGCGGCGTGTAGGCCGACCAGTCGATGGGCGGGCGGTTCATACGCGCGCGTTGTAGTGCCACCGCGGGCCGCTTGGCTTTGCGTTTGGCATGCTGCTCACGCTTGCGTGCGCAGTCCGCCGCCACCTTGGTAATAAAGGCTTCGCGTTTGCCAAGGCTAACCAATGATTGCGCCACGCCCACGGCGCGGGAAGCGTCTTTCACGTACACCACCGGACCTTCATACGCCGGATCAATCTTCACGGCCGTATGCGCGGGCGATGTGGTAGCGCCGCCGATTAGCAACGGCAGGCGTATGTTCTGGCGCTCCATTTCACTAGCGACGAACACCATCTCATCCAGCGACGGGGTAATCAGACCCGACAAGCCAATCAGATTCGCGTCGTGCTCAACGGCGGCATCCAGAATTTTCTGCGCGGGCACCATCACGCCAAGATCCACCACATCAAAGTTATTGCACTGAAGCACCACGCCGACAATATTTTTGCCAATGTCGTGCACGTCGCCTTTCACCGTTGCCAGAATGATCGTGCCGTTAGACTGGCGCTTTCCGTCTTGCTCGTCCTCGATAAAGGGCACCAGATGGGCCACGGCTTTTTTCATGACGCGCGCCGACTTCACCACTTGCGGCAGGAACATTTTGCCCGCCCCGAACAGATCGCCCACAACGTTCATGCCGTCCATCAGCGATCCTTCGATCACCTCGATGGGCCGTGCCGCTTTTTGTCTGGCGAGCTCGGTATCCGCGACGATGTGCTCGTCGATGCCGTGCACCAGCGCGTGCTCGAGACGCTTTTCTACCGGCTCATCGCGCCACGCCTGATTGACCACCTCCACCTTGCGACCGTCACCGCGAAACTCATCCGCAATGGCCAGCAGCCGATCGGTCGCATCACTGCGACGCGCCAGCACCACATCCTCAACCCGCTCTTTGAGCACCGGCGGAATATCCTCATAGACCGCCAGCTGACCGGCATTCACGATGCCCATGTCCATGCCGCGCGCAATGGCGTGATACAGAAAAACCGAATGCATTGCTTCGCGCACCGCGTTATTGCCGCGAAACGAAAACGACACGTTGCTGACACCACCGCTGACGCGCGCGCCGGGCAGTTGAGCCTTAATCTGTTCTACGGCCTCGATGAAATCCAGACCGTAACGGTTGTGCTCGGCAATACCGGTGGCCACCGCGAAGATATTGGGATCGAAAATAATGTCTTGCGGGTCCATGCCCACGGTCTGGGTAAGGATGTCGTAGGAGCGGCGGCAAATTTCGATCTTGCGCTCCAGCGTGTCGGCCTGACCTTTTTCATCAAACGCCATCACGATGACCGCGGCACCAAAGCGCAGCACCTCCCGGGCCTGCTCGATGAACGGCGCAGCGCCTTCTTTCAGGCTGATGGAATTGACCACGCCCTTGCCCTGCAAACACTTCAGACCCGCGTGCAGCACTTCCCACTTGGATGAATCCAGCACGACAGGTACGCGCGCGATGTCCGGCTCGGCGGCAATCAAATGCAGGAAACGCTGCATGGCGGCCACGGAATCGAGCATGCCCTCATCCATGTTGACGTCGATCATCTGCGCGCCGTTCTCAACCTGCTCGCGCGCGACGTCTACGGCGGTATTAAAATCATTCTCTTTAATGAGCCGGCGAAAGCGCGCCGAACCGGTGACGTTGGTACGCTCGCCAATATTGACAAACAGGGTCGTGTCATCCAGATACAAAGGCTCAAGGCCCGCCAGCGCACAGCGCGTGGGTACATTCGGAATCGCGCGCGGCATCTTGCCGCTCACGGCACGACCTATGGCTTCAACGTGAGCCGCCGTGGCGCCACAGCAGCCGCCCACCGCGTTCACAAAACCCGCATCTGCAAATTCAGCAATGACGCGCGCCATGTCATCCGGCGTTTCTTCATACTCACCGAATTCGTTGGGCAAACCGGCATTCGGGTACACCGACACATAGGTATCGGCAAGTGTCGAAAGCTCCTGCAGATAAGGCCGCAAAGCCGCCGCGCCCAGCGCGCAGTTCAAACCCACCAGCAGGGGTTTGGCGTGACGGACAGACGCCCAGAAGGCGGCCGTGGTTTGACCCGACAACGTGCGTCCCGAGGCATCGGTGATGGTGCCCGAAATCGCAATGGGAATATCGATCGCGCGTGTCTGAGCTACCACGTCGATGGCGTACAGCGCCGCTTTGGCGTTCAACGTATCGAAAATGGTTTCCACCAGAAGAAAATCCGCGCCGCCATCAATCAGCGCGTCGGCAGCTTCGGTATAGGTGGCCACCAGTGCATCAAAATCAATGTTGCGAAACCCGGGATCATTGACGTCCGGCGATAGCGACGCAGTGCGATTGGTCGGACCGATCGCGCCGGCCACAAAATGCCGTTTGCCCGTACGCGCCGTCGCCTCGTCGGCCGCTGCGCGCGCCAGACGCGCCGCCGCCCGATTAATCTCACCCACCAAGTCTTCCATATCGTAATCGGCCAGCGATGGCTGATTGGATGTAAAGGAATTGGTTTCGATAATCCGCGCGCCGGCGTCAAGAAACGCACGATGCATGTCGGTGATTAAGTGCGGTTGCGTTAGACACAGTAAATCGTTGTGGCCTTTTAGATCGCAGTGCCAATCGGCAAAACGCTCACCGCGATAATCCGCCTCCTCCAAACCGAACGCCTGGATCGCGGTACCCGAGCCGCCGTCGATCAGGACGATCTGCTGCTCGAGCAACTCGCCAAGCGCGGCGCGCGCCGAATCTACAGGGGCGTTCACGACGTCGCGACCTCAAGCTCGCGCTGCGCCGGGCGCACGCCCAGATCATGGCAAATGGCGTAGGTAAGTTCATGCCGGTTGAGCGTGTAGAAATGAAAATGATCGACACCTTCCCGACGCAACGCCTGCACCAGCTCGATAGCGGCGGTCGCGGCAATCAGCTTGCGGGTGTCCGGCTGATCATCGAGTCCTGCGAAACGATTGCGCAACGACGCCGGAACACACGCGCCACAACGCGCCGCAAACTCTTCAACACGGGCGAAGTTCGTCACGGGCAAAATGCCGGGCACGATCGGCTCATCGATGCCCGCGGATACGCAGCGATCGCGGAAGCGCAGAAACGTTTCGGGCTCGAAAAAAAACTGCGTTACGGCGCGCTTGGCACCGGCCGCAAATTTACGCTTCAACACGTCGAGATCGGACGTCGCGCTTTGGGCTTCCGGGTGAACCTCAGGATAGGCCGCCACGGAGATATCGAAATCGGCGACGGACATCAAACCTGCCACCAACTCATCCGCATACTGAAAACCCGGCCCCGCCGACGTGTGCCCGTCGGGCAAATCACCGCGCAGGGCCACAACGTGACGCACACCTTCAGCGTGGTACTGACGCGCAATATCCAGTACCTGTTCGCGCGTGGTGCCAATGCAGGTGAGATGGGCGGCGGGCGTAAGGCTAGTATCGCGCTTGATGTCACTGACAATACGATGCGTGCGCTCGCGCGTGGAGCCGTCGGCGCCGTAGGTGACCGATACAAAGCGCGGACGCAGTGGCGCCAGCACTTCCACCGACTTCCACAATTTTTCGGTCATGCCGGGCGAACTGGGTGGGAAAAATTCGAATGAGATGTCCAGTGAATTGAGCACAGAGAAATTCCTTTAGAGGGAACGCTGCCGTCAGGCAGCGGCGACATCCACATGGGTGCCAATGAAGTGTAAATCGAGCTGCATTTCGTCATGCGTCAGGTGCTCGGTGCGGTGCACAGCCAGTGCCGCTGAACTGGCCCAGCCCTGCAAGATGTTTTCGCTCACCGTTTGCGCCTGCGCGGTGCGCCGGGCTTCGATCACGAGCAACACACCACCAGGACGTAACGTGCGCGCGGCCTCGGCCAGCGCGTCGCGTGGCGCACTGGCATGACTCAACACATTGTCGAGCGTAACGGTATCGAACGCGTCTTCTTCGTAGGGCAAGCGATACATATCGCCGTGACGAACCATCACGTCGCTCAAACCTGCCGCGCCCAAATTACTGCGCGCCACCGTTAAGCTGTCGGAGGAAATATCGACCCCTACGGCGCTGTCGGCATGGGGCCCCAGTAACTGCAACACCCGACCGCTGCCCGTCCCGACGTCGAGCAAATCGCCCAGCGCATCAAGATTGAGACAATTGCGCAGATGCGTGGCCAGCTGCGGTGGAAACCCAGGTGCGATCTGATCCGCCTCCACGCTCGCGAGGACGGCCCGGGCCCGTTCGTCGCGGGCATCCTGCACTCGCGCGAGCACCTCCAGGTCTTTCAGTACGCTGGGGTCGGTGGCCGAAAGGCCGGCCAGCAACATCTGAACACTCTGGCGTTGCTCCGCATCCGCCGACACCCGATAAAACACGAAATGCCGCTCCCGAAAACGCATCAGAAGTCCGGCATTACATAAGGTGCGCAGATGGCGCGACACGCGCGGCTGGCTCTGACCCAAAATGCGGGTCAGTTCTGTCACGGTAAATTCGCCGTTCTGGCAAATATTCAGCAGCCGCAGCCTGCTGGGGTCGGCGGCGGCCTTGAGCACGCCCACTTGTTGATCTAAATTCAACGACATACGAATATATCAATATAACGATTTTGTAATATGATACGCGCACAAACGCAGAGATCAAGCTTTTGTTTCACACTTCAGAGCGGGAAGGCGCTCAGGCCAAACGCGCTGCCAACCAGGCTCGCGCCACGCGCCAGCGCCGCTTAACGGTGCTTGGCGACACATCGAGCACCACCGCGATTTCGTCATTGCTCATGCCCGCGAAAAACCGCAGTTCAACAATGCGCGCGCGCTCCTCCGACAGTTCCGCCAGCGCGGCGAGTGCTTCGTCGAGTTCGATAATATCCAGATCGGTTTCAACGCCGGCTACGTTGGTCAGCAGCGTGACGTGCTGGCCATCGCGCTTGCCCGCGCGTTTGCGTCGCGCCTGATCCACGAGCACGCGGCGCATCACGTTGCTGCTGACCGCCATGAAGTGCGCCCGATCGTTCCACGCAATTCGATCCAACCCGAGCAAACGCAACGCGCCCTCGTTCACCAGTTCGGTGGGATCAATATGAACACGCATGGAGTCCTGACTTAAGAGCGAAGCGGCAACGCGACGCATGTCGTTATACAACGCGGCCATGAGCTGATCGCGTGCCTCGTTGTCGCCACTGCGCCAGCGTTGCAGTAACTCTGTGGGGGGCGTTTCGTCCATCAGTGCGCGGTGGACGAGTTGCCACTCGCCGCGTCCTGAAACAGTGCGGCCGCATCCACGCTGTCGAACACGTAGCGCTTGTTGCAAAACTCACACGTGGTGGCGATTTCATTTTGTTCTTCAATAATGGCATCCACCTCTTGCGCACCCAAACCGCGCAGCGCATCGGCAATTCGTTCGCGCGAACAGCTACAGCGAAACGATACCGGCTCGCGGTCAAACAGACGCACATCTTCTTCATGAAACAAGCGATGCAAGATTTGCTCGTCCGACAGCGTCTGAATTTCTTCTACCGACAACGTGTCGGCGAGCATGGTGAGCCGATTCCACGCATCGTCATCCGGTGCGGCAACATCTGGCGGCGTCGCCTTTGCTGCCTCCTGCGGCAGCTTTTGCAACAGCATGCCAAAGACGCTATGCGCATTGGCGAATAACCACAGACGCGTGGGCAACTGTTCGGAACGTTCAAAATAGAGTTCCAGGCACGCCGACAACGTATCACCTTCCAGCGGCACAATACCCTGATAACGCTGACCACGTTCAGGCTCGATCGTGATCACCACGCGACCGTCGGCCATCTGATCCTGCAATGAGTCGCTAGCGCCGCCGTCTTCATCGGCCTGTGCCAGACCGCGCAGATTCATCAAATGCGTGCACTGCGCCACCAGCAAACGCAACGGGCCGTCGCTTTGCAACTGCAGCGTGAGGCGTCCTTCAAATTTCAAAATGGACGTCAGCAGTGCCACAGCACCCAAAGACTGGCCTAACATGCTCGCCGTATGCGCGGCATACGGATGATTGGCCAGCGCCATCTCAAAGCTTTTGTTCAGATGCACCAGTTCGCCACGCACCTGATGACGCTCAAACAAAAACCGGCGCAGACAATCACGTGGTGCACTCACAAAAAAGCCCTCATGCATCACCGCCCAGGCGCGCACGCAACAGCTCATTCACTTTGGCGGGATTGGCCTTGCCGCGGGTTTGCTGCATCACTTTACCAACCAGAAAACCGATCACCTGATGTTTGCCATCGCGGTATTGCTGCGCTTGCGGCGCATTACTTTCCAACACGTTGTCGACAATCGCCTCCAGCTCGCCGCTATCGCTGATTTGGCGCAAACCGTCACGCTCCACAATCTCTTGAGCGCCACCCTCGCCACGCCACATCGCCGCAAACACGTCTTTGGCGATCTTGCCACTGATGGTGTCCTGCTGGATCAAAGTGAGCAGCTGCGCCAGCGCTTGTGCCGACACCCGACTGTCGCGAATGGTCAGCCCGTCTGCGTTCAGTGCACCCATTAATTCGCCGGCCACCCAGTTGGCGGCAAGCTTAGGCGGAATGTCATCGGTGGCCAGCAGCGCCTCAAAATAGTCGGCGGTCTCCCGGCTGGTCATTAGCACATCGGCGTCGTAATCCGACAGCGCCAGTTCGCGGCGATAGCGCTCACGCCTTGCCTGCGGCAGTTCGGGCAGCGTTTCGCGCACGCGTGCGATCCGTGTCTCATCAATGCTGACCGGCAGCAAATCGGGGTCGGGAAAATAACGATAGTCATTCGCCTCTTCTTTGCTGCGCATGGCGCGCGTTTCGTCCCGCGACTCATCGTAGAGTCGCGTTTGCTGGACCACGCTGCCACCCTCTTCGATCAAATCGATTTGGCGCTCCACTTCAATTTCTATCGCCCGCTCTACAAAGCGAAACGAGTTGAGGTTCTTGAGTTCTGTGCGCGTACCGAGCTCTGTGGCACCACGCGGGCGCACCGACACATTGGCATCACAACGAAACGAGCCCTCGGCCATGTTGCCGTCGCAAATTCCTAAGAATCTTACGAGCGTGTGCAACGTGCGCAGGTACGCGACCGCCTCTGCCGACGAACGCATATCCGGTTCGGACACAATCTCAAGCAGCGGTGTGCCCGCGCGATTCAAATCGATGGCACTGCTGCCGGCGAAACGATCGTGTACGGATTTCCCGGCATCTTCTTCAAGATGCGCGCGCGTGATACCGATACTCTTTTGTTTGCCGTCGGCAAGGCGAATGGACAACGTGCCGGGGCCGACCACGGGATGTTCGAACTGACTAATTTGATAGCCCTTGGGTAAATCCGGGTAGAAGTAGTTTTTGCGCGCGAAAATACTGCGCGACGGTATCTGCGCGTCGCAGGCCAGACCAAACGCAATGGCCATATCCAGCACCGCTGCGTTGATCACCGGCAGCGTGCCGGGAAACCCCAAGTCCACCAAGCTCGCTTGCGTATTTGGCTCAGCGCCATACGTCGTGGGCGCGCTTGAGAATAGTTTACTGCGCGTACGCAACTGCGCGTGCACCTCCAACCCAATCACGGTTTCGTACGCGCTCATACGGACAACTCCGGCGACGCCAGATGCCAGTCGGTGGCACACTGCAGCGCGTGGGCGCTACGCAAAATTTGCGCCTCCTCAAAATGGCGGCCAATCAGCTGCAGCCCGGCCGGCAGGCCATTTACCGGCGCGCACGGCACGCTCATCGCCGGCAAGCCGGCCAGGCTTGCTGCCACCGTATAGATGTCACTCAAATACATGGTGACCGGATCGTCATTTTTTTCGCCCAACGAAAACGCCGTGGTCGGCGCCGTAGGCCCCACCAGCACGTCCACTGACGCAAAGGCTTTTTGAAAATCTTCACTAATTAATCGGCGTACGCGCTGCGCTTTTAAATAGTAAGCGTCGTAGTAGCCCGCCGACAGTACGTAGGTGCCGGTCAGCACGCGTCGCTGCACTTCGGCACCGAAGCCCTCCGCGCGACTGCGCGTGTACAAATCCTGCAGATCTTTGGGATCGTCGCAGCGATGCCCGAATCGCACACCGTCGAAACGGGACAAATTGGACGAGCACTCCGCAGACGACACGACATAGTAAGTGGGCACAGCCCGTCCGATCATCGGCAACGAAAGCGGCACGCACTGCGCGCCAAGTGACGTCAGCACCTCCACCGCCCCACGCACCGATGCGGCCACGCCTGCGTCGAGTCCGTCATCAAAAAATTCATCGATCACGCCGACGCGCAAGCCATCGAGCGCTGTGGTGAGTTCGGCGCTGTAATCCGGCACCGGCAAATCGACACTGGTCGTATCGGCCGCGTCGAGTCCTGCCATGGCCTGCAACACAAGCGCGGCGTCTGCCGCCGAACGCGCCATGATGCCGCCTTGATCCAACGACGACGCAAACGCGATCATGCCGTAACGCGAGACGCGCCCGTACGTGGGCTTGATGCCGGTCACGCCACACAGCGCGGCGGGTTGGCGAATGGACCCACCGGTGTCGGTCGCCGTCGCGATGGGCGCCAGGCCGGCGGCCACCGCGCACGCCGAGCCACCGGAAGAACCACCGCACACGCGCGTCAGATCCCACGGATTTTTTACCGCGCCGAACGCGCTGTTTTCATTTGACGAGCCCATCGCAAACTCATCCATGTTGGCCTTGCCAAGCATCACCATACCGGCGGCTTTCAGGCGCGCGACCACCGTCGCATCGTAAGGTGCGACAAAGTCTCGCAACATGTTTGAGGCGCACGTGGTGGGCAGGCCGTCAGTGCAAAACAGATCTTTGTGCACCAGCGGGATTCCCTCAAGCGGCCCTACCGGGCCGTCGGCACGCCGCGCGTCCGAGGCCGCGGCCTGCGCTAACGCCGTGTCCGCGCACACGTGCACCAATGCGTTGAGCTGCGGATTGAGCACCTCGATCCGCTCCAGATAGTGACGGGTGAGCGCCACGCTGGTTGTGGTGCCGGCCGCGAGCTGCGCGGCAAGCTCAGACAGGCTCTGACTGCTCACTCGATCACTTTGGGGACGCGATAGAACCCCTCCGCAGTATCCGGCGCCTGGGCCTGCCAGCGGTCGCGATCGATGGCCGGATCGGCGCTGTCATCACGCAGTTTTAATGGCACATCACCCAGCGGGTGCGCCATCGGCGCCACGCCATCGGTATCGATGGCCTGGAGTTGCTCGACAAAATCCAGAATGCGCGACAGATTGTCGGTCACAGCGTCAAGTTGCTCATCGGCCACAGCAAGGCGCGCCAGCGAAGCGATTTTGTGTACGTCTTTGGGACCCAGACTCATGGCGTTTCCGAAGTGATTAGAAAGGTGATTTGCGAGGCAAAACAGCAACGCAAAATCATACACTCGCGCTTGCCCAATGTGCTACCCGTTGCTACGATACAGCGCTTCAATAAAGGCGCCTTCCAGCGCATCTTCCTCCCGAGCGAGAGACCCCCGGATTCATGTTTAAGAACCTTCGCGGTTACTTCTCCAGCGACCTGTCGATTGATCTCGGTACGGCCAACACGCTGATCTACGTTCGCGGTCGCGGCATCGTTTTGAACGAGCCGTCGGTCGTCGCTATTCGTGAAGAAACCACGCGTGGCGGCAAGAGCATTCAGGCCGTGGGTACGGAGGCCAAAGCGATGCTGGGTCGTACGCCCGGCAACATTACGGCCAAGCGGCCGCTGAAAGACGGCGTGATCGCCGATTTCACCGTTACCGAAAAAATGCTTCAGCATTTTATCAAAAAGGCCCATGAAAGCAGGTACTTACGACCAAGTCCGCGCGTTCTGATTTGCGTGCCTTACGGCTCAACGCAGGTGGAACGACGCGCGATTCGCGAGTCGGCCGAAGGCGCCGGCGCCCGCAAGGTGTACCTCATTGAGGAGCCAATGGCCGCCGCAATCGGCGCCGGAATGCCGGTACATGAAGCGCGTGGCTCGATGGTATTGGACATTGGCGGTGGCACGTCAGAGGTCGCCGTGATCTCACTCAACGGCATTGTGTATGCCGCTTCCGTTCGCGTCGGCGGCGATCGTTTCGACGAATCGATCACCAACTACGTGCGACGCAATTACGGCATTTTGATCGGTGAGGCCACAGCGGAACGCATCAAGCACGAGATCGGTTCGGCGTATCCCGGACAGGAAGTGCGCGAAATTTCGGTCAAGGGTCGCAACCTCTCTGAGGGCGTGCCACGAAGTTTTACACTTAACAGCAATGAAATTCTCGAAGCTTTGCAAGAACCACTGCAGGGGATCGTCGGTGCCGTGAAGGCGGCTTTGGAACAAACGCCGCCTGAGCTTGGGGCCGACGTCGCGGAACGCGGCATCGTCCTCACCGGTGGCGGCGCGCTGCTGCGCGACCTCGACAAACTTCTGATGGAAGAAACGGGCTTGCCGGTGGTGGTCGCAGATGACCCCCTGACGTGCGTCGCCCGTGGCGGCGGACGCGTGCTCGAATTGATGGACGAGCACGGCCCCGCACTGTTCGGATTGGACTGAATCTAAACCACTGTATTATGTCGGTTTGCCGTGAGCGGTAAATCACGGCAAAATCAGGGGCTAACGCAGTTTTTTAAAGGTTGCGAAAAGGACATCATGCCAGGAAGGTCACGTTGTCGGACATACCGGTGAGCGCCGCGCCCGACGTCTCAAGTCGCCCGTGCAGGATTCACTATCTGTGATTGAAGTTCGCCAAGCCGATAAAAAGCGCCTGTTCCTGCGCGGCCCGTCTCCCGGCACGCGGTTCTTCGTCCTCCTCGTTATTTCTATTGCGCTGATGGTCAGCGACAGCCGCTATGGCCATATGGATTCGGTACGCCAGACGCTATCGGTTGTGGTCTACCCCATCCGCGCACTGGTCGACATGCCGTTTCGCGCATTCGACAACGCCGGCGAACGACTGGCCAACCGCGGAGAGTTACTCGAAGACAACGCCGTGTTGCGCAATGAGCTCACGCTGATCAACGCAAAGCTTCTTCAGTACGACGCGCTTGAAGCCGAAAACACCCGACTGCGTGCATTGATGGACGCCACCTCGAAAGTGGCTGACCGTGTGCTCATTAGCGAAATTCTAAACGTCGATGTGCACGCCAATCGGCATCGCATCGCACTCGACAAGGGTTCGCGTGACGGCGCGTTTCAGGGTCAGGCTCTGCTCGATGCTAACGGCATCGTTGGCCAAATAACACGCGTGGGCCCGTTCGATTCCGAAGCCATTCTTCTCAGCGATCCCGATCACGCCGTGCCGGTAGAAATTTTACGCAACGGGTTGCGCACGATTGCCGTGGGCACCGGCGACATCAGCACTGTGAGCCTGCCGTTTCTCCCCAACAACGCGGACATCCGCGAAGGCGATCGGTTGGTGAGCTCGGGCATGGGCGGCAAGTTCCCGCGCGGCTACCCGGTGGGCGTTGTCAGCGCCGTAACGTTCGACCCACATCAGGCCTTTGCCAGCATCGACGCGGTGCCGGCAGCGGCGCTTAATCGCGATCGCGAAGTGCTACTGGTGTGGTCAGAAGATCAGGGCCAACGCTTTGATAAACAACGCGCTGCCGGCTTGGCGGGCGCCAGTTCAAGCCCGGTAGGCGGCCGGCCGCAGTGATCAGCGTGGCACAGCCGCGCATCGGCTGGGCCGTCATCAGTTCATTGCTGGTGGCCTACGCACTGAGCATCTTTCCTGTACCCGTAGCGCTGGAATCACTGCGTCCCGACTGGGTCGCACTGTGCGTTATTTTTTGGGTGGTGTGCCTGCCATCGTGGGTGGGCATTGGCGTTGCGTGGCTGTGCGGCATTCTGCTCGACACGCTGACCGGCTCGCTACTTGGCCAACACGCCATCTCACTGGCGCTGATCGCCTACATCGCATTCAAGTTTCACCGCCGCATCCGCGTGTTTCCCATTTGGCAGGAAACCTTTACGGTTTTTGTGCTTCTTACTCTATATCATGTCGCCTTGGTATGGATTGACGGCACGGCGGGTCGACAAATCACTGTCGGGCACTTCCTGCCCATCCTGCCATCGGTATTGATCTGGCCGGCGTGGTCGCATCTGCTGAACGCGACCGTTCGCCAAACCCGCTAGCGCGCACGCGCGCCCGACTCCGCGCATGCACAAGTGAGCACCATGCACAGAGAATCGCTGAAAGATCACGGCCAGGAGCAACGCACGTTTACCGTCCGCGTGCTGATCGCGACGCTGGGCGCGTTTTTGCTCACCACGCTCGTGGTCACGCGTCTGTTTTTCCTGCAGGTGATGTACTTCGACCACTACGAAGAACTGTCCACCGGCAATCGAATTCGCATCGAACCGTTGCCGCCCACCCGCGGCCTCATCTTCGATCGCAACGGCGTTCTTTTGGCTGAGAATATTCCGGCGTATCAGCTCGAGCTTATTCCAGAAGAAGTGGACGACATTGACGAGACGGTCACGCGACTGCGAGAGCTCGAACTGCTACGTCCCGGTGACGAGGAGCGTTTTTTTCGCGCGCTGTCGCGCACCTCCCGGCCGTTTGAACCCGTGCCGCTGCGCTTTCGGCTCACCGAAGAAGAGTTGGCGCGTTTCGCCGTAAGCCGCCAGGATTTCCCCGGCGTGGATATCCGCCCGCGTCTTGCGCGGCATTACCCACTTGGCGCGACAGCCGTGCACGTGGTGGGCTATGTGGGGAGTCTCTCCAGCGACGATCAAAAATCGCTGGACGCCGCGTCCTACGCGGGCACCACGCACGTCGGCAAGACCGGCATCGAACGCGCCTACGAACCCGACCTGCACGGCACGGTGGGCTATCAACAAGTGTTGATCAATGCGCAGGGCCGCGCGCTGCGCGTGGTCGATCAGGTAAAACCTGCCCCCGGTCTCGATCTTTATCTGGCGCTCGATGTGCGGCTGCAGGCCGCTGCTGAGGCGGCGCTCGGGTCACGTCGTGGCGCTGTGGTCGCGATTGATCCGCGCAATGGCGATGTGCTCGCTCTGGCTAGTACGCCGGGTTTTGATCCCAACCCGTTTGGTGAGGGTTTAAGCACGGCCGAGTATCGCGCTCTTCTCACCAACCCGGCCAAACCACTTTTTAACCGCGCGCTGGCCGGACAGTATCCACCCGGCTCCACCGTCAAACCCATTCTGGGCCTGGCCGGACTGCACTTTCGCGCCAAAAATCCGTGGGACAAAATGTATTGCCCCGGTCATTTTTCATTGCCGGGTAATCAACACCGCTATCGCGATTGGAAACCAGAGGGCCACGGCAGCGTCAATCTCGCCCAGTCGATCGAGCAAAGCTGCGACGTTTACTTCTATCAGCTCGCGCTGGATCTTGGCATCGACCGTCTGCAGGCTTTCACCAAACAGTTTAGCTTTGGCGCGCCCACCGGCATTGATATCAACGGTGAACGCCGCGGCTTGCTGCCCTCGCGCGACTGGAAGCGCACCAACTTCAAGCGCAAAGCCGATCAGGTGTGGTTTCCAGGGGAGACGGTGATCACCGGCATTGGTCAGGGCTTCTGGCTGGCAACGCCGCTGCAGCTGGCGCATGCCACCGGCGTGGTCGCAACGCGCGGCGAACGCCATCGACCACAGTTGCTGGACGCCGTCCGCGATCCGCTCAACGGCGACATCGAGTCGAAGCCGCGCCCGTCGATGGACCGCATCGAAATTGATAATGCGGACGACTGGCAGTACATCGTCGATGCAATGAGTGACGTGGTGTACGGCACGCAGGGCACGGCGCGCATTGTGGGTCAGCAACGGCCCTACACAGTGGCGGGAAAAACCGGCACCGCGCAGGTTTTTACCGTGGGCCAGGAAGACGAATACGACGAAGACGTGCTGCCCGAAGAGCTGCGCGACCACGGCTGGTTTGTCGCGTTCGCCCCCATCGAGGCACCACAGATTGCCCTGGCGGTGCTGGTAGAAAACAGCGGTGGCAGTACGGCGGCCAAACCCGTGGCCAGTGACGTGCTGGACGCCTACTTTAATTTCAATCCGGCGACGTTGGCGCTTGGCAACACGTCCGACGAAGTGATCAATCGTGATTGAGACACCGCGCGAATTTGACGGCACCGGCGCGCTCAACCTCGCCACGCGCATTTTTCGCAAACTGCACGTGGACGGACCATTGTTGGCCGGCATTGCTTTGCTGTGCATGGTGGGTTTGTTTGTGCTCTACAGCGCCGACGGCGGCAACATCGGCCGCGTCGAAAACCAGTTGGTGCGCATCGGCGTGGCCTTAACGGCCATGCTCGTGTTGTGTCAGATTCCACCCAACTTTTTACGTATGTGGGCACCGTGGCTGTTTGGCGCGGGCATTGTGCTGCTCATTTTGGTCGCCGTGAGCGGCGTGCAGGGCAAGGGCGCGCAGCGGTGGCTGGATTTAGGCATTCTGCGCTTCCAACCCTCGGAAATCATGAAGCTGGCCATGCCCATGTTGATCGCCTGGTATCTGCATTCACGCTCCCTGCCCCCGCGACCCCGCGAGCTGCTGTTGATGGCGCTTTTTATCGGACTACCCGCCGTACTGATTGCGCGTCAACCGGACCTGGGCACGGCGCTACTGGTCGCCTCCTCCGGTTTGTTTGTCGTGTTTTTGGCCGGCATCAGTCTGCGTCTGATTCTGGGGCTGGGCGTACTGGGCGTGGCCGGGGCGCCCGTGTTGTGGCACTTCTTTATGAAGGACTATCAAAAAAGCCGCGTTCTCACACTGCTCGATCCGGAGCGCGACCCGCTGGGCGCCGGTTACCACACCATTCAGGCCAAGATCGCCATCGGCTCGGGCGGTCTGTTTGGCAAAGGCTGGCTCAACAGCACCCAAGCCCGCCTGGAATTTTTGCCCGAGAGTTCAACGGACTTCATTTTCGCGGTCATTGGCGAAGAATTCGGTCTGATCGGACTGCTCATTGTGATGGGCATGTATTTGTTCGTACTCGGGCGCTGCGTGTACATCTCGATTCAGGCGCAGGACACGTTTTCACGCCTGCTTGCCGGCGGACTGGCGCTGACATTTTTCGTCTACGTTTTTGTTAACACTGGTATGGTCACCGGCCTTCTGCCGGTCGTGGGCGTACCGCTGCCGCTGATCAGTTACGGCGGCACATCAATGGTGACCCTGATGGCAGGTTTCGGTATCCTCATGTCCTTGCATACGCACAGGAAACTGCTGGCCCAATGACTCATTTAATGCGCCGTGCAGCGCGCTGCCTGCTGCCCATTCTCGCCGCGACCATTCTTGCGCCTGCTCATGCAGCAGGCTTCGATCTCAAACGCGCCGATATTCGCGCGTTCGTGGATCAAATGCAGACCGTACACGGCTTCAGCCCTGAGGCGATCCGCGCCACACTGAGTCAGGCCGAACGCAAGGATTCCATCCTCAAAGCGATCAGTCGCCCGGCCGAAAAGAGCAAACCGTGGCACGAATACCGCAACATATTTATTAATCAGCAGCGGATCGACCGTGGTCGCGCCTTTTTGGCCGAACATGCCGCAGAGCTGCAGCAGGTAGAACGCGAGACCGGCGTGCCGGCCTCGATTATCGTGGCCATTATTGGCATCGAGACGAACTATGGGCGAATCACCGGCAGCTATCGGGTGCTCGATGCGCTCACCACGCTCGCCTTCGACTATCCCAAGCGCAGCGAATTTTTTACGCGCGAACTCGAACACTTTTTCTTGCTCACGCGCGAAGAGGCCGTGGACGCACTCACGGTCAAAGGCAGCTACGCCGGTGCCATGGGTGCCGCGCAGTTTATGCCCAGCAGCTATCGTCTTTATTCCGCTGACGGCGACGGCAATTCGCGCCGCGATTTGTGGGGCAGCTGGGACGACGTGTTTGCGAGTATCGCCCACTATTTTCTAGCCCACGGCTGGCTACCCGGTGAAGCGGTGGCAACGGCGGCCAGCGCAGACCGCCAAACGGCGCGTAACCTCGAGAGCAAAATCCTGACGCCCGCGTATCGCTTGGGCTTTCTGCGCAAACAGGGCGTGCGTTTCGATGCCAGTCTGGATGACAACGACATCGGCACGCTGCTGCCCTATGAGCTCGCCGAGGGCAATGAGCACCTGTTGGGTCTGCACAATTTCTTTGTTATTACACGCTACAACCGCAGTCGTCTGTACGCACGCAGCGTGCTGGATTTAAGCAGCTCCGTCGCGGCAGCAGGAACCACCGGTGACTAGAGCCGCCGTATTTTTAGCGGCGTTCGTGCTCGTCATTTTGACCGGCTGTCAGCCTGCCAAGGTCGCCACCAGCGGGCCGGCCACGTTGCCACCTGTCGCCACCCCAACCGGTGGCAGCAGCAACGCGAACAAGACCAACCCCTACGTGGTGCTCGGCAAACGCTACGTGCCACTGCTCAGCGCTGAGGGTTATCACGAACGCGGCGTTGCCTCGTGGTACGGGCCGCAGTTTCATGGCAAACCGACCGCCAACGGTGAAGTGTTCGACATGGACCAGATGACGGCTGCGCATAAAACGCTGCCCCTGCCGGTGTATGCCGAGGTCACCAATTTACGCAATGGGCGCAAAGTCGTGGTGCGCATTAATGACCGCGGTCCTTTTGTCGACAACCGACTCATCGATCTGTCGCGAGCCGCGGCGCAGGCCATCGATATGGTCGGACCCGGCACGTCGCTCGTGGACGTGCGCGTTATTCAGGGGCCCGGCGGTGGTCCCAGCGGTGGCCCCGCGCCAACCGTGCAGCCGGCCATTGTCAGCGCTCCGGTCGTCGCACCCACCGGCGCCTTTTTCATTCAGGTTGGCGCCTATGGCGATGCCGACAATGCCAATCGCGTCGTGAACTCCCTGCGTAGCAGCGGCTTTGGCGACACGCTGGTGCAGCCCATACAACTCAATCAACGCATTTTACATCGCGTACGGGTCGGCCCAGTGGCAAGCGTTGAGCAATTTGACCAGTACATCGAACGGCTGAACGCGCTTGGCTACGCCCGCGCCCGCCTGGCCGTCGACTAACCCGACTTTCTCCGGAGCACCATGAACACAATTGCAGTCTGGACCCGGCGCATTACCTGCGCGGTCACTCTGAGCGCGGCATGGTTTGCCAGCGCGGCCACCACCCCGATACCCGCAGCGCCCAGCATCAACTCAAGCGCCTACCTTGTTATCGAACATCACAGCGGCCGCGTGCTGGCAGAGAAAAACGCCGACGCTGCCGTTGAACCGGCCAGCATCACCAAACTCATGACCGCCTACGTGGCCTTCGACAAACTGCGCGAAGGTCAGGTGGATTTAAGCGATGAGATCACCGTGAGTGAAAAAGCCTGGCGCGCCGAAGGCTCACGCATGTACATCGAAGTGGGCAAGAAGGTGCGTCTGGACCAGCTCCTGAAGGGCATGATCATTCAGTCGGGCAACGATGCGAGCATTGCCATTGCCGAGCACATTGCCGGCACCGAAGAAACCTTTGCGGCGCTGATGAATCAGTACGCGTCCAAACTGGGACTCACGCAAAGTTATTTTGCCAACAGCAACGGGCTGCCGGCCGCAGGGCACAAAATGTCGGCGCGCGATATCGTCACGCTCACCCAGCGCCTGATTCAGGATTTCCCGCAGCACTATTCGTTGTATTCGGAAAAATCGTTCACCTATAACGACATCGCTCAATACAACCGCAACAATTTGCTGTGGCAGGACACCTCGGTGGACGGCGTCAAGACCGGCTACACCGACGCGGCAAAGTACTGCCTCGTGTCATCGGCAAAACGTGGCGACATGCGCGTGATATCGGTGGTGCTCGGCACGCCCAGCGAAGAAGCACGCATCTCATCAAGTCAGGCGCTGATCAACTACGCGTTCAATTTTTACGAAACCCATCGGCTGTATCAGGCGGGCGCGCCCATCACGACCGAGCGCGTGTACAAAGGCGACGCACAAACCACCGATCTGGGTCTCAGCGCCGATCTCTTCGTCACGATTCCGCGCGGCGAATACGAATCGATGTCGGCCAACATGAATTTACCCACCACGCTGATCGCGCCGTTGGCCACGGATACGGCCATCGGCTCGGTGGTGGTGCGACTCGGTGACGCGACATTGGTCGAGCGCGAGCTGTTTCCGTTAAACGACATCGCCAGCGGCAATTTCCTGCAGCGCGCGATGGACGAAGTGCGACTCTGGTTCGACTAACGGAAACCCCGCGACAACGTCATGTCCACCCAACTTCCCATCGCCTACTTCAACGGCCGCCAGATGCCGCTGCGCGAAGTGCATATTTCGCCGCTGGATCGGGGCTTTTTATTTGGTGAAGGCGTGTACGAGGTGATTCCGGTGTACGCCGGCCGCCCGCTGGGCCTTGCGGCGCATTATCAACGGCTGGTGCAATCGCTGGCCATGGTGGGCCTGGCCGCGCCGGTCGCGCAGGCCGAATTTCAAATCTTGATCGACGAGCTCATCGACGCCAACGGTGGCGGGGATCAGTCGGTGTATCTGCACATCACCCGTGGCGTTGCACCGGGCGTGCGCAATCACATTCCCCATCAGCCCGATGCGGACGGTCTCACCGTCTTTGCCATGTGCCAGTCGCTCGAACCGCGCGCTGCCAGTGTCGCCAGCAATGGCGTCGCGGCGATCACGCTGCCCGATCTGCGCTGGGCTCGCTCCAATATCAAAGCCACCTCATTGCTTGCCAACACACTGGCCCGCGAACAAGCCAACGCCGCCGGCGCGGCCGAAGCCATCCTGATCCGCGATGGATGGGTGACCGAGGGGGCCGCAAGCAGCGTGCTGATCGTCGCAAACAATGAAGTGCGGCAGCCGCCACCGGACACATCTATATTACCGGGTACCACGGCGGCGCTGCTGAACCCGCTTTTGGAACAGCTTGAACACCCCATTGCACGCGTTGCCATCGATGAGGCCCAACTGGCCGCCGCCGATGAAATCTGGCTGGCCAGCTCCACACGCGAAGTGCTGCCCGTGACCACCTTAAACGGCGCCCCGGTCGGCTCCGGACGACCCGGCCCACTGTGGCAACGCCTCGACCCCTTGTATCAGAACCTCAAACGCCCCAACTCCATGCCATGACAGACACCAACGCCATTGACGACCTGTTCGACTTCCCCTGTGACTTCCCGATCAAGATCATGGGCCAGGACAGTGCCGCTCTCAAAGCCCACGTAGAAACCACCGCAAATGCGCAAAATGTCGCAATTGTGAGTCTCACGGAGCGTTCCAGCAGCAAAGGCAACTATGTTGCGCTCACGCTAACGGTGAAGGCCACATCGCGCGCTCAGCTCGATGCGCTCTATCAAGCCATCGGTGCCAACGACAACGTCAAGGCGATGCTTTAGCGCAACTGGCGCCAAAACGCCGCAGTATGCGGACTCGGGCGTGTTGAACATAAGTAATACATTCTTCGTATAAAATTGAGAATGGCAACGCTGTCAGTGCACTGCAGCGTAATGTTGTGAAAAAACCACGTCTCTCATTCCATACGATTGTAAAAACACGTTGAAGCAGTGGTATTTCTGAAACACGACGATATAATTCCGTCCATCGACAGGCCCTCACTTAAGTGTGCGGAGAAAAAGCGGCTAGGCATAAAGCTGCACGCCTGTGGTTTCGCTTCTGTTTGAAGTGTCGGCTCGCCGATTCACTTTGTTTTGCCTTTGACTGATTAGGGTTACCTGGAGGTACCTTTCGATGAACTTACGTAATACCACTGCACTGCTGGCTTCGGCTGCGTTCATGGTCCTCACGGGCTGTGCGCAACAGGCTTCGCAGTCTTCAAGTGCCTCTGCCTCGACTGCCACGTCGACCAGCACCGCACAGATGGATGAGTCCAAGCGCAAGCTTGCTATGCTTGAAAAAGAACTGCGCCAGCGCGATCGCGACATGGCCAGCCTGCGTGGCGAACTGGAAACGGCTCGCACCACGACCACGATGGCTCCAGCAGCACCGTCTGGCATGTCCAGCGATCTGCTTCCGCCAAACCCACGTCCGGGTGAGTGCTACGCTCGCGTGATCATTCCTGCGCAGTACAAAACCACCACGCGTACCGTTGTTAAGCGCGAAGCTAGCGAGCGCATCGAAGTGCTGCCAGCTCGTTACGAGCCAAGCACCGAACGCATCCTGGTAAAGCCTGCTTCAAGCCGTTTGGTTGAAGTGCCTGCTGAATACCGCACCGTCACCGAGCGCGTGCTCGATCAGCCTGCTCGTACCGAGTGGAAAATCGGCACCGGCATCGGCACCGGTAAAGGCGCTGTTGGCTTTGGTGGCGCTGCTGCCCAGGTCGATCGTTTCGCTGGCAAAAAAGTGCTGACGACGCGTACCAACGACACCGGCGAAGTAATGTGCCTGGTCGAAATTCCGGCTACGTACAAAACGATCACCAAGCAGGTTCTGGTTAAGCCAGCTACCACGCGCTCGGTTGAGATCCCTGCTGAGTACCGCACCGTTGACACCGTCAAGCTGATTCAGCCTGCTTCGGAACGTCGCATTGCGATCCCTGAGCAGACCGAACAGGTCACCAGCACCGAGAAAACCAGCGAAGAGTTCCTCGAGTGGCGTCCAGTTCTGTGCGAAATCAACATGACGCCACAGAACGTGAGCAACCTGCAGGCTGCTCTGAACAAGACCGGTTGCTGCAAATGTGGTCCTAACCGCAATGAGTGCCGCGTCGACGGCATCATGGGCAAGTGCACGCTTGACGCAGCACGTTGCTATGCCAACCAGAAAGGTCTGCCTTCAGGCGACAAATACATCACGATCGAAGTTGTTCGTGGTCTGGGCCTTAAGTTCTAATATCGCTTACGCGATACGAGCTTAAAGCTTGAAGACGGCCGTCCCGCAAGGGGCGGCCGTTTTTTTATGCGCGGATTCATATTGACTGTCGGGCCCAAAAGCCCGAAGTCATTTCGCTGTGAGGAATGGTGCGCGTAATTTTCATGGCGAAAATAAATGCCATGAACATTTCGACAGTGTTTCAGAATGCACGAAAACCACGTGGGAGCGGCATTGAAACCGTGGATCAAAGTACTCTCGGATTGGGGTGCAGGAATTAGAAAAAGAGATATTGAGCGAAGAAAGCGAAAAACCCGCCGATTAGAAATGCGAGTACGCTTACCCACCATACAACCCAACTGAGACGGCGTGCTTGAGCGCATGCACGAGCCTTCGCTGGGTCGGCAGGACAAGGCATTGTTCTTGCGCGCCATTGCATCGCGCCCGACAGAGCAATCATCAGCGCCGCAAAAGCAAAGACCCAGATCTTGTGTTTCCCGAGCCAGGTAATCTGAGGCACAGCCTCTATTATCCCCGCCATAACGGCGCCCGCGCCAATGCTCACCAGAAGAGCGGGCAACGCGCAGCAAATTAACGTGCCCGTCGATGCGAAAAGAGAAAAAAACGCGGGAAGCGTCGAAGGGGATTTAATATTCTCAGCGGACGGTGTTGATCGTGTCACTGACTGATTACACGCTCTGTGGACACCAGGGAGTAACCAGACTTTCGAATGAGCTTTTTGACACGTTCGTCGGAGAGTGATTGCCCTTGCTTCAAGGCAATACTTACTTCGCCAGCATCTAAGTCGACGTTCAGAGAGTCGACAGCTTCTTCTTTTTTGAAGACCTTCTTTAAAGCTTGGGCGCAAAAATCACAGACCAAACCGTTGACCTTGGCCACGATCAGGACCGCATTTGCGGCTATCACTTCATCGCCCAGGTCGGGTTTCTCCATTCCTGCGTGCTCATGGGCTCCGTGGTCCATTTTGCTATGGTCCATCTTGGAACCTTCGGCTAAGACTGGTTGAGAAAACATAGCTAGCGCCGATGCCACGACAATAAATTTTAGTGCATTCACGGTGAGACTCTTTTGTTTCAAAATCTTACTATCCAATTTGCGAGCCATTCGTCCCGCTCAACGGTATATCCAATTTCCACCATTTGAACGCCTTTGAATAAGCGAATGTGTGGCGTTGTGGCGATAGGCCTATCCCTTCTCGGGTGGTTTTCTACCTGAACCATGAACCATGTATGAAGGTCACCATAGTCACCGAGATAGGGCGCCATACCAACCCTTGCGATATGCTGAACTCTTCTGTTGTTTGCCATTTCCGTTGCTCGTAAACGGTATTCGGTAAACCAACGGCGCGTTTCCCAATCCGCTGCAATTTCTACAAAGCCGGATAGTTTTGCGCTTTCATCGCCAAACGGTTTTGCCTCGCCGACGCTTATTTTTCCATACAGGTTTGCCTGGCTTTGAGGGCCATTCCAGCGCTTAGCAAGTCGGTTATATTGGAGCCCAACGTAGGTGAAATCTTCTTCCCAATTGCGCTCTATATACAGACCAACCGAGTCTTTTGCCGTCGGTGAATAATGGGCATGCATCGCTGATCTATCCCCACTGTTTCTTTGCATTAGCGTCCATCCTTCTGGATAGGACACTGGGCGGCCCTGCGCTGTGTGGGCAAACGTCAAAGCCAGAATACCGAGGCCTAGACATCGCTTGATCATCACTTTTTTCGTCCGCCTAATACGACGACAAGCTCTTCTACTTTTTCACGTCGCTGGTCCATGTCGTCAGATTGCAGGGCGGTTTCGACGCAAGTATCCAAATGATCGTTTAACACCAAGCCCTCTAAACTCGTCAATGCAGACTTAACGGCTTGGATTTGACGGACGACATCGATGCAGTACCGGTCGCCCTCAATCATTCTGGAAATACCGCGCACTTGCCCCTCGATTCTGGCTAGGCGCTTTATGGCCAATTTACTCGTTTCGTTTTTCATAATTATACCCATAGGGGGTATAAACAGCTTAGCTCAAGTGAGCGAAATATGCACCAACGCTCGCGCCTTCGCGCCCCGGTAGTTGCAATGCCCTTTCAACTTACGTCGTGCTTAGCCGCGCTATACGAACACACTGCACGATGGCACCCACGACGGCCGCCACCAACCCGATCGCCATGACACTCAATGCGACATGAAACGCGGTCTCGGTATTTGAGAAAGCAAAAAGCACAAACACGCCGCCGGCAGCGAACAATGCGAAGACGCTATACAACAACAGAAATATAAGAAACGTGAGGATCAGTAGCGCAATGCGCTGACCTGCAGATCGCGGCTGAGCCGGGTTGCCGCGGGTCACATAGCGGGCCAGCAGATCAAATAATGTCGACATTCTAAGGTGCCTGCGCAAGTATCCAATCGGTCTTCAGTATAGTAAGACAGCGACCAAGCCACACGAAACGCACGCACAGGCGACGACCCGTCATGCGCGGTTAGCTCACGCTGATGATCGCCAGCTGGTTCGCGGCATCGATTCCGACCAATATCATCAGCCATACAAACCCGCTAAACTCCGCGCCCATGAAAACCCTGCTCATTCTCACCACCTGCTTCTGGCTCACCGGCTGCCTCTCAGTCCGCTACGACGTAGACCGCCTCACCGATCCCCAACGCGCCGGCACCGACACCCAGGTGGCCGAACATTTTCAACGCGTGGAAGAATTAAGCAGAATGATCGCCGCACTGGGACCGCGGGTCGATCACCGTGAAGCACGACAGGTCGCCGAGGTAGCCATGGCTTATCCCATGATCCTCGCCAACGACTACGGCCTGACCTCCCCGCCCATCACGCACAACATGCTGGTGAACATGGGCATGCGCCCGCGTGGTCTGTGCACGCACTGGGCCGAAGACATGCTGCGCCGACTCGACGAACTGGAATTAGAAACGCTGCGTCTTTATTGGGCCGTGGCTTATCCGACCAAACCGTTTCGCTTGGAGCACTCCAGCGCACTGGTCGCCGCGCGTGAAAAAGAATTTGATACCGGCATCGTGCTCGATGCATGGCGCGACTCCGGTACATTGTTTTATTCAAAAGTTACCGAAGACGAACGCTACGCCTGGCAACGCCTGCACAATTACATTACGGACCCGCCACCAGAAATTCCTGCAGCGAATTAAGTCGCTCGCGCGTGCCCACATCCCACCACGAACCCTTATGATGCTCGGCGGCCACTTCGCCGCTGGCGGCAAATTTATGCAGCGGATCGGCCAGCGAAAAACGCTGTTGATAGCCGTCAAAAAACTCATGGCGATACAGCCCGATGCCGCTAAATGTAAATCGCGTGTCGCCGGTTTCACGCAGGCGTCCGTCGGACAAACCAAAATCGCCGTGGGGATGATGCTCTGGGTTTGATACCAGCACCACGTGCGCCACATCGCGCGGCGCCAGTGCAGTCAAACGCTCCAGCGGATAGTCGGTCCACACGTCGCTGTTAATCACCCAAAACGGTTCCTCCCCCAGCCACTCGCGGGCGTGCACCACGCCGCCGCCGGTTTCCAGCGCCTCATCGCCCTCGTCGCTGTACACCACCTCGATGCCGTAGCGCTGACCGTCGCCCACAAATTCGGCAATTTGCTCGCCGAGCCAGGCCAAATTAATCACCACACGGCGCACGTCGGCCGCGGCCAAGGCGCGCAGGTGATAATCAATGAGTGGATAGCCGGCGACGGGCACCAGCGGTTTGGGTGTGTGATCGGTAAACGGGCGCAGACGTTCACCACGTCCGGCCGCCAGCAGCATCGCGTTCACTTGAGTTTAAGCGCCGGAATCACTTTTTCGCGCAGGAGGCCGTGCAGCCAATTCAAGCTGGGATGCTCCACGGACAAAATGTGCGCAAGCGTGCGCGGCACGTCGGGCAAATAGCCCGCCTTACCGTCGCGATGCCATAAACGCGCAAAAATACCCGCCGCCTTGATGTGACGCTGCACGCCCATTAAGTCAAATTGCGTGTGGAATACATCGCGCGCTGGCAGCACGTCGGCCAGCGGCGTTTGCGTGGCCAAATCGTAGTACCCGGCTTGCCACCGCGAAACGCTCTGTGCCGGCCATGTTACGTAGCAATCACGCAGCAACGACACCAGGTCGTAGGTAATCGGCCCGCATACCGCGTCCTGAAAATCGAGAATTCCCGGATCGCCGGGCGGCCCGCGCATCAGATTGCGAGAATGAAAATCACGGTGCACGAACACGCGTGGCTGATCCAGCGCGCTGACCACAAGGCCATCGCACAGCGTTGCCCACTGCGCGCGATCTTCATCGCTCAGCTGAATATTCAGGTGTTTACCCAACAACCATTCCGTAAAGATGCCTAATTCGGTGCGCAGCAGGGCCTCGTCGTAGGGTGGCAACGCCGAGCTATCCAGACGCTGCTGCAGGCCCACCAAGCGATGAATTGCGTCGCCGTACAGCTCGTCGGCTAATTCTGCATCCTCGGTCAGAACATTTAGATAGGTAGACGGTCCAAGATCTGACAGCAGCGCAAAGCCGCTGCCCAGATCGCTCGCGAGCACCCGCGGTGCGCGCAGCCCGCCCGCACGCAGCTGGCGCGCAATCGCGATGAAACCGTTGAGCGGCTCCTGCTCGGGCGGGGAATCCATGGCGATGACGCTGCCCCGTTTGTGCACGATACGAAAATAGCGCCGGAAGCTGGCATCGGCGGAGGCCGGCTCAATTGTGACAATAGGGCTCAGGATGTGTTGCTTCGCCCAGTTTGTCAGTAAACTAAGGCGCTCATCGACGCTTTGGCCGGTGTCACTGGCGGTCATGGGCCATCCACATTTGGGGGGTCATCGCTATTTCTCTGGAGACCTACATTTGATCACAGGTCAGGCACTCCCGGCCACCTTACTGCATCGACTCGCTGCGCTGGTCGCGATCGTCCTTATCGGTTGTCTGCCCTACGTGCAGGCCGAAGACGTGCCCTATGAATCAGCAGACCGCGACAGTCGGCTGCCGCCGTCGCTGGATATCGAGCTGTCCACGCTCGAGCAGCTGGAGAAGATGGGCGAGGTGGAAATTTCTGCCGACAAAGCCACCCTGCGCGCTGACGACACCTCGCAGTTCGAAGGCGACGTGCAGATCACACGCGACGGCGGCACGATCCAGGCCGACATGGCGCGCTACGATCCCAAAGCCGAGCAGTTTTCGGTGGAAGGCAACGTGCGCTATGACGATGAGGCCATTGACATCGACGCCAGCGATGCGCGTTTTGATTCGGCGCAGGAGCTGGGCGAATTTAGCGACGCAAGCTTTGCGCTAAAAAACGGCGACGGCCGTGGCGATGCCAAACGCATCAGCGTGGAAGGCGATCGTTACCTCGAACTCGACGACGTGCGCTACAGCGCCTGTCCCGCCGGCGAAAACGACTGGCGTTTGATTGCCAACAAAATCCGCGTGGACCGCGAGCGCGACATTGGCGAGGGCCGCGGCGTGCGCGTCGAATTCAAAGGCGTGCCCATTCTCTACACACCGTTTTTATCGTTCCCGGCCAGCGGCGCGCGCAAGACCGGTTTCCTGTTGCCCGACTACGGCAACACCGATCGCAGCGGCAACGATTTGTCCGTGCCCTTCTACTGGAATATCGCGCCCAATTACGACGCCACGATCACGTCACGCTATCTCACAGCACGCGGTGCCCAGCTCGGTATCGAGGGGCGCTACATGCTGCCCAACACCGAGGGCGCCATCGAGACGGTATATCTGGCCGACGACATGCGCGCCAATCGCGATCGTTATCTGGGCAGCTGGCGTCACGACTCTTATTTTGACAACGGCATCCGCGTCCACGCCGACATCACCGATGTGAGTGATCGCAATTACTTTGGTGATTTGAGTAGCTCGCTCGCCGGCACGGCCATCACCCATCTCGAACGACTGCTGGAAGTCGAACTCATTCGCGAGAACTGGATGCTGGGTATGCGCATGCAGTCGTTCCAAACTCTCGACAACGAAATCACCGAAGCCAACGAACCCTACAAACGTGTTCCGCAAATGGTGTTTGGCGGCCGCTGGGACACAGGGCTTGGCACACAAACAAGCATCGACGCGGAGCTCAGTCATTTTGAACGCGATGCCGGCGCACGGGGCCAGCGCTTCTCCATCGAGCCGACCTTCAGCCTGCCGCTGCAAACACCCGGCGCTTCACTGATCCCCTCGGTGCGCGTTAATCACACGCAGTATCGACTGGACGATCTAAACCCGCTGGCGGAAACCGAGCCCACGCGCACCGTCCCAATCTATAGTCTCGATGGTCGTTTGATTTTTGAACGCGACACGGGCCACGGCGGTCGGTTTCTGCACACGTTTGAGCCGCGCATGCGTTACACACATATCCCGTTTGTGGATCAGTCGGACGTGCCGATTTTCGATACCGGTTTTCCTGACTTCAACCTCGTGCAGCTGTTTCAGGACAACCGCTATCGCGGCACCGACCGCATTGGCGATACGGACAAGCTCGCCGTGGGCTTCACCACGCGCCTGTTCGACACCAACAACGGTCGCGAGGTGGTGACCGCCACACTGGGACAAGCGCTGTTCCTGAGTCGGCGCAACGTGCAGCTCCCGGGTCGTGAGGTGGTGGGCGATAACGCCTCCAACCTGATCGCGGAAATTGGCGTGAATCTGTCGTCACGCTGGAACGGCAATCTGGAATACCAGTGGGAACCCGAGAGCCGCGAAACGTCCAAAGCCGCTCTGCGTCTGCAATATCGCCCCGCCGACAACAAAGTGATTAATTTAGGCTATCGTTTTCAGGATAACGATTTAGAACAGACCGATATTTCGTTCGCATGGCCTGTGGGCAGCCACTGGAACCTGGTGGGCCGCTGGAACTATTCGCTGGACGAAAATATCACGCTGGAACGCTTCGCCGGGATAGAATACGAGCGCTGCTGCTGGGCCGTACGTCTGGTGAGTCGTTCCTATGTGAACAACGTTGACGGCGGCACAGATAAGGCACTTTTTGCTCAATTCGAACTCAAAGGCCTTACCAGCATTGGAACCCGCGTTGACGCGTTTTTGGAAAGAGGCATTTTGGGCTATGGCAACGTCAATCGTTAAATCGACGGCACTGACCGCAATCATCTGGTTTGGGGCGCTGGCGCCACAGGCTGCAGAACCACTCGACGGCAGCGGACAGCTGCTTGATCGCATCGTCGCCGTGGTCAACGACGGCGTGGTGCTGCAAAGCGAAGTGATGCAGCAGGGCAACGCCATTATTCAGCGCCTGCGTGCCGATGGCGTGCAGATGCCGCCACCGGACGTGCTCCAAAAGCAAATCGTCGAGAAACTCATCGTGGAGCAAATCCAGCTTCAGCGAGCCGAACGTCTGGGCGTCAATGTCACCGATGATCAGCTCAACGCCGCGCTCGGCGGCGTGGCTCAGCGCAACAACATGACGCTCAGCCAGCTGCCCGACATCCTGGCGCAACAGGGCATCAACTACGCCGACTACCGCGCCGATATCCGCCGCGAAATGATGATCGAGCAGCTGCGCAATCGCGATCTGGTGCCGCGCGTCACCATCACGCGAGAAGAAGTGGACGCTTATCTGGCGCGCAAAGACAGCGACAACCAAAACGAATACGACATCTCACACATTCTGATTGCCGTGCCACCGGGTGCGACGCCCGAAGACCGCGCCACGGCCGAGAAGCTTGCGCAGTCCCTGTTCGAGCGCGCCAACAACGGAGAAGATTTCGCCCAACTCGCGATTGCCAATTCAAACGGCCAGCAGGCGCTTGAGGGCGGCAAAATCGGTTGGCGCAAAGCCGAGCAGCTGCCTACGCTGTTTGCCGATCAGGTGCTGGAGATGGCACCCGGTGCGGTTGCACCGCCTATTGCCAGTGGCAGCGGCTTTCATCTCGTGCGCCTCGACCAGACCCGCGGCCGCGAACCCATCATGGTCACGCAACGCAAAGCTCGTCACATTCTGATCTCACCCAACGAATTGAAAACCGATGGCGACGCTCGCGCCGAGCTGGCAGCCCTGGCCGCCAAAATTAAAGACGGCGACGACTTTGCGGAACTGGCCAAAGAGAATTCGGACGACAAGGGTACGGCCGCCAAAGGTGGCGAGCTTGGCTGGGCGAGTCCCGGCTCTTACGTGCCGCAGTTTGAGGCCGCACTCAATGACATGACACCGGGCGACATGAGCGAACCGGTACGCAGTGCATTTGGCTGGCACCTGATCCAGTTGCAGGACGTGCGCGAAATCGACAACTCCGAAGAAGCGTCAAAAAACCAGGCCTACAACGAAGTGCGCGCCCGCAAACTTCAGCAGGAAACCGAGCGCTGGTTGCTGCAGCTTCGAGACGAAGCGTTCGTTGACTATCGCTCCTGACACCCGGGACGCGCTGCCGCGCGTCGTGGTGTCCACCGGCGATCCTGCGGGCATTGGCCCGGACGTCGTTTTGTCGGTGGCAAAATCGCCCTGGCCTGCCCGACTCGTGGCGTTTGCCGACGCCCAGATGCTGCAGGCTCGCAGCGATCTGCTTGGCACCAACGTCAACATCACCCCCGTCGACGATCTCGATCAGGTCACCGAGCACCGCGCCGGCCAGTTGCACGTGATTCACATTGCGACCGATGCACCGGTCACGCCAGGCGAGCTCAATACCGACAATGCGCGCTACGTGCTGCGCGTACTCGATCGCTGTGCCGATGCCTGTCGCAGCGGCGCCGCGGCGGCCATGGTCACCGCGCCGTTGCACAAAGGTGTGATCAACGATGCTGGCATGCCGTTTTCAGGTCACACCGAATATCTGGCCGAGCGCACCGGCGCCCCACTGCCGGTCATGATGCTGTGCGCAGGCAAGTTGCGCGTTGCACTGGCCACCACACATTTGCCGCTGCGCGCTGTGCCCGATGCCATTACGCCTGCGGGGCTTGAGCAAGTGTTGCGCGTACTCCACGCCGATCTGCGTACGCGTTTCGCGCTGGACAAACCGGTCATCGGCGTATGCGGACTTAATCCCCACGCCGGCGAAGGCGGTCATCTGGGCCACGAAGACGACGCGATCATCGCACCGGTGCTCGATCGTTTGCGCCAAGAGCAATTCGAGTTGATCGGGCCGCTGCCCGCCGACACCGCGTTCACCCCGCGCGTGCTGGACACGGTGGATGCCGTGCTGGCGATGTACCACGATCAAGGTCTGCCGGTCCTCAAGTACGCCGGCTTTGGTGATGCGATCAACATCACGCTCGGTCTGCCAATTGTGCGCACGTCAGTGGACCACGGCACGGCACTGGATCTGGCCGGCAGCGGGCGCGCTGATGACGGTAGCTTGCGCGCCGCGCTCGCGCTGGCGATCGACATCGCCGCATGAACAATCGCCCGCGCAAGCGCTTTGGCCAGAATTTTCTCCACGACACCTACATCATCGAACAAATTGTGGATGCCATCGCACCGCAGGCCAACGACCGTATCGTGGAAATCGGCCCCGGACGTGGCGCGCTCACGTTGCCGCTGTTGGAGCACGATGTGGATCTGCACGCGGTGGAAATCGATCGCGATCTTGCCGCGCGCTGGGAACAGCAAATATCGCGCTGGCCAAAATTAAAAGTGCTGTGCGCCGACGCGCTGGAAGTTACGCCCGAACAGCTGTTCGATGATCAAAAACCATTCCGACTGGTCGGCAATCTGCCCTACAACATCTCCACCCCTTTGCTGTTTCATTTCGTGAACTGGCGGCATCGGCTCACTGATCTGCATCTGATGCTGCAAAAAGAAGTGGTGGACCGCATGTGTGCTCAGCCCGGCAACAAGACCTACGGCCGCCTGACCGTCATGCTGGCGCCGTGGTTTGAGGTGGCATCGCTTTTGCACATTGGCGGTGATGCCTTCACCCCGCCACCGAAGGTCGACTCGGCCTTCATTCGCCTGACACCGCATGCCCAAGCACCGTTTCCGCTGCCGGATCATCAGGCGTTCAGAGACGTGGTGGCTGCCGGCTTTGCCATGCGACGCAAAACCTTACGCAATTCGCTGCGCACCTTGCTCAGCACTGACGACATGATCGCGTGCGATGTGGATCCAACGGCACGGCCTGAAACGCTGGCGCCCGATGCGTTTGGACGCCTTGCGGTCGCCCTGTCGAAACAGCGCGAGCAGTTGAGCTAAACTAGCCACTTCAACGCCGTGGAAGCCATCATGACCGAGCGCCAGACCATCGACATTCAGGTATCCAGTTATTATCTCGACCAGCAGTCGAGCCCCGATGACGACCGTTTTGTTTTTGGCTACACCATCACCATCCGCAATGACGGCGACATCCCCGCGCAGCTGCTTACCCGGCATTGGGTCATCACCGATGCGAACGGCAAAGTGCAGGAAGTCCGCGGCGATGGCGTGGTCGGTGAGCAGCCCTATTTGCAGCCCGGCGAGGGTTTTCGCTATTCCAGTGGCGCAATCCTTGAGACGTCGGTGGGCGCCATGCAGGGCTCTTACGGCATGCGTGACGACGATGGCGGACTGTTCGACGCACCGATCTCACCCTTTACGCTGGCCATGCCCGGCGTGCTGCACTAGCGTCCGGTTTTTTCGTCGTGGCCGTCTTCGCCGTGGGCGACGTGCAGGGCTGCTACGAGGCGCTGCGCCGACTGCTCGACAAACTGGATTTCGATGAGCGCCGCGACACTTTGTGGTTTTGCGGCGACATCGTCAGCCGCGGTCCGCGCTCGCTAAAAACCCTGCGATTCATCCGCGGGCTGGGCGATGCAGCCATCACCGTACTTGGCAATCACGACATCAATCTGATCAACCTGGCCTATTCCGGAGCGCTACCGCGGCCCAACGATCGACTCACTCCCATACTAACGGCCCACGACCGGGACGAACTCATCGACTGGCTTGAACAACGTCCGTTTGTGCACATCGATGAGGCGCGCCAGGCCGTGCTGGTACACGCCGGCGTCCCACCAGGCTGGACGCTCAACGAGCTACGTCGTCGCGCCGAAAAACTGCGACGTCACTGGCTGCATGAACTGAGCGGGGAGTTGCGCATTCCACCGCCGCTGGTGTGGCGCGATTCCATGGATCGTCGCCGCAAACTGCGCTACACGCTGAGCGCGTTGACGCGCATGCGATTTTGCGGCGACGATGGTGAGCTGCGCTTTGATGCCAAGGGCCATCCGGACGATTACGATGGCGGCGTGAAGCCGTGGTTTGATTTCCTGCATCCCGAATGGAATGGTCGGCAAATCTATTTTGGCCATTGGTCCACGCTTGGCGATGTGAATGACCGCGACGTGGTGTCGCTGGATTCAGGTTGTGTATGGGGTCGTTCGCTCACGGCGGTGAAAGTACCGCGCAAGCCGCGCAACTTAATTGAATACGAATGCGTTTCGTGTGCGAAACGTCGCTAAACCTGCTCGGATAAATACCCATGTCAGAACGCTACACACTCCTTGGTGCCGGACTCGCCGGCTCGCTGGCTGCGATCTATTTGGCACGCCGCGGCGTGCAGGTCGATCTGTACGAACGTCGCGATGATCCCCGCGCCACCCAGATCGACGGCGGCCGCTCCATCAATTTGGCGCTTGCCAACCGCGGCATTCGTGCCCTGCGTGAGGTGGGTCTGTATAAGGAAATCGAGCAGCTAACCATTCCCATGCGCGGGCGCATGCTGCGTGAAACCGGGCGCCAGCCCGTACTGCAGCCCTACGGCAAGGACGACAGTGAGGTGATCTATTCCATCTCGCGTGGGGGACTCAACGCCCTGCTGCTCAATAAAGCCGAAGAGCACGGCGTCAACATTCACTTTGGCCTGGCCACCACGGACGTTGACCTTGATCGTGGGCGAGTCACGCTTGCGGACAGTGCGGGCAACGAGCGCACCATTGACGGCGCGCCAATTATTGCCGCCGACGGCGGCGGCTCGATTGTTCGACGTCGTCTGGCCGCTCAAGCCGGCGCGACCAACAGCGAAGAGATGTCCACCCATGGCTACAAGGAACTGACCATTCCGGCCGGCGATCGCGGCAATTTCCAGATCGACGCCAATGCCCTGCACGTGTGGCCGCGCGGTGGCTTCATGATGATCGCGTTACCAAACCTCGATCGCAGTTTTACCGTCACGCTCTTTTTGGCCAACGAAGGCCCGGAGAGTTTTGCGTCGCTGGACACGCGTGCGGCCGTGCAGACATTTTTCGAAACCCACTTCGCCGATGCCCTGCCCTTTTTCGACGATCTGACCAGCGAATTTTTCGACAACCCAACCGGACAGCTCGGCACCGTGCGCTGCAAGCCCTGGCACCATGGCGACAAAGCCGTGCTGATCGGTGACGCCGCCCACGCCATTGTGCCCTTCCACGGCCAGGGCATGAACTGCGCGTTCGAAGATTGCTACGAGCTGGATCAGTGCTTGTTTGAAATGCCCGGCACCACGCTTGAACAACGCTTTGCCGAATTCGAACAACGCCGACGACCAAACGCCAACGCCATCGCCGACATGGCCATCGACAACTACATCGAGATGCGAGCGTCGGTACGCGATCCGTATTTTCATCTGAAGAAAACGCTGGCGTTCGAACTCGAACGACGCTTCCCGAAACACTTCGTGCCGCGTTACTCGATGGTCATGTTCCATCACGTGCCCTACGCCGAGGCGCAACGACGCGGCGTAATTCAGCAAAGTATTCTGGATGAACTGCTCAAAGAGCATCCGCGCGATGCTCCGCTGGGGAACGTGGACTACGCTCTGGCCGAGCAGCTTATCGGACAGCAACTCGACGGACGCGCCGACCTCTAGGTTGGCGCAGGCTCAGGGCGCGAACGCGGGCTCTTTCACCGACATCTCTTCGACCACACCGTAGCGCGCCAGATCGTCGCGTATCGCGTCAGCCTTGCCGATCACGACGGTCACCAACTCATCACTGGTTGGGTACACCGTGCGAATCACCTCGGCCAAACCCTTGGCGTCCACCGCGGCGACCGCGGCATCGTAACCGTCGACATAGGCCCGCTCGCGATCGTAAAACGCCAGTGACGAGAGGCTTGCCGCCATCTGCTCGGCCGTCTCATACGACAACGGTGTTTGCCCGCGCAGATAATTCTTGGCGGACAGCACCAGCGCATCCGATGGCGTCTCGGTATGCAGTCGCGTTAGCGTCGCACGCGCCAGATCCATCGCCTCGATGGTGGTGGCCGTGGCCGTGAAGGACGAAATCCTGACGCTGCCGGGTTGCGTGCCTTGCGACAATCGGCTGTTGGCGCCGTAGGTAAGACCCGACTCGACGCGCAGCGCCGTATTGAGCATCGAGGTAAAGCGGCCGCCAAAAATCGTGTTCGCCACGTTGAGCTCGGCACGCTGTGCAAAGCGCTCGGACACCCCGACATTGCCCATCCAAAAGTACGACTGGGTGGCATCCGGCTTGTCGATCAACAGCACTTTGCCGCCGGCCACCGGCGCTTTGGCCGCCACCGACGGGAGTGGAGATTTAGCTCGCGGCCACGGTTTAAGTCGCGCTTCGAGTCGTGCACGCACGCGCCCAATATCGATGTCGCCTACTACGGAGAGAATTAGTCGGTCCGCGCCGTAATGGTCGCGATGATGATCAATAACATCCTGATGTGTGAGCGTAGCAAGCGTGCCCTCAAGACCACCCACGGCGCGGCCATAGGCATGATCCCCAAACAGGTACGCCGCGCCATAAAGGCCAACCAAACCCCGGGGATCGCCGTCGCGTGCGGCCTTGAGCGATTCGATACTGCGCGTCTGGAGTTTTTCAAACTCAAGCTTGGGCAGCTGCGGCGTCATCAGCATGTCGAGCACCAGGTCGATCATCAGGTCCGTGTCCTCGGCCAGGAAACCCGCCGAGATAAAGGACGACTCCAGTCCACCAAAGCTGGAAATGCTGCCACCGACGTCGGCCACAGCTTCCGAGAACACACGCGCGTCACGACCCGCTGCGCCTTTTTCCAACAGATCCGCCGTGATCGAGGCGAGACCAAATTGCTCTGGGCTGTCATCCAACGCACCGCCCCGCAGACGGGCACTGAGCGCCACGAGCGGAACATCCGCCTTGCGCGCCAGCATCAACGTCGCGCCGTTATCCAGCACCACTTTTTCAAACGGCACCAACAACGCCGTTTGCGCGGACGCGGGCGCCGCCGCGGGCGGCGTCACCGTTGGCTGCGACGTGGGCGCGGCACAACCGATCACGCAGGTGGCGACACAAACACTCAACAACCAAGTTGGCATACGTCGCATTAGGGCTGCTCCTGGGTAGCCGATGGGGCAGGCGCCACGACCGCGCCAACGGTCCGTCGACGCGCATCAAAAATAGCCGCTGCCGCCTGCTGCACGGCCGCCGCCTCGATGGCAGCGTATTGATCCGGCGCCGCAAACAGCTTGGCGTAATCGCCGTGGAATACTTCAAAATTACCCAGCGCCGCTGCTTTGCCATTGATCGTGGCAAGGCCGCGCCAAAAGCCCGCCAGCGACAAGCGTTTCGCGCGAGCCAATTCCGCGTCTGTTATGCCGTCGCGGACAATGCGCGCCAGTTCGTTGTACAACACCTCTTCGGCAGCGCGCGTGTCGCTGCCCTGCGGTAGCGTCATGAAAAACCACATCAGGCCCGGATCAAAGCCTTCCTGGCGAAACGTATCAATGTTCAGCGCCACACCGGTTTCGACCAGGGCGCGATACAGCCGCGACGACTCGCCGTCGGTCAGCACACTGGCCAGAAGATCAAGCGCGGGCCCCTCTTCTGCGGCCGCGGGCGGCGACTTGTAGGCCACGCCCACCAGCGGATTTTGTACAGAACGCTCAAGTACCAGTCGACGCTCACCAATTTGCTCGGGCTCGACCGTGCGCACTTGCGGTGGTGGTTCCTGCGCCGAAATGGAGGCGAGATAGCGCTCGGCCATTGCAAATACGGCATCGGGCTGCACATCACCCACAATCACCAGCGTGCAGTTGTTGGGCGCATAGTAAGTGGTGAAGTAGTTGCGCAGATCGTCGATGGACCACGACGCGATGTCGGAGGGCCAGCCAATCACGGGAATCTGATAAGGATGGGCCGCGAACGCCGTCGCTTTTATCTGCTCGTAGAGCAGGCCAAAATTGGAGTTGTCCACGCTGCTGCGGCGCTCCGAGGTCACCACACCGCGCTCGCTCTCCACCACTTTGGGATCGAACGACAAATTGGCCAGGCGATCGGCTTCAAGCTGGAAAATCACTTCAAGCGCGCTGCCCGGAAACCAGTCCTGATAAACCGTTAGATCGGTGCTGGTATAGGCGTTGTTGCTGCCGCCGTTGGCTTCCATCGTGCGATCAAACTCACCCGGTGCGCTCGACGTGGTGCCGTTGAACATCATGTGTTCGAAAAAATGCGACAGCCCGGTGATGCCCGGCACTTCATTGCGCGCCCCGGCACGCACGTAGTTGTACAGCGCCACGTTTGGAATATCGTGGTCCGGCCAGACAATGATCTTCATACCGTTGTCGAGCGTTCGCGTGACGATGGTGTCGGCGCCGGTGTCAGCGGCCAGTGCCACCTCACCAACGGACAGCACACACGCACTCAGACAGGCAATTAACACGCGCAATGTGGAGGCCTGACGACCCAAAGCTCTTAAACGCATCAGTGGCAACTCAATTCGTGGAATATTTGGCATTAGTCTAACGCGAATCGGCAGGGCATGTAGACTTCGGCACATGAATACACAACACCCGACAAGCGTCGATGAAATCGACTGGCTCGCGTGGACGCCCACCGAGCGCGCGACGCTGATGTTCGTGGTGCGCGGTGATCAAATATTGCTGATCCGTAAAAAACGCGGCATGGGCGCGGGCAAGATCAACGGCCCGGGTGGTCGCTTTGAGCAAGGCGAATCGCCCGAAGACTGCGCCGTGCGCGAAACTATGGAAGAACTGCACGTGCGCCCGCTGTCGCCAACGCTGCGCGGTCGCGCGCGCTTCCACTTCACGCACGGCTATCGGCTCACCGTGTTTTGCTTTGTGAGCTACGCGCACGAGGGAGAGGCGACCGAAACCGACGAGGCGATTCCACTGTGGACGCCGCTAAACGCGATTCCGTACGATCAAATGTGGGCCGACGATGCTCTGTGGCTACCCATGCTACTGCGGGGCGAGGTGTTCGACGGGCGCTATATTTTTGCCGGCGACAAGATGGTGGATTACAAATTTCGTACACCGCCGCAGCTGGCCGACATCGCCGCAAATAGGCCAGACATCTAATCGGTCGGGCTACAGCCGCTGACCGCCGTCTACTTCAATGCAGCGTCCGTTCACGTAATCGTTTTGCAAAATAAACTCAACGGCATGGGCAATTTCATCGGGTTTGCCGATACGACCAATAGGCACCTGCGCGGTTAGTCGATCACGCACCGCCGGCTTCATTTGCATGACCATTTCCGTGGCGATGAAGCCGGGTGCTACGCTGGCGGCGCGAATGCCGTAGCGCGCAAACTCTTTGCTCCAGACCACGGCCATGGCCTGCACGCCCGCTTTGGATGCCGAGTAATTGATCTGCCCCATATTACCGCCGCGCGAGATCGATGAAATATTGATAATGCAGCCTTCGCACTGCCCCTCGATCATGCGCTGGGCCGCCTCGCGGCCGCAAAGAAACACGCCAGTCAGATTCACGTCGAGCACTTGCTGCCACTGGGCCAGGCTCATTTTCGAGACCAGTTCGTCGTCTTTTACTTTGAGCGTGAGGGCGTCGCGGGTAATGCCTGCGTTGTTGATCAGTCCATGCAGCGCGCCGAAGTCGTTCGCAATGGCGCTGAACGCGTCTTGAACTTGATGTTCGTCGGCTACATTCAAAAGGTACGTGCGAACGTTGGCGGCGCCGGCCTGCGTGCATTGTTCACGCGTGGTCTCCAGTGCGTCTTGCTCAACGTCCAGTAACGCCAACTGCGTGCCGTGTGTGGCCAGGCGTCGTGCCATGGCCGCGCCCAGACCGCGGCCGGCGCCGGTGATTGCGATGGTCTTACCGTTCAGGTCCATCAGGCCAGCCGGCGCTGGTAATCAAAAAACGCGTAGGGGTGGTCGTTGCGCTCATCGGCCGTATGCGCCGCGTAGCCTTTGAGCGACCACGCTTCAAAATCCACTTCCGGAAACCAAGTATCGCCTTCAATGTCGGCATCCACCTGCGTGATATACAGATGCGACGCATGCTCAAGCGCCTGCGTGTAAATTTGCGCACCGCCAATGACAAAAATGCGTGGCACCTCCAGCGCCAGCGCAGCGGCCAGCGACGACATGACCTCACAACCGTCCGCAGCAAACTCACCGTCGCGGGTGAGCACAATGTTGCGACGGCCCGGCAAAGGACGGCCAATCGATTCATACGTAAGCCGGCCCATGACAATCGGGCAGCCCATGGTCAGCGCCTTGAAGCGCTGCAAGTCTGCCGACAGTTTCCACGGCAGCGCGTTATCACGGCCAATCACCCGCTCGCGCGCCATAGCAACAATCAATGCAATCTCTGGCTGACTCACCGGGTTACACCGCGACCGACGCCGCAATGTGCGGATGCGGGTCGTACCCTTCCAGCTCAAAGTCGTCCATTTGATAATCAAACAAGGTTGGCGCTTTGCGCTTAATCACAAGCTTGGGCAACGCCCGCGGCTCACGCGTTATTTGTTCTTTGGCCTGCTCGATGTGATTCAAATACAAATGCACGTCCAGCCCGTACCACACGACCTCGCCCGGCTCGAGACCGGTTTGTTGTGCCAAAAGCGTGGTCACAAACGCTAAGTTCGCCACGTTCCAGGCCAAGCCCAAAAACGAGTCCGCACTGCGCTGGATCACCGCGCCGCACAGCCGTCCGTCACTGGTCACAAAAAACTGATACTGCTTGTGGCACGGCGGCAGCGCCATTTGCTCAAGCTCGCCCACGTTCCAGCCGTCCCACAAGATACGGCGATTCGTGGGGTTGGTTTTGAGTTGATCGAGCACGTACTGCACCTGGTCGATTTCACGCCCGTCTTCCGTGCGCCAGCGACGCCACTGTTTGCCGTACACCGGACCAAGCTCGCCCCACTCGGACGCAAATTCGGCATCCTCTAAAACGCGCTTTTCGAAATCAGCCTGCTCAATGTCATCACCGGTGGCCGCGCGATATTTCTTGAGCGGCCAGTCGGTCCAGATGCGAACGTTTTGCTGCAGCAGCTCGCGAATATTGGTGCCGCCCGACAGCATCCAGAGCATTTCCTTGAACGCCGTTTTCCAAAACACTTTTTTGGTGGTGAACACCGGAAAACCGTCCGCCAGATCAAAGCGCATTTCATGACCAAACAGCGCGCGCGTACCCACGCCCGTGCGATCCTGGCGCTCATCGCCACGCTCGATCAGCGTCGCCAGCAAATCCAGATACTGCTGTTCCGGATGACTCATGTCGATACTCCCGATGACACGTCCGCTGATTTTCGATACGCCAGAAACATCAACATCAACCCGGCGATAATCATGGGTGTGGACAGCACCTGCCCCATCGTGACCCAGTCGAGCGCCAGATATTTCAAATGCTCATCCGGCACGCGGACAAATTCCACGGCGAATCGGAACACACCATACAAAAACAAGAACAATCCCGACGCGGCCATGCGCGGCCGAGACTTGGTGGTGAAAAACCACAGCACAATAAACAGCACCAGCCCTTCAAGAAAAGCTTCGTACAGTTGACTGGCATGCAAGCGCTGACCGTAAACATCAAAACCCCACGGCACGGTCGTGGGTTTGCCCCACAGCTCGCCGTTGATGAAATTGCCAATGCGCCCAAACAGCAGCCCCAGCGGCACACCCGGCACCAGATAATCGGCCACATCAAAAAACGCACGCGACTGCTTGCGTGCAAACCAGCCAATCGCCGCCAGAACGCCCACGAGCCCGCCGTGAAACGACATGCCGCCCTGCGTGAGTTTGAACAAATACAGCGGGTCTTTTAGAAATTCGCCGAATTGGTAAAAGAACACGTAGCCCAATCGGCCACCGACAATCACGCCGATTGCGCCGTAGAAAATCAGGTCTTCCACGTCTTTGGCCGTCCAGTCATCGCGCTGTTCGGCGCGACGGCGCAGCAGCCAGTAGGCGAAGCCAAAACCGATGAGGTACATAAGGCCGTACCAGCGCACGGCGAGCGGCCCGATCTGAAAAATAATCGGGCTAATTTCGGGGTAGGTCATGCCCCCGATTGTAACATCGTCACCGCCAGTACGGTCCACAGAAAACCGGCCAGCGCCGCCGCGCCGGTGGCCGGAACGATCTGCGTTTTGACATGATCCATGAGGTCACAGCCGGTGGTCATGGCGCTTAAGATCGTGGTGTCGGAAATGGGCGAGCACTGATCGCCGTAAACGCTGCCGTTGAGCACCGCGGCAAAGCACAGCGACATGAACAACAGCGGATCGTCCAGCCCCGCGACCTGACCGATTTGCCACGCCAGCGGCATCGCCAGCGGAAACGCAATGGCGTAGGTGCCCCAGCTGGTACCGGTGGAAAAAGCAATCGTCATGGTCAATATCTGGAGCAGCACCGGCAGCACCCAATAGGGAATCGTCTCGCCCAGTTGCGCCACCAAATAGATCCCCGCACCCACCTCACGACTGATCGCACCAATGGTAATCGCCAGCATCAGAACGACCGAAGCCAGCACAACACCCTTAAGGCCATCACCAATGCCCTCGATCACCGCCCGCAGGCGCATGCCTTTGAACAGCGCAAACAAGACCGACGAGAGTAACGCGGCCCCAAACGCCCAATTGACCTGCGGCGAGCCGCGATAAATGAACGTCCCCACGGCGATGCCTACCAGCAGCATCAATGGCACAAAAAACTCGAAAACTTGGGGCTGATAGCCCTCGGGCACACGCGTCTCGTGAAGCTCTCGAGCGCTCATGGGAGTGGCGTCTGGCGCATCCAGCTGGCCGGTATCCCGCGCACGCTGACGCGCTTGACGCAGCCCTTTGCCGGCAAACCGCGTCACACCAAGGCTTAGCAACAACGTACCGGCCACGGCAAACAGACTGTAAAAACTGAACTTCACGCTCGAAAAGAAGAACGCAATGCGCTCTGACTCGGTGGCCAGAAAACTCACGCCGGGCACGAAAATGAGCGCCTGCACGTAAGCCGGCCACGCGTTAAACGCGAGCACGGAGGCAATCGGCGAGGCGGTTGAGTCCACGATATACGCCAGCTCTTCGTGACTGATGTTCTCCGCATCGGCCACCGGTTTAACAATTGTACCGACCAGCACCACGCTGATGGTGCCGCCTTGAAAAAACAACACACCCATCAGCCAACACACAAACTTCGCCGAACGCGGTCCGCGCACAAAGTGCTGCGTCATAAACTGCGCGAAGGCACGCGCCGCCCCGGTGCGCGACCAGATGCCGGTGAGGCCACCTACGAGCCACAAATACAGCAGTAAAATCGTGGCGGCATTGCGCGTCGCGAGGCTCGGAATCAACACGGCGTCGGTTAGATCGAAGCGGCCAAGCATAAAGGCGCCCACCACCACGCCCATAAGAAGCGACGAGAGCGCCTCCTTGGTAATGAGACACAGCGCAATCGCAATCACGGCCGGCAACAGCGACCACAATCCCAAATGCGAACGGGCCTGAAGCAGGCTGTAACGTGACTGCGTGCCCTCGGTGCTTTGCACCTGATCAATGACCCACTGCTGTTGTCGCGCCGGAGCTTCGCCGGACGCTAACGCCTCAGCGCGCAACGGTGATACGTCGCGCGCCACCGCGTCTACCACGGGCTGTTCTTTGCCCCGAAATTGATACACAAGTTCGCCACTGGCGTTGGTGTACACGTCGTAGCGCGTGCCCTGCACCTCCCAGACTGGCGCCACATTAAAGGCGACCCACAGCGCGGCCAAAATGCCGGCCGCGGCCACATAGAACCCCGGCGCACGCATAAACGCCGGCACGCCGTGCGCGCTATTCATCGACGCAGCGCTGCTGGGAGCGGCGTACCACCTGACCGTGCAATGCGGTCTGCACCTGTCCGCGGTCCACGGCCAAATGACCGTCGATCAAAAGGTAGTCCACGCCGGTCGAGAGTTTGGTGGCATCGGCATAGGTCGCCCTCGGAATAAATGTTGGTGGATCAATAACGGCAATGTCAGCACGCATCCCCGGGAGCAAACGCCCGCGGTCGCACAAGCCAAATTCACTGGCCACCTGTCCCGTGCTGCGCTGAACAAAGCGCGCCAGCGACATCACTTTATCGTGGACCACAAAATCTTGATACGCCTTGGGGTAGGTCGCCACCTTGCGCGGATGGCCGCGCGATCCATCCGAGCCGGTCATTACCCAATCGCGCGATGCAAACGCCCTGATGTCGGTTGGATCCATCACAAACGATGCGATGGACGGGTCGCCCTGAAGAATGAGACGAATCGCCGTCTCCAGCACATCGTTATCGGTGGCCGTGGCGACCTCCGCCAAGGTTTTGCCTTGCCACGGACTGTCGGGGTCAGACACCAGCATCGCGTCGGGTCCACCACGCTGACGCAGATTGACGATCATCTCGTCACGTATCTGCGCTTTGATCGAGTCATCGGACAACCGCGTGCGCATCGCCGCTTTGGAATCCGCCATCACCCAACGCGGAATTAACACGTTGCTAAACCGGGTGCCCGACGCGCGCCACGGATATTGATTGGCGGTCACGCGCTGTCCCGTCGCGCGCGCGGCCTCCACTTGTTCGATGACCGCCGCACTCGCGCCCCACGAATCGGCACCCAGCGCTTTGATATGTGAGATGTGCACGGGAATATTGGCCTCACGCCCAATCGTAATCGCTTCGGCCACCGCGTTGAGCAAACCTGGCGCCTGCACGCTCTCCACGCGCAAGTGCGTGTCATACACGCCACCGGCACGAGCGGCCGCTGCGGCCAGCGCAATCACCTCAGAGGTATCCGAATAACTGCCCGGCGCGTAGTACAAACCGCTCGACAGCCCTAACGCCCCCTGCTCCATCGCCGCATCGACCGCACTCACCATGGCGTCCATTTCACTTGACGTAGGCGCCCGATCGGCCAGCGCCATCACGCGTTTGCGAATGCCGCCGTGACCGGCGAAAAAGGCCACGTTGGTACCGATACCCTGTTTTTGAAACAACGCAAGCGTGGTGACGCGATCGTTCACGCCATAGCCGTCGTTGCCAATAAAAACGGTCGTCACACCCTGCAACAAATAGCCGGCATTGGCGTTACGCTGCGGGTGTTTCAGATCGCCGGTAGCGTGCGTGTGCGGATCGATAAACCCGGGCGTGACGATGCGGTCAGTCGCATCGATCACGCGTCGAGCGTCGTCAGCGGCGGCGGCATTCAACGTGACAATGCGACCGTCGACGATACCAATGTCGCCGGCCCTCGCGGCGGCGCCGGTGCCGTCGTAGATGATGCCGTTGCGAATCAGAACATCGAAGTAGCGTGGCGAGCCGATGCTCGCGCACCCGGCCAGGCACACAACGCCTGCGAGCAGCCAGCGCAATGTCACGGTTGGCGTTCGAGCAGCAAACGCATCATCGCTGCCGCGAACACGTGGGCGGCACGTGTCGCATTATCGCGCGTCGTTGTATCGCCCACCTCGTAGGTGATGGCCGGAATGCCGAAGCGCTCGTTGATGTAATTTTTCGACGTCGGCAATCCTGCGTTGTGACGTCGCGCATGATCGAACGGGTAGTCCTGAAGATCGGGCTGCGCGGCGCCAAGCCAACGCAGCGCGAAATCGGTAGGCTCACTCGGATCGCCATCCGGCTGGGTATAAAACACGTTGCGTCGGGTCGAGTGAAAATCTAAAAACAGCTGCGGCCGCCGACCGCTCGCCACATGCTGATCAATACGTGCTAGCACGCTGCGGGTTTCCGGCTGTGTAAAACCACCCCAATCGCGATTGAGATCCATACCACCCTGATTGTGACGCCAGTGACCCGCCACCACGCCATCGGGATTCATCATCGGCACCATGACCACGCCAAAATTAGCGCGAAATTCGCGCGCCAGCGGCGTATCGCCCATCACCGCCTCCACAAACCCCTTAAAGCCAAACGACCCGGTGACCTCCGGTGGATGCTGCCGACCCACAAGATAGACAACGTCGGGCAACTCGGCGCCGGTTTCAAGCGCATGAATCGGCCGCCCCTCCAGCGATCTGCCAAGCGGCTCGGGCACGCTCCCCATACGTTCACCGATCGCATCCAGCCAACGCTTGTCCGTTTGGGGGAGCACCAATGCCTGACCCGCAACGAACACGGGCTGCACGCCAACGTCCACACTAAAACGCGCGCGACGCCCACGCTTATCCACCGTCACGGCCGCGGCGGGTAAGGCCTCCCAGGCCATTGAATCGGTACTGCGTTTAGGGGAATAGCGATGATGGCCGCCGACGTACACCAGCTCAATATCAGCACGCGCGGGCTCGTTGGCGATAAGCCGAAACGCAAACCACGCGCTGTCATTTATTTTGCCCTCGTCTTCGGGCGTGATGGTCAGCTGTACGCGATCACCGAGCACCCGGCACTGCCCACGACGAGCACCGTCAAACTGGTCATCCACCGTAAAGTTTGTCGCGGCGCACTCAATGCCCGCAGCAAACTTATTCCCCGTTGTGGCGCACGCGGTGAGCCACGCACAAACGCACGCCACTATGACGGTTGATCTGTTCACTGTTGCCTCCTTAGGCACTGTTAGCCGAACGTATTGACCGCTTGCGCGGCATCATGCGCGCTGGCACAGGCCATCGTCCAGCCAAGCATGCCGTGGCCGGTATTCAAGAACAGTCCTTTGATGGGCGTCGCACCCACCAACGGCGGGCCACCCGGCGTCATCGGACGATTTCCGGCCCAGGCGCGAGGGTCTTCTACGTCATAGTCTGCGGCATGCGGGGCGGTCGCACGGGCGACGGATAACAGCGTGCGTACTCTTCCAGCGTCGTTATTCGCACCGTCCGCCAGAAAGTCCGCAAAGCCTGCGATGCGCACGTGGCCGTTCAAGCGACTGAATACGATACGACGACGTGCGTCCGTCACGCTCACGCGTGGCGCCGCCGTTCCCGGTGGCAAAGTCACGCTGTAGCCTCGCACCGGGAAAATGGGTAAGCGCAGCCCCAATGGCTTGAGCAGCGCAGGACTCGCCGCCCCAAGGCACACCACGACCGCCTGCGCGTCAAAGTGCTTGTGGTCGGTATGCACAATCACGCTGCCTTCTGATTTGGACTCGACACGTTGGACTGACTGTCCAAGCGCAAACTCGGTCGCGGTGTTCGATTCGAGCCACGCGCTCAAGCTGGTGCAGAACGAGGCGGCGTCGCCCACCTCGTCATCGCTCGCATGAATCGCCCCCGCAAAGGTTTGCGCCAGATCGCTTAACGCAGGCTCAATCCCGAGTGCCTTATCTCGTTCGACCAGCGCGACATCGCAGCCTTCGCGACGCTTCGCCTCCACCGTGCCGCGCGCTTCCTCAACCTGTTCTGGCGTACGCAGCAGAACCAACTTACCGGCACGGCGAAACGAAAATTCGATGTTTGTATCGTCTCGCAACTGCTGCAAGCGCTGCGCCGAACGCTGCGCGATGTGCAGCATCGTCCGCGAATTATCCCGCGCTTGACGGCGCGTGCATTGCCGCACGAAACGCCACGCCCACGGCCACAGACGTGGATTGGCAAACGGACGAATCCGCACACCCGGATCACGATTAATCAGTAGGCGCGGTAGTTCACGCAAGAAACCGGGCTTGGCCAGCGCGTCGGTGTAGCTGTAAGAAAGCTGACCGGCGTTGGCGAAGCTCGCACCGCTCGCTACCTGCGTGGCACGGTCCACCAACGTGACGTGATGGCCGAGTCGACTTAAATAATAGGCGGTCGTCACGCCTGCAACGCCCGCACCCAGTACCACGACGTGCATGATCAACCTTGTGTGAAAAGACGGTCTTCATGGTACGCACGGCGCATGCCGCGGCTCCAATGACGTTTGCCGCGACGCCCATAACTTCCGTCTATAGGCTGCGGCTTAGAAACTCGTTGACGCTCTCACGCAAATGATCGACAAAGCGCTGACTGGCCACCGACATAGGCACTTTGTCGAAATGCAGCACACTGATATCGAATTCCGGGCTGGCGCGCAGTGAAAAACGCTGCGCCGTCTCATGACCGCTGGAGCGCGCCGTAATGTCATCGACGATGGTGATACCCGCGCCATTGGCCACCAGCGCTTTTGCCACCTGATAGGTTTCGCACGACGCCACCACATTTAAGGCTACGCCGCAGGCGTCGAGGTATTTTTGCAACAAGGACCCAAGCGGACCGCGCCCGTTCAGAGCAACGAACGGCTGGTCGGCCAAATCTTCAATACGCACGTCGCGCGCCGCGACCAGCGCCGAATCGGCGGGCGCCAGACCAACAAAACCGGCGCGCACCAACGACTCGCTGGCAATATCGGGCAGCGGATCGATGCCAAACGCCAACCCGATGTCCACACGCGATTCGCGCAGCGCCCGCGCCATGGGCGCCGCGTGCAGCGTCTCGATTTCAAATTGGGTTTTGTCGTGCCGTCGGCGGTAGGAGGCAATTGCACGTGGCAGTACATCCACACCGAACGCCGGCGTCGCGGCAATTCTTATGCGTCCTTCGTCCGCCACGCTGAGATTGCGCGACACGCGGCGCAGCTGATCGAGATCGCGATAGACCGCGGCCACGTGATCAAACAAACGATGGGCTTCAGGCGTGGGCGTCAATTTACCTTTCAAGCGCTCGAACAGCGGGTAGCCCAATTGCTGCTCGGCGTGCGCGAGCACCTTGCTCACGGAAGGCTGGGACACGTGTAAAACGGCGGCGGCACCCGTCATTGAGCCGCTGGTGTACACCGCATGGAACACTTCAATTTGACGCAGACGCACGCACTTTATCCTTTGAGCTGACGCAAAAGTATAACCCGACCCTATGGATGCAAGACGAAAATGTCTATTTTTCAACGCGCCACGGGAGCTCCCCATAGCCCGAGGTTATGAGAGGGCGAAACGACGATATTGGCCAACGCTTATAACAAGAGGCAATAATCAGGGTGTAAAACTGTCGCCGAGACGACACAGTGTCAATGAGATGGGACCATCGACTATGAAAGCAGAAGTATTGAAATGGGTGTTAACCGGAGTGTGCGCCGTTGCGGCGACGCAGGCATTCGCACAGGACGACGATCAAATCGAAGAGGTCGTCGTGACCGGCAGCCAGATTCGTGGCGCCAGTATTTCGGAGGCGTTGCCGGTATCGGTGATCAATACCGAGGATATCGAAGCGCTCGGTGTCGACTCGGGTGACGAACTGCTGGAGTTCATTGCCGAACAGGGCCAAAACTTTTTCAGTGAATCCGAAAACATCAGCGGCGGCGTCAACTCCGCGCGCGGTGACATCGGCGCCTACAACTTGCGCAACCTCGGCACGGGCAACACGCTGGTGCTGCTCAATGGTCGTCGTCTGGTGAACGCGGCCAGTTATCAAACTGAAGAAGTGGGCGGCAGTTTTGTGCCGGTCAACACGGTCAATTCACAGTCACTGGCCGTTGCTGGTCTATCGCGCGCCGAGGTGCTGCGCGACGGTGCGTCGGCCATCTACGGCGCTGACGCGGTGGCAGGCGTGGTGAACTACGTCATGCGTACCGACTTTGAGGGCTTCCGCGTACGCGCCCGTGTAGCCGAGTTTGATCATCTGCCGCGTGGCGACCAAACCTACACGCTGGAGTGGGGCCGTGACTTTAACGGCGGTCGCACCAACGTCAGCGCTTTTCTAAATCACTATCGTCGCGACCGCGTGAACTCGCAGGACGATCCGCGCTGGGCCAACAGCGACTTTCGCTCGCGTCTGCCCGCCGGCTCGCCGTGGGCCGACGTGCTCAATTTTCGCAACAACAGCGTCAACGCGCTGCTCGGTCAGTTCGATATTCTGAGCAGTGCCAGTGGCGCAGGTCTGAACGGACCGATTACCGACTCTGCTGGTGAGTTCGAAATCTTTGAGGCCGGTGATCCGCGCTGCGCGTGGGATCTGGGTTTTGGGGTGTGCGGCGCACCGGATGGCCAGGGCTTTGACCGCTATAACCTCAACGAAAATCGCGACCTCTATTCCAAGCTGGATCGCACCAACCTGTTTGCGTTCTTAAGCCACACTTTCGACAACGGTATGGAAGCGTTTACAGAGTTTTCGGCCTATTTGTCGAACACCAACACGATTCGTCACCCGTCTGCGCGCCTGTCGGCGGTTAGAAAATTTACCGTGGCAGCGGACAGTTTCTACAATCCGTTTGGCCCGTGCGGCTCCACGCATCGCCTGCCCGACAGCACCATTGGTACCGAGGTGCCGTGCGAAGGCCTGTCGTTTGAACTCGACAACTATCGCTTCGAGCAGGTACCGCGCATCGTGGACAATGACGGTCAGACCTGGCGCATCCTGCAGGGCCTGCGCGGCAACTGGGGTGCGTGGGATTGGGAAGGCGCGGTGACGTGGTCCAAAGCGGAAAAAGAAGACATCACGCGCAACCGTGTTTCCAACACACTGCTGCAAGAAGCGCTCAATGACACAACGCCCGCGGCGTTCAATCCGTTCAGTCGCCTCAATTCGAACATCGAGCGTGCTTTGGTCGACGTTCGTCGCGATAACGAAACCGAATTGACGATGATCGACTTCAAGGTCTCGCGCAACGATGTGTTCTCGCTACCCGCCGGTGACGTCGGCATTCTCGCCGGCATCGAATATCGCGAAGAGAGCTTCATCGATGATCGCGATCCGCGTTTGGATGGCACCATCAATTTTGTCGATCGCAGCGATAACACCTATCCATTTATCTCGGATATCGCCAACTCCAGCCCGACACCGGACAGCTTTGGCGAGCGCGAAGTCACCTCGCTTTTCACCGAAATTCAGCTGCCTATTTTCAGCAACTTTGACGCGCAGCTCGCGCTGCGCTTCGAGGATTTCTCAGACGTTGGCAGCACAACCGTGGGCAAATTTGCCGTAGGCTATCGTCCGGTCGAACCGCTGTTGCTACGCGCCTCGGTATCCGAGGCGTTCCGCGCCCCAAACCTTGTGACCATTAACGAGGCCGGCGTGGCAAGGTCCAACACCATCGATGATCAGGCCTGCTTTTTGGTCGATCCAAACGAAGACGTGCTCGACTGCCGCTACGGTGTGCAGCGCACGGCTCAGGGTAGCCGTGATCTGCGCCCGGAAGAATCCACCAATACCTCCATTGGTTTTGCGTACGAGCCGCTCGAGGGCCTGACGCTAACGCTGGATTTTTGGTCCATCGAGAAAGAAGACACCATTGGTCTGTTCGGTGAGGAAAACCACATCATTCTGGATCTGCTGGAACGGCTGAATGCTGGCACCGGCAACTGCGCGGCCTTTACGGGCAATCCCGCGGTGATTCGCGACGACGACATTCCAAACGATGTGGCTCAGCTTTATCTGGACGCGGGTATTTGCCCGGCCGGTGAAGTGATTCGTATTGACGACGAGTACGCCAACCTGAACACACGCACGGTACGCGGCCATGACATCGGCATCTACTACAACGTGGATACCGCCATCGGTAATTTTGATCTGCGCCTCGTCGCCGCCTTCCTCGACACTTACGATCAGGACGCAGGCGGCGATTCGGCACGTATTCTCAATGCGCAAAACGACGGCACGCTTCCTGGCAACGTGATCATCGAAGGCTTTGGCTCACTGGTGCGTCAAAACGGCAATCCGGAATCAAAACAAACCATGCGTCTGGGTTGGAGTCGCGGCGACTGGCGCGCGTCACTCACTGGTGTGCGTATTGACGACTTCGTGCAGACGTCGCTGACCCTGTCCGACGGCACGCAGTATGTGATCCCTTCGATGACCACGTTCAACGGCGCCGTTACCTACTACGCGCGTTTCAACGAATCGTCGGCGCGCATCCGGTTTGGCGTGAACAACCTGTTCGACGAACGCGCGCCACTGGCGGATGATTCGTTCGGCTACTTCGCCGATCAGCATCGTGATCTGGGTCGCTTCTACAACCTCGACGTGCGCTTCGACTTCGGCGGTTAATCTCTAAATCGGGCGAGCGCGCCACAACGCGCTCGCCCGACACTTTCCAATTCGCTCTCGCCTCCCGCGAATTCGCGTGTAACATACCCGCTCCACCGCCACAGCAACGGTCATGAGCGACAACAACTCCCCGGGCAGGACGCCCGCCAATCGCCTCGCGCGAGAAACCAGCCCCTACCTGCTTCAACACGCCGATAACCCGGTGCACTGGCAACCCTGGGACGACACGGCGCTCGCCACCGCCGCACGCGAGAACAAACCGATTTTGCTCTCCATCGGCTATTCGTCGTGCCACTGGTGCCACGTTATGGCGCGCGAGTCGTTTAGCAATGCCGAACTCGCGGCGGCTATGAACGCCAGCTTCGTGTGCATCAAAGTGGACCGCGAAGAGCGCCCGGATCTCGATCAGATTTATCAGTTTGCGCATCAGATGCTGACCCAGCAGCCCGGCGGCTGGCCGCTGACCATGTTCCTGACGCCGGATCGACAGATTCCGTTTTTTGGCGGCACGTATTTTCCTGACGAAGCCCGTCACGGCATGCCGGCGCTGGGCGACATCCTCTCGCGTGTGCTTGAGTTTTACACCGAGCACCGGGATGACATCGAACAGCAAAGTCAGGCCATCATAGATGTGTTTCGCCAGACCGATCCACGCGCACCGGGCGAACTCCCGCTCAGCAAACTCCCCGTTGACGCAGCCCGTCAGGCATTGCTGTCGGAATTTGATGCCCGCTACGGCGGCTTTGGCGGCGCACCAAAATTCCCGACGCCCGGCAATCTGACGCGCCTAATGCGTCACTGGCATGCCAGCAGTGCATCGCCAGAGCCGGATCTTCAGTCCCTGTTTATGGCCACCCGCACACTGCAGGCCATGGCTACCGGCGGCCTGTACGATCATGTTGGCGGCGGCTTTTTTCGCTACTGCGTGGACGTGAACTGGCAGATTCCGCACTTTGAAAAAATGCTGTGCGATAACGCCCTGCTACTCACGCTCTACGCACAGGCCTCACGCGCCACGGGCGAAAAGCTTTTTTGGCGCATTGCCAACGAAACCGCCGACTTTCTGTTGCGCGAATTTCAGGACGAGCGCGGTGGTTTTTACAGCGCACTGGATGCCGAGGTGGATGGTGTCGAAGGTAAGTCCTACGTGTGGAGCGAAGACGATTTCAATGCCGCGACGGGCGACTACGCCGAGGCAGCCGGCCGCCATTTCGGCCTGAAAGGCCCGGCAAATTTTCACGATAAGTGGCATCTGACCACCCAGACACACGACGACAACGTGACTGACCTGGACGACGCCACGCTGGGCGAAATTCGCGCGCGGCTGTTTGCTGCCCGCGAATCGCGCCCCGGTCCGTTTCGCGATGAGAAAATTCTCACCAGTTGGAACGCACTGACCTTGCGCGCACTGGCTATCTCAAGTCGCCATCTGGAGCGCGAAGACCTCGCCGACCACGCCGCTAAGCTGATCGATTTTTTGGTTGAACAGTTGATGCAGGATGACCGACTGCTGGCGAGCTACGCCGGTGGCCACGCGCGCTTTAACGGTTATCTGGACGACTACGCGTTCCTGCTCGACGGTTTGCTTGAGATGCTGCAAACGCGATTTGCACCCGCTGACCTGACACTCGCGACAACTCTGGCCGACACGTTGCTGGAGCACTTTAACGATGTGGTCGACGGTGGATTCTTTTTCACCTCCGACGATCACGAAGATCTGATCCATCGTATGAAACCCATCGCCGATTCGGCCCTGCCTTCTGGCAGTGGGTACGCCGCTCGTGGTCTGCTGCGTCTAGGTTATCTGCTCGGTGATACGCGCTATTTGCAGGTGGCCGAAACCACGCTGCGGATGGGGTTTGAGCCCATGAGTCATGCACCCCACGCACACGCGGCCATGCTCGATGCGCTTGAAGAGCAGCTCAATCCGCCGCAGGTGATCGTGATTCGTGCATCGGCCGACCAGCGCGACCGCTGGCTGTCGCCCACCAAGTCCTACTCGCCGCGACGTCAGGTGTATTTTATCGGCGATGAGGTCGCCGATCTGCCGGAGGCGCTAAAAGATAAGACGCCTCAGGCCGGTGGTGTGGCCTATGTTTGCGTTGGCTCGCGCTGCGAAGCGCCGATCGACTCGCCTCAGGCGCTGTTAACGCGCCTCAGTCTTGATATCGACAGTCCGCCGACAACTTAGCTCATGTCGGTGCGCTGCCAACCCTCATCGGTGCGGCGAATCTCATAGGCCGGCCAGTATTCATTGTCGAGACGCAGCGTGATCACCTCAACGGCGTCGTTCCACGTGACCGTCTTCAGACGCACAGAATCGCGATCGGATTTCTCGATCACGGCTTCGACAAACGAATCGAGATCTTCGACCGACTTGCCGTCCACCTCAACAATCCGTCGCCCCGGCCACAAGCCATAGCGCGTGGCCGGTGAGCCGTAACCAAAGTACGCCACATAAACGCCGTGTGGCTTGATGCCACGTTGGGCCGCCAGCGCACGATGTGGCTCTTGGATGAGCGCACCGGCCCACAGGAACACACGCTCAAGACCTTCACCATCGAGCGCGACGGTCTGCATATCGAATTCTTCTAGCTGCTTGTCACGCCACAGCGTCACGCGCACCGATTCGCGTTGGGCGGCACGCTCCATTTCGCGGAAATTGGTGATCGGCTCGCCGTCGAGTGCCAGCAGCAAATCGCCGGCTTTGAGCTGCGCGGCGGCCGGCGTGCCGGCGACCGTGCGCAACAGTTTCATCACGCGCCGACGCTTAGGATCGTCTTTTTCAATCCGTTCGGCCCATTCGGCCGGCAAGCCAAGCTTGCGCGCCGCCGACATCGGCACCGGCACAAACTCCGCTTCAAGCGAACGCAGCTCGGTACCCGAACGCAGGCGCTCGATCATGTCGCGCACCGGTGCAATCGGCACGCCTTTGTTGGTTTGGGCTGCGCCCTGTCCGCTTTGGAATGCAAAGCTCGACCACAGCGAGACCACATGACCTTTTTTATCGGCCAGCACACCGTCGATATCCGACGGCGGGTTCACCAACGACACGGTCTCGAGATTGGTTTGGCGGAAACGGAACGTGCGAGACAGCGGAAACTGCACCGGATCGATCGACGCCACCTCAGTGGACTGGGTCACCAGACGGTGATCGCCTTTAAGGCCCACCACCCAAACTTTGTCGCCGGACTTGCCGGGCATTTCGCGCAAGCGCGCGGCACGCAGCGGCGTGTCACCCAGCAGCGCCGGATCGTATTCCAGCACGGTGAGGTTATGAATTGGATGCACATAGCGTACGCGACCGCGCACCTCCACCGAACCGGCAAACGTAAGCGTGACATCGCCCAGTGCCACCGGCACCGTGTTGCGATCGACCACAACCCAGCCACGCTCGGTGTCCACGATCAGGCCCGTGCCGTGGTAGTAGCGATCCGACACACCCGAGGCGGTGTACGGCATTTCAAAATTCACCCGTACCAGCGAAGGCGCCAGCGCGTTGGCCCGCGGATCGTCGTTGCGCGCAAAGCGCACCGTTGTGGGCGTGGCGGGCTCTGACACAGGCCCACCGGCAAGCGTACGGCACGGCCACTTGCCCTGCTCGTCATCACGATGACAACGGCGCGCACGGAACCAGCGCCGATCCATGCGCACAACACGCACCGTGGTGTTGCGCGGATCGTCTGCCGTGTAATACCGCACGCTGGCGCGGTCGCCGTCGCCCAGTGAATCTATGACCTTCTCGAGCGCGTCCAGATCGGGCGTGGGCTTGCCATCCACTGAACTGATCACGGCGCCGCGCGGGATCGCTGCCGTGCCAAACACATAGCCGGGGTTAGCAACGTATACGCCGGTGGCCGGCATGTTGAAATGCCGCGCCTGCTGATAAGAAAGACGATGCAAAACCGCCTCACCCACTTCAATAAATTCGGCCGGAGAAATCGCGTGCAGATCGTCCACGGTCACCGTTTTCTCGTGACGTTCTCCGCCGCGCTCAAATGCAATCTTTACCGCGGCGCCTACGTTTGCATCGAGGATTTCAGCGAGCGGCACGAACGTGGTCACACGCTGATCGTTCACGCTTACTAATATGTCGCCGGACTGCAGCACATCGTCGACGGGTGCACCGGGCACCACTTGCCCCACCGTCAACATGCCGGTGCGCGAGCCGTTGTCTTCACGCGCCACGCGTTCGGTTGCAGGATCTAGCCCCAGGCGGCGCAGCTCATCAAACGGGCGATGAACAAAAACGGTTTGCAAAGTGCCGCGCGACACTTCGCGCCCCTCACGAATCAGATCAAGCGCACGCTCAATGCGATTCAGCGGCAGGAAAAAGCTGCTTTGGGCGCCGGAACTGCCGCCGGCGTTCAAACCAACCACGTGGCCGTCCACATCAATCACCGGTGAACCTGACGAACCGCCGGACGTGCCTGAAGCGGCCTGCAAATAAAAGGTGTTGAAGTCGTTGTACTTGCCACGACCGTAGTCCGGCGCCTGACGATCAAGCTTGGCCAATGTACCGGCGAGAATCGAAATCTGTTCGCCCGCGTCGTTGCCCACGACGCGAATCTCACGCCCGACCAGCGCACTCTGAGAATTAAGTTTGAGTTCCTGCGGCTGAATAAAACGCAAGTCTTCCGGGTTGTAGCGGAACAAACCGAAGTCGTGCACCGGATCGCGATACACCGGCTTGAGATCCACTTCTTCGTGATTCAAAAAGACCGCCTGCGCCACAACGGGTCCGGCCGTCACCACGTGACGATTGGTCAAAATGAGCCCGCGCTCGGCGTCCACCACAAAACCAGTGGCCTGAGTCGACTGGTTCCAGTCGGTATCGAACGCCCGCGTGCCGTCCACACGAATCGACACCACACCGGTGGAGATGCGATCGAGTGTCTGATTCCATGCGGTGCTCGCGCGCTGTGCGAAGGCTGAACTTGCAAAACAACCTAACAGCATCAACAACACGGTCTTTTTCATTCTGCGTTCACTCATTTATTGACTCGTTGTAACTGTGCTCATAACGCTCGGCGATCTGCGCGAAACTGGCACGATGGTTTTGTGTGCCGTGGCTCTCCACGGCCAGCGCGCCCATGACCGACGCCACCCGGGCACAATACGTCCACGTCGCGTCTCGTAGCAGACCGTACACCAGTCCGGCGCGATACGCGTCACCGCAGCCGGTTGGATCGACAGCCGACGCTACCTTGGCAGCCGGCACTTCAAGCATTTCACCATCGCTCCAAATCTGGGACCCTTCTGCGCCCTGCGTCACAACCAGCGCACGTACTTGGCGCGATAGAGTCGCCAAAGACTGCCCGGTGCCTTTGGCAAGGAGCTCCGCCTCATAGCGATTGACACTCACCCAGCGCGCGCGCTGGACAAATTCGGTCATCTGCTGCGCGTTCAGCGAGGTCATAAATTGACCCGGATCCCACAGGAACGGCACCTTCGCCGCCTCGAAATAACGCGCGGCGCGCTGCATCGGCTGCGCACCATCCGGGGCAATCACGCCAATTCTCACGCCGGCATCACGGGGCATATGCGCCATGACGTCGTGCGCCATCGCTCCGGGGTGAAAGGCCGTAATCTGATTGCCTTCGATATCCGAGGTGATAAAGGCTTGGGCGGTAAATTCGTCCGCAAGTTCCCGAACATAGCGTCGATCGACGTTATTTTCGTCCAGCCAGAGGGCGTACGGCGCAAAATCACTACCCACAACGCACGCCGGCCAACCGGCCTCGCCAAGCAACGCCATGTTGTAAGCAATGTTGCCGGCACAGCCGCCAAATTCGCGCCGCATGGTGGGCACGGGAAACGACACGCTCAGCCGATCCACTTCCTCCGGCAAGATCTGCTCGGCGAAGCGACCTTCGAACTGCATCAGCGTGTCGAAGGCCAGCGCCCCGAAGATCAGAGCACTCACGCGTCGGCTTCAGGCGTCCAGGTCAGATCGAGTTGGCGTGCCGCGCGCACATCGTCGAGACGTCGCACCACCGTGGTGTACGGCGCCGCCTTCACGTACTCAGGATCAGTTTTCGCCTTATCGCGAATCCGCACCATCGCCTCGATAAATCGATCCAGATCTTCCTTGGCCTCGGTTTCCGTGGGCTCGATCAAAAGACACTCGGGTACCAACAGCGGGAAGTAGGTGGTCGGCGCGTGACAACCTTCATCCAGCAACGCTTTGGCAAAATCCATCGCGCTGGTGCCGTACTCTTTGGCCTCACGCTTCAACGTCACAATAAATTCGTGGCTCGCGCGGCGTTCCGGAAACGCAATTTGAAATCCCTCTTCGCGCAAACGCACCATCAAGTAGTTGGCGTTCAGCGTGGCAAATTCAGCGACCCGGCCCATGCCCTTGCGGCCAAGCATGCGGGCGTAAATGTAGGCCCGCAACAGCACACCCGTGTTACCCATCCACGCCGACAAGCGGCCAATACTCAGCGGCAGATCCTGCTCATCGAGCCAACGATACTGATCGCCCTCTTTACCCACCACCGGCACCGGCATAAACGGCAACAGCGAATCGGCTACACCGATGGCGCCGGAGCCCGGGCCGCCACCGCCGTGCGGGGTGGAGAAGGTCTTGTGCAGATTCATATGAATCACATCAAAGCCCATGTCACCGGGGCGCGCTTTACCAAGGATCGCGTTGAGATTGGCGCCATCGTAATAAAGCAGGCCGCCCGCATCGTGCACCAGCTCACTGATCTCTTTAATACGACGCTCAAACACGCCAAGCGTTGACGGATTCGTCAGCATGATGCCGGCCGTATTCGGGCCAAGCGCTTCGCGCAGCGCGTCCATATCCACGTCGCCATCGGGCGCCGTGGGAATTTCACGCACCACGCAACCACACATGATCGCCGTGGCCGGGTTCGTCCCGTGGGCCGCGTCGGGCACGATAATTTCATTGCGATGGGTGTCGCCGCGATGCACGTGGTACGCACGAATCATAGCCACACCGGCAAACTCACCCTGAGCGCCGGCCATCGGCGTGAGTGATACGCCACGCATACCGGTGACCGATTTCAAAATATCCTGCAGCTCGTACAGCGTTTTTAATACGCCCTGACCGTGCAACTCCGGCGACAGCGGATGACGATTCAAAAAGCCCGGCAGCATGGCGAGCGAATTGCAGGCGCGCGGGTTGTATTTCATCGTGCACGAACCCAGCGGGTAGAAGTGCGTATCGATCGCGAAGTTACGCTGCGACAAACGCGTGAAGTGACGCACGGTTTGCAGTTCAGTCACCTCGGGCAATCCGATGGGCGAGGTGCGACCCAGGCCTTCTGGAATGTTGGTGGCCGGATGGTCGTTCGGCGCTTGCGCGAACGCACGACGACCAGCACGGCTACTCTCAAAAATTAATGGTTCGCTCATGCTCGTGCTCCCTGCGCCTGACGCGCGGCCTCAAGACAACGTTGCAACTCGGTCGCGTACAGCGCGATATCCTCGGCCGTGCGCGTTTCGGTTGCGCAGACCAGAATGCAGCCTTCGAACTGCGGATAGTCTTTGCCCAAGTCGAAGCCGGCCGCGATACCTGCCTCGCCCATGGCCTGCAGCACTTGCTGCGTATCCACCGGCAAACGCAGCACCGCTTCATGGAAAAACGGTTTGTCGAACACCACCTCCACGCCATCGATGGCCGCACAGGCATCAACCAGCGAACGGGTGTTGGCGTTGCAACTGGCCGCGACGCGCGCCAGTCCTTCCGGACCCACCAGCGACATATAAATGGTGGCTGCAGTGACCACCAGGCCTTGGTTGGTGCAAATATTTGAGGTCGCTTTCGAGCGGCGAATATGTTGCTCGCGGGCTTGCAGGGTGAGCGCAAACCCATCGCGCCCGTCGACATCAACCGTACGCCCAACAATGCGTCCAGGCATCTGTCGCACAAAGCTCTGACGACAGGTAATGAATCCAAAGTAAGGGCCGCCTGAGGACAGCGGCACGCCCAGAGGCTGGCCATCGCCACAAGCAATGTCAGCGCCGTTGTCGCCCCATTCGCCCGGCGGCTTGAGCAGCGCCAGCGACGTGGGGTTCACCACCGCAATCATGAGCGCATTTTTCTTGTGCGCCCAGTCCGTGGCCGCATCAACCGCTTCGTAGCCACCGAAGAAATTGGGTTGCTGCACGATCAACGCGGCGATGTCGTCGTCGTTGTAATCTGCGAGCGCCCCAAGCGGCGTGACGCCGGTCGCTGCATCAAACTCGATCTCCACCAGATCGATCCCCTGCGTTGCGGTAATGGCACGCACGGTATCGCGATAACGCGGGTTCACGCTGCCAAGACACAGCACTTTTTTCGACTTGCTCTTGCGGTTGGCACGCACCGCCATCAGCACGGCCTCGGCCAGTCCGGAGGCCCCGTCGTACAACGATGCATTGGACACATCCATCCCGGTCAAACGCGCCATCATCGTCTGATACTCGTAAATGAGCTGGAGCGTGCCCTGACTCGCTTCGGCCTGATACGGCGTATAGGCCGTGTAGTACTCCCCACGGGTCGCAAGCTGCCAAACGGCCGCCGGCACGTGGTGCTCGTAGGCGCCGGCACCAATAAAGTTCAATAGACCGTCGTCTTCGCCGGCGCGCGCGTGCATCAAACGCGTGACCTGCATCTCGTTGAGCGCCTCGGGCACACCGTCGAGTTCGCCTATGCGCAGCGACGCCGGAATTTCGTCAAACAACTCATCGATCGATTCGGCGCCAATGGCGGCCAGCATCTGTTCGATATCAAGCTCTGTGTGGGGATTAAATGGCATGGCCGTGTCCTGTCGAGGGGTGGATTATTCCTGCAAGCTGTCTTCGTACGCTTCCGCGTCCATCAACTCTTCAAGATCGTCGGGATTGTCCGGTTGGATGCTCATAATCCAACCGTCGCCGTAGGGCTGCTCATTGACCAGCTCCGGCGCGTCAACCAGCGCATCGTTGGCTTCGCTGATCGTGCCGGCAATCGGTGCGTAAATATCCGAAGCCGATTTGGTGGATTCAACCACCGCGACCGCATCGCCTGCGCTGTAGTGATTACCCTCTTCAGGCACCTCGACGTACACCAGATCGCCCAGTGCATCCTGGGCATGATCGGTGATACCAATCAATACCGTGCCGTCGTCAGTCAGCCGCACCCATTCGTGGCTGGCGGTGTATCGCAGATCCTCAGGTACTTCGCTCATGTTGTTATTCCTCGCTATCCGAAACTAAATGGAAATCTTGATTTGCCCGTGACGGACAAACGGCGGGTTGTGCACCGTCGCTTCAATCGCCTTGCCGCGTATATCGACGCTACAGGTCGCCTCAACGGCGCTACTGACTTGCGCAAGGCCAATCGCACGCTTTAACGTTGGTGAAAACGTGCCGCTCGTGACCGTGCCCACCACGTTGTCACCCAGCAGCACGGACTGGCCGGCGCGAATCACGCCACGACCTTCGAGCAGCAGCGCGACCAGTCGTGTGTCGACACCGGCATCGCGTGCGCTCTCAAGCGCTGCACGACCAATAAACTCGCGCCCCACAGGCTCGAACGCAACGGTCCAGGACAAACCGCAGGCCAAAGGCTGCGTGTCTTCGTCCATATCCTGCCCGTACAAATGCATACCGGCTTCCAGACGTAACGTGTCGCGGGCACCCAGACCGCAAGGTCGCACACCGGCCGCCAGCAGCGCGTCCCACAGCTGACCGATCGCCTCGTGACTCACGATCACCTCAAAGCCGTCTTCACCGGTGTAGCCGGTGCGCGCGACAAACTCTTCGCCAACCTGCAGCGCGGTGAATGGCTTGAGCGCCAGAACCGGCTCGCGACCTGAGGTATCGAGCGTACTGGCCATTTTCTCGCGGGCGTTGGGGCCCTGCACGGCCAGCATGGCCAAGTCGTCACGCTCGCGCATCACCACATCAAACGCCTGTGCGTGCTGATCGATCCACGCGATGTCTTTGTCGCGTGTCGCGGCATTCACCACGACGCGAAAAAATTCATCATCCAGGTAATAGACAATGAGATCGTCAATCACGCCGCCGTGCTCGTTGAGCATGCATGAGTACAGCGCCTTGCCGGACGTTTTGAGTTTGGCCACGTCGTTGGCCAAAAGGTGGCGCAAAAATTCTCTGACGCGCGGTCCGGTCAGATCAACGACGGTCATGTGGGACACGTCAAACATACCGGCGTCCTGACGCACGGCGTGATGCTCTTCAACTTGCGAGCCGTAGTGGATCGGCATATCCCAGCCGCCAAAATCAACCATGCGCGCGCCGGCCGCACGGTGGTGCTCATTTAATGCTGTGGTCTTGATCGAATTAGACATACGGCGGCACTCTCTTTGTCGGGCGTACGAAACCGGGCACACACGTGCCGGCCGCCCCTCTGTCCGCTTACCTGAGAGATCGGGGTGATTGAATACCCCTGCCCCTTCGGTGGGCTGTCGTGCAGCCACTCTCCAGAGCCGGTTGAGATCAGCGGTCCTTTTGCCTGAGCGTTTCCGAGCGGGTTGCGCCTTCGGCGATTCGTAGCGAATTCTCTTCCGCTGATCCACGAAAACCGGTGGCCGGAGGATACTCAAATAGGCCCCTGAGCACCAGCGAACGGGGCGCTTGCCGCCACGCGACGCCGTCGTCACAATGCCCGCAATCGACCCGGAGAGCCCGCTATGCGTTCAAACCCTCTTTTTTCAGCCCTGATTCCCGCTGTTTTGGCCGGTTTCGCCCTGTTGTGGGGCGCGCCGCTATGCCACGCCCACAGCGACGATCTGAACGCTTTTTTCGAAGAAGCCTGGCAGGCCGATCTGGCCGCAAGCCCAGTGCTTGCCTCAAATCTCGGTGACACCCGCTACAACGCGCTGTGGCCGGATTTAAGCCCCGCCGCCATAGCAAAGCGTCACGCCAGCGACCGCACGTTTCTGGCTCGCGCCCGCCGCCTCAAAGCCAATCAGAGTGACTGGGATGAGCATGACGAGCTGAATTTGGCCCTGTTCGAGCAAACCTACGAACGCCGGGTCAACACGCATCGATATCGCATGTTTTTGCAGCCACTCAATCAGCGTGGCGGCATTCAAAGCGCCGATCAGATCGCCCAACAGATGCGCTTCAACAGCACCGCCGACTACGAAAACTGGGTTGCCCGACTCAACGCGTTTGATACCTACATGGCACAGACCATTGCTCTGATGCGCATGGGCATCACCGAAAAGCGTACCCACCCCACGATCATCATGCAGCGCGTGCCGGAACAAATTGAAGCGCAACTTGTAGCGCCCGAAGACAGTGGTTTTTTTGCGCCATTTAAAAACATGCCTGCGAGCATCAGCGCCTCGGAACAAAAAGCGCTGCGCAGCGCAGGCTTAAACGCCGTGAACACGATTGTGCTGCCGGCCTACCGCAAAATGCTGGCGTTTTTTAACGATGAATATTTGCCAGCCTGCCGTGACACCGTCGGCGCATGGGCACTGCCTGATGGCAGCAATTTTTACGCCCAGCGAGCACAACACTACACCACCACCGAACTAACGCCGGATGAAATACACGACATCGGACTAAGCGAAGTGAAGCGCATTCGAGCGGCCATGCAAACCATCATCGATGACGTGGAATTTGAAGGCAGCTTCGCAGAGTTTCTGGATTTCCTGCGCACGGACAAACAGTTTTATTTTGACAACGCCGACGACCTGCTGCGCGAATACAGAGCCACCAGCAAACGTATCGACCCGGAATTGGTCAAGCTGTTCAAACGCCTGCCGCGCATGCCTTACGGCGTCAAACCAATCCCTGACGCGATCGCACCGGACACCACCACAGCGTACTACTCACGCCCGGCCGCTGACGGCAGCCGCGCCGGCTTTTACTTCGTCAATTTATACCGTCCCGAAGTACGTCCAAAGTACGAAATTGAAGTACTCACGGTGCACGAAGCCATGCCGGGTCATCACTTACAGATTGCTCTGGCGCAGGAGCTTGGCGACCTGCCCGCATTCCGACGCTTCGGTGGTTACACCGCGTTTGTGGAAGGCTGGGGTCTGTACAGTGAAAGCCTCGGCGACGAACTGGGTCTATACAAAGATCCGTACTCAAAGTTTGGTCAGTTAACGTATGAAATGTGGCGCGCCGTGCGTCTGGTGGTCGACACCGGCATGCATCACAAACGCTGGTCGCGTGACAAAGCGATTGCGTTTTTTGAGGATAATGCGGCCAAAGCGAAACACGATATTGTCAATGAAATCGATCGCTACATCGCCTGGCCGGGTCAGGCACTGGCCTACAAAATTGGCGAACTAAAAATTCAGGAACTGCGGCGCCGCGCCGAGGCCGAGCTCGGCGACAAATTCGACGTGCGCGATTTTCACGAAGTGGTGCTCGGCAGTGGCGGCGTACCGCTCGACATCTTGAGCGACAACGTGGACACCTGGCTCAATAGTTTCGATTAACTATCCTTCCATTAACTATCGTCACCACGCGTTGCCACGACGGGCAACGCGGTGGTGTATTTTTTTTGCTTGAGCACGAAGCTGGTATTGGCCGTGCGCAGCCCTGACGCGCGCATAAAATGTCGGCCCATCAGCGCCTCGTAGTCGGCGAGCGTCGCGGTGGAGATTCGGATCAGATAGTCATCCTGGCCGCTCATCGAGTAGCACTCGGTGATCTCAGACACCTCATTAATCAGCTGATCAAAGGCGGCCACCGTCTCGGGCTGATGGTTCTCTAATGACAGCTGCAGATACGCCGTCACGCCCAGATTGACCCGGGCCGGATTGAGCAGCGTGACGTAGCGATCAATCACCCCGGCTTCCTCCAGACTCTTCACCCGACGCCAGCACGCCGAGGGGGAGAGCCCAACTTTATCCGCCAGGCGCTGATTGGACAGACGCGCATCCGCCTGAAGCGCTTCCAAAATTGAGACATCCATTCGATCCAAATGAAACATTTAGAATAAACCTTCGGTCAAAGCGACCAAAATGAATAAATTCTTTCTATTTTGGCTCAAATTGATCAATAAATGCAAAAACATTCCACGTTTTAGCGCGCATACTGGTCCTCTACTCACGCAAGCGCAGGTTTGTCATGGAACACCAAACACAATATGTCGCGAAAAAACCCGATCTTCAGGGAAATATCGCGTACAGCGCCGAAGAGAACGAAACTTGGTCCATTCTGTTCGAACGCCAGATGGCGGGCGTTCATGGCACCGCCTGCAGCGAATACCTCACGGGCCTTGAGCAGCTGGCACTGCCGACGCACCGCGCCCCACAGTGCCCGGAAATTTCGGCGGCACTCATCAAGGCCACCGGTTGGACGGTCTCGCCGGTCCCTGCCCTGATCGACGCTGACCTGTTCTTCACGATGCTCGCACGACGCGAATTCCCGGCGGCCTCTTTTATACGCCGGCGCGACGAGCTTAATTACCTGCGTGAACCCGATCTGTTCCATGAGATTTTTGGTCACGCGCCGCTGCTCACGCACCCGGACTTTGCTGACTTCACGCAGGCCTATGGCCGCCTCGGAGCACAGGCAAGCGCAGCGGAACAGGAAATACTGGCGCGTCTGTATTGGTTTACGATCGAATTCGGCTTGATTCAGAAACCGGGACAACCTCTACAGGTGTACGGCGCTGGCATCGCTTCATCGATTGGCGAAACCGCCCATGCGCTGCACGATCCCCACGTGGATCGTCGTCCGTTCGACGTTGACGACATCCTGCGCACCGATTTTCGCATCGACAAAATGCAGCCACACTACTTCGTGCTCAATCACTTTAGTGATTTGTTTGAGACCATGGACGGCGATCTGCTGGGCCACGCACGCGAAGTGGTCGCGGACGAAAGTCGCTCCGCCGCCTAAGCTCCACTCTAAATAACACCCCACAAGCAGGACACCCCATGAGCGCGTTAAAAGAACAACAATGCAAGCCCTGCGAAGGTGGCGTGGCGCCTTTGTCACAAACTCAAGCGCGCGACATGATGAGTCAGATTCACGCCGACTGGGCGCTAAGCGGGGACGGCAAATCCATCCAACGCGAATTCACCTTTACGAATTTCTATCGCACGATGGGCTTTGTGAACGCCATTGCGTTCATCGCTAATGCAGAAGGCCATCACCCGGATCTCGAGGTGGGCTACGGGCGCTGCCACGTGACGTGGACCACACACGCCATCGACGGCCTGTCGGACAACGATTTTATCTGCGCCGCCAAAATGGACGCGCTGTAAAACTAGTCGAGCCCCATTGCCCGCCGCGCAAAGAACCTGCGCAACGGCGACGCGCGATTCACGGCGCGCAATCCGAAGCGGCGCGCTAACGACAAACCGAAGGCCTCATTACTAAAGAGTCGGTGCAATCCGCTTAAGGCATCGAGCATCAACGCGTTCTGCGCCTTGCGCTCGCGAGCAAACGGACGCAGCACCGGCGCATCACCGATATCACGCTCGGCCTGTCTTGCCGCCACCAGCGCGGCGGCCAATGACGCAACATCCGCCAAACCCAAATTGACCCCAAGCCCGGCCAGCGGATGCACAACGTGTGCGGCGTCGCCAACAATGGCAAAACGCGCACCGCTGTAGCGCTCAACGTGCAGCCACTGCAGTGGAAACGTGTAGCGCTTGCTACATTCTGTGATGTCACCGAACACACCGGCGCTGGCTTTGCTCAGCTGGGCACAAAATGTCGCGCCATCGCAGGCCATCAGTTCCGCCGCGTGATCAGGCGTTGTGGACCACACAATCGAACACCGACCATCGGCCAATGGCAGTAACGCCAGCGGACCCGAGGGCAAAAAACGTTGCCACGCCGTGTCCTCGTGGGACTGCGAACCTCGCACGTGGGTTACCACCGCGCTTTGCTCGTAACTTCCACGCCGCACCGCCACCCCAAGCAAATCCCGGCATTCGGAACGCGCACCGTCCGCGGCCACCACCAGTGGCGCGCTAATGACGCCGCCATCATCGGTCTCTACACGAGCGCGACGTTCATTTATTGAAATTTGATTGACGCGCGTATTGGTGTGCCAGCTCAGCGATGCCTGCGCCTGCGCCGCCTGAAACGCGGCGGCCGCCACCAAGTCATTCTCAACAATGTGCCCCAGGTTCGGCTCGCCAATTTCGTGCGCACTGAAGGCCAGCGCATCATCATCGATCGGCGAACCGGCGGCGTCCCAAACGCGCATCCCGCCGTAAGGCGCCACTCGCGCTGACGACATGTGCTGCCAGGCGCCGCAATGTCGCAGAAGCCGTTCGGACGCGCGTGATACCGCGACGACGCGCGGCGCATACGCAGCACCCTCCGGCGCCACGGGCGCATCACCGGCGTCGAGCACCACAACGTCAAACCCTTCGCTTGCGAGCGAAGCGGCCAGCGACCCGCCGACCATGCCACCACCCACAATGACAACATCCGCGCGACGCTTCATGACAATCGCACCCCGCGCGCCAAACGTGGCAGTTCATCGCGATAACCCATCGAGCGTCGCGCAAACCAGCGTCGCAGCGGCGGCACAATCTGCATCGCGATTAGCGCCGCGTCACGCGCCACGCCAACCGGCTGCGCTTCGTGCGTAAACACACGCACCAGAGAATCCGTGAGCCGCAGCACCTCGCGATGATCCGCGGCGCGCCACTGCGCATAACGCTCCAGAACCTTCGGCCACGGCGCATCCGCGCGCTGCCAAATCAGCTCGGCTAACGAGGCAACATCGCGCAGCCCCAAATTCAAACCCTGCCCCGCCACCGGATGCACGGCGTTTGCGGCATTGCCCACCAGCACCCAGTGATCACCATGCACCGACTGCGCCACAGCCTTCGCCAACGGATAGCTCGAGCGCTGCCCTACTTCAGTAATGTGCCCCAGTCGATAACCGAAAGTTTCCTGCAACGCGGCTTTAAATGCCGCATCGTCCTCGATCAGCGTCTGCGCTTTGTCTTTGGCCAATGACCACACGACGTTGCTGCGCCCGCGCGTGAGCGGCAGCACAGCCAGCGGCCCATCCCGTGTAAAACGCTCGAAAGCGCGGCCCTCGTGGGGCTTTTCGGTACTGATGTTGGCAACCAATGCGGTGCGCGTGTAGCTGGTGATATCCACGCCTACGCCGATCAAATCACGCGTCGCCGACAGCGCGCCCTCGGCGATGACCAGAAGCCCCGCATCAATGCGCTCGCCGTCACCGTCGAGCTTTAGTGCCGCGCCGCCCGGCTGCAACGTCGCCACCTCAACACGTGCGGGGCAAAAGACATCCACATCGCAATCGCCAAGCGCCGCCCACAGCGCCTTGCCCAGTACGCGGTTTTCAATCACGTAGCCAAACGCATCCAGACCGTGTTGAGCGGTGTGCATGCGCGTGCTGCCGAAACGGCCGCGATCACTCACATGGATTGTTTTGATCGGACTGGCCGCATCATCGCCGGGCCAAATATCCAGCGTGCGCAAAATGTCGACGCTGGTGCGCGACAGCGCCGTGGCCCGGTCATCAAAGCCCGGCTGCTCATCGCCCGGCGGTGTAACCTCCAGCACAGCAACCCGCTGCCCGGATCCGGCGAGCGCCACGCCCAGCGACGCCCCCACAAGTCCGCCACCGGCAATCACAACGTCGTAGCTATTGTTCACGCGTTGGCCATCAGCGCTTCGATATCATCGACCGTTTTGACCAGGTGCTTACTGAGCACGTCGGGCCCTTTGCGCGTCACCGCCACGTCATCTTCAATACGCACGCCAATACCCCACCATTTTTTCGCGACGCCCTTCATGCCCGGCGGAATATAAATGCCCGGCTCGATGGTCAACACCATGCCCGGCTCAAGCTCACGCCACGTGTCGCCCACGCGATAGTCACCCACGTCGTGCACATCCATGCCAAGCCAGTGTGATGTGCGATGCATATAAAAGCGTTTGTATGACTCATCGGCCAGGCAAGATTTCAAGGTACCTTCCAGCAAACCCACCTTAAGCAAACCTTTGGTTAAGGTTTTTACCGCCGCCAGGTGCGGCGCATTCCAGTCGTTGCCGCATACTGCGGCCTCAATCGAGGCGAGCTGCGCGTCAAGTACGATGTTGTAGATGGTGCGCTGTGCAGCAGAGAAGCGCCCGTTCACAGGAAACGTGCGCGTGATATCGGAGGCGTAATAATCCAGTTCGCAGCCGGCATCCACCAACACCAGATCGCCGTCGTTGAGCGGCTGATTGTTTTCGATGTAGTGCAGGATGCAGCCGTTTTCACCGCCACCGACGATGGGCGGATACGACCAGGTTGCCCCGTGACGTCGAAATTCATGCAGATGCTCCGCCTCGATCGCCGCCTCGTTGAGACCCGGCCGGCACACGCGCATGCCGCGCTCGTGGGCCGTCGTGGCGATTTTTGCGGAGCGGCGCATCGTAACCAGCTCACTGCGACTCTTATATAAGCGCATGTCGTGCAACAGATGATCCAGTGCCACAATCTCCTGCGGCGCCTGCCTGTCACTGGCCTGACCCCGGGCGCGCAACGTATTCATCCAGCCAATCATTTGTTGATCAAACTGCGGATGGATACCCATGGTGTAGAAAACGCGCTCACCGTGCTCCATGAGTCCGGGCAGAATATCGTCAATATCCTCGATACCAAACGCGTCGTCGGCACCAAAATCACGTACCGCGCCCTCTTGCCCCGCACGACGACCGTCCCAGGTTTCGCGTTCCGGGTCTCGATCACGGCAAAAAAGAATGAACTCGCCGCTGTCGCGCCCGGGCACCAGTACGGCGACGCTTTGCGGCTCCGTGAAATTGGTCAGATAGACAAAATCGCTGTCCTGGCGAAACGGATACACCACGTCACGATTGCGTGAGCGCTCGGGTGCCGCCGGCAAGATGGCGATACTGCGCTCGCCCATCAATCGCATCAACTGACGGCGTCGCCGCGCAAACTCACTGGCACTCATGCCGCCGGTCATTTAGTGCACCTGCTCTTTTGGCGCTTCACGCACCATGGCCAGCTCATCAAACACCAACTGCACACCCACCCGCACGTATTCACACAACTCGTAAAACGCATTTTCATCTTCGTTGGTCTCGCCGTCTGCAGCGGCCTGCGAAATTTTTAGCAGGTCGTTCACGAACTCCGGCACATCGCCGGGCAACGCGTTGTGATCTTTGATCCCACCCATCGCCAATCCCACCAGGTAACCCTGACACCACTGCGCCAGCGTCTCGGTGCGTTCGTGCAAAGCCGCGTCGTCTCCGGCCACAATTAATCCGAATGCAAGCTGCCCTTCATTGAGCTGCTTTGCCCACACGCCGGCCGCGTCTGCGAGCGTGTCACGATGCTCTTCGTGGCGCAGGTCGGCGGGCCAATCGTCCAACACGCTTTGCACCCAGCGGTCGGTCGCATCGGTCGGGCTGGCACAGGCCAGACCGAAGAATCCACCCTGATGGGAGGCCGCACCCTCGTAGCCCTCTGCGGAAACCAGCAGATGAGCGGCAATTTGTTCTGACATAAATTCGGCCTTTACCGAGCTTGAGACCCCACATTCTACCACCAGAGGCGCCGCAGCTCGGGTTTGTGACACGGTTAAATTGACGCTCCTGAGCCACGACTTTAGACTTTGGCCCCATGAATGCCGAGACCCCCAAACAACAGTTCGATCTGGAGCTCAAAAAGCTCGAGAGCCGGATCAGCGATCTGATCAACACCTGCGGACAACTCAAGGAAGAGAATCGTTCGCTGCG